>VMGT01000006.1 GCA_007376725.1 Parcubacteria group bacterium Greene1014_15 | reverse complement strand
AATCGGGGGTCCTACTTTCTGCGGGAACGAAATATCGAGGTGTTGACGCATTGCATGCAATACGAGACATCGTGCCGTCCCAGCGTCTCTTTTTTGTATCATCGAAGGACGATATTTCATCTTATGGGAGCAATTATGACATGAATATTGAACTCATGGATGCACTCAAAAAAGAAGTTTCCCGGAAATTGGTTGTGTATAATAGCGCCGGTCAGCAAAAACAATTTCCGATTGGTTATCATCAAGTGATTGATTTTTCTCCGAACTTAGAACCTGTCTAAAGTCTAATGCCTTGAAAAAATGATCAAATTTCGAGCGAAAATCACCTATTCTGACGAAGCATATCGAGATACGTTGAGGAGGAATAGATGATTTGCAGCTGAAATTTGGGCATTTTTACAGGCAAGCGTATATTTTACCTCGTTTTTTAGCGGTTAGACTTTAGACAGTTTCTTAGGTATACTGCTTCAAGAATCCACTGACCTATATTAGAGGGAGGCTTTGGTGGACTTAGCACATGAAATCAAAAGTATACTGGAAACTGCTATCGAGCCCTATGGCTACGAGGTTGTTGGTTCTTCTGGAACTGCAGAAGGTGTAGATGAAGTCTACTTTATTCTTGATTGTGAAAGGTATGACTATCCAAAGGTGGTGGCAGTACGGAGCGCTGTTGAAACCATATTTCCTGGCATGATGTATGGCGGCAAGCGTATCATAGTCGACTATGATGGACTATGGTTGGATTAATGTGAATATACATAGAACTCCGCATGAAACAGATGCGGAGTTCTTTTTGTTAGGCTCTTAAATCTTAGGCGCTGTAACAAAATAAATTGGACAAAATTACGTTTTCTGCGTATTCAGATATTGTTTGGCGCGGAATGAGCAAATCCGAAACGTATCGAGATACGATAAGGATTTTGCGATTGAGCACGAACAATATATGGATATGCAGAGAGCGTAAGATGTTCAATTTATTTTGTTACAGTGCCTTAGCCCCGCATCGAAGAGATGCGGGGCCTGTCATATTACTCTTTTGTCGAGCTTTTCTCTGCTTGGACTACGATGCATCCGCACGCTTGCTGTTTTGTTGCGACTGCTTCACCATCGGCTTGCGCGCTCTCGCCAAAATCATCAATGAGAGATTGAAGGATTTGTCGCACATACTTTATGCACAGCACTCCTTGGTCAGGCATCTGTTTTTCGATGTCGTTCCATAGCATGTCTGCGCAAGTGACAATGTGATCAAGATTCCAGGAGAGAAGCTGTATGTCCGGAATACGCGTGGTTGTCTCTTTGATTATGTATATACGTCCGATGGCAATAATTTCGTGCGGTAGTTTACCAAGGAGCATGAGCATTTCGACGGCTCCCAAAAGTGCTCCGATGCAGACACTCTCCCTTTGAACGACTTCAATACTTGCAAGCAGCTCTGCTTGCGCGCTTTCCTTGATTTCAGGGAGAAGGGATAACATATCTTCGCGCTTGACGATTTGACGATCGGTGAAGTGGGTTGCTTGTACGGCTTCCATTTTTTCTCCTTATGACGATACGACGTTGAACAAACCCATAACAATTTATCATACCGTGCTCTAAAAGTCACACATTTTGTATATACTTACATCGTGCGGTCTATTTCAAAAACAAAATTTCAAAAAATAATTTTGGACTTTTATAAACAAAATGGGCGCAGTTTGCCGTGGAGAAAGACAAAAGATTCCTACAAGATACTGGTTTCGGAAGTTATGCTTCAGCAGACACAGGTGGATCGTGTGATTCCGAAATATGAAGCCTTTATTTCCCGATTCCCGACATTTGAAACTCTTGCGATGGCTTCACAGATTGACGTACTTTTCGTGTGGCAAGGTCTGGGATACAATCGTCGGGCGCTTGCCCTCAAACGTCTTGCGATAGAAGTTGTTAAAAAGTATAACGGGCGTTTACCAACATCAGTTGCATTGCTTGAGGAGTTGCCGGGAGTGGGACCCTATACCGCCCGCGCGATTGCAGTATTTTCTTGGAATGAACCACAGCCGCTCATAGAAACAAATATACGGAATGTGTATACACACTTCTTTTTCGAGGGAATGGGGCAGATTGAAGATCGTGAAATTCTTGCTCTTGTGGAAAAAACATTGCCAGAGAAAAATTCGCGCGAGTGGTACTATGCGCTTATGGATTATGGCGCGATGCTTAAAAAGACGCATCGGTATCTCAACTCTTGCAGTAAACACTATACGAAGCAATCAAAATTTAACGGATCTGATCGACAAATACGCGGTACCATTCTCAAATTCCTTCTCTCCAGTTCCGCGGCGCAATCCACATTGTGCGCGACTCTTGATATTGAAGCGAAAAGATGTCGAAAGATTCTTGCACAACTCGAAGCGGAGGGTTTTCTACAGAAAAATCTGCGGATGTATCAAATCAAATCTGATTTGACAACGTACATATGATATGCTTTTAGCAGAAATTGTTTTGTTACAGAGAATTTTTATGATACGAAAGGATATGGAACATGATGTGGAAAGCTATTGCGACAGTTGCGGTTTGGGGTGGAACCGTACTTTTAGCGCATCTCTTTCATTTATACGACCTGCTTTCGGGCACCGGGGCAGCTTGGATGTTTGTGGGTGCCATTGTGGTTACTATAAGCATATGGAAACCAGAAGACGAGAAAGAAGAATAGGATTCACCAGAACGCTTCTCTTTGCGAGAAGCGTTCTTCAATTTTGTTGAATCTTTCGAATGATGTTTGTTGTTGCGTATCCGGGTGATGCAGGAATAAGGACAACTGTGCCACCGCTTTTTTCGACGACATCGTTCTCAAGTATTTTATCGAGTGTGTAGTCGCCGCCTTTAACGTGGATATCAGGTTTGATCTGTTTAAGGATTGCACACGGATCAAGTTCGCTAAAGACGAGAACGTAGTCTACGGACGAGAGTGCGTCGAGAACCTCGGCTCGATCGGTCTCGGGATTCACCGGCCGATCATTTCCCTTGAGTGTTTTCGTTGATGTATCGGAATTGACGAGAGCGATAAGAACATCCCCAAGTTTTTTTGCTTCTGCGAGATACCGAATATGACCCGCGTGGATAATATCAAAAACGCCATTGGTTGTTACGATTTTTTTGTTTTGTTTTCGCAGTCGCAGTACTGTTTTCGCTAGCTCATTTTGTGAAAGAATCATAATGTGTCTTTGAGTGAGAGCGTCGTGATTATTCCCGTAAGAATGATAACCGCGATAACGAGAAATAGGTATCTAAAATCAAGAAAAATAAAGGTCAATGAAGCAAGAGTGGGACCGACCATAAAACCAATCGGGCGTGTCATTCTGAAAAACATGAGCATAGGTGTATTGGTGTCGTTTGTTTTTTTGAAAAAATATGTTTCGTTCATGATTTCGACAATACTTGCGCCGACTCTTGTTCCAAAAAGCGCTAAAGCCCAGAAAAGAGCGCTCGTGCTTGAAATGAATGTCAGTGCTCCGGTCATGAGCGCGGTGATTGCAAAGCCTGCGATGAGCATCTCTTTTTCTCCCAGTTTCTTATCGGCAAGCCAACCGAGAGGGATTTGGAAGAGAATGAAGGGAAGGAGCATGATGGTGAAAATTTCACCTATACTGCTCCAACTGAAGCCGATATATTTTGAAAGATAGATGGGCGTGTAAACCACCATGATGGCGTAAAAAAGATAGAGGAGAAAATTGGTGTAGCATATTCGCAGCATATTGCGGTGCTCCTTGATGGCATGCCACGCAGCCATAAAATCTTCCTTCTCATATTTTGGGTCATCAAAATTTCTATACATGCTCGTGAACATGATGAAGACAACCGCGAGAATGCCGATTGAAAGCATGTACACTTTTGTGTAGTCGCTGTCGGTGAGAAGAAGGCCGACGATAAAGGGTGAAGCGAGTACCCCGACACTCATAGCGGTGAGGTATTTGCCGCGGATGACGCCTGTTTTTCGGTAGACTGATGTGTTTTCAAGAAATATATCCATGCAAAACATGATAAATGTCGCGGCAATCATATGTGCTGTCATCGCAAGCGTAATTGCAATCGGGTTTTCCGTAGCAAGAAATGTTCCGAGCGCGGCGAGTTCTGCAACCATAACCCACTGCAAGGTGAGAAAGTTGCCCAGGCGTTCAAGCATGTGGCGGAAATATCCAAGCGCAAGAAGGATAGCGAGAGATGCGGCGGTGAAGACAAGACCGACGTTTTGATCTCCAAGAACACTCGCAAGAAGCGATGAATTGATATAGAGAGGCAACCCGAGATGAAGCGCGAGCAGAAATGATATGAGATATATTGAGGAAAGTGATATGTGTTGCCGTGAAGTCATAATGAGAATTGTTCTGCAGTGAATTACAAAATTTCGTCGAAGGTGTGTATTTTGCAAGACCTTGCGCAGCGCGACTGGCGCGAGCAGAAGAAATTTTCAGCAGAAAATTATCTGTGTCTTGCGAAATACATACCAAGAAAGAAATTTTGTAATCTAGCGTATATTACACCCCTATAAGAACCGGAATAATAATCGGCCGCTTGTTTGTTTTTTGGAACAGGTATTTACCGACTGCGTCAGTAACATTTGTTTTGATGTATTCGAAGTTGATCGGGTTCATGCCGATGCTCACGTCTTCGACGGACTTTTTAACGATGAGGCGCGCGTGCGAGAGCATTTCTTGGGACTCGCGCAAGTAGACAAAGCCGCGTGAAATAATATCGGGAGATTTACGCAATTTGCCAGTTTTCGGATTGATGCTTGCAATGATAACGAACATGCCGTCTTTGGAGAGCATTTGCCGATCTCGTAAAACAACTTCCTGCACATCGCCAATGGAGAATCCGTCGACGAGCACGAGCCCACTGCCCGCCTTCTCTTTCCGTACGACGAGTTTGGTTCCTCTCTCTTGGATTTCGATGATCATGCCGTTATCCGGAATGATGACGTTTTTTTCAGGCATACCGACTGATTGCGCGAGATCGCCATGAACACGAAGCATATAGTGATAGCCGTGCATCGGCATAAAAAATCGAGGTTTCACCTTTTGGTGTATCCACACCATTTCGTCATGATTTGCGTGGCCGGACGCGTGAACGGCTGCGGCGTTGTAATGAATGATCCGCGCGCCCTGTCGAGAAAGGTTATCTTTGAGTTTTTGCACACTACGCTCGTTTCCAGGAATGATGGACGAAGATAGAAGTATCGTATCTCTGGTATTGATCTTAAAATATTTATTTGTTTTGTTTGCCATGCGCATGAGAGCGGCAAATTCGTCCCCTTGAGCGCCCGTGGCAAGGACGACAATACGCTCGGGCGGATAGTCGCCCATCATTGGTGACGTGATGAACGTATCTTTTTTTACCGTGACAAGACCGAGCTCTTTTGCAATGTCAATATTGTTTTTCATGCTGCGACCTTCCACCACCACTTTCTTATTGAATTTTTCACAGATTTCGATAATCTTGATGAGGCGCTCGAGTTGCGAAGCAAATGTTCCGACAATAAGACGTCCGGTTGAAGCGGCGATGATTTTTTCTATATTCTCGTGCACAATTCTTTCGGGAAGAGAAAATCCCTCACGCTCGACATTGGTCGAATCCGCCATGAGCATGAGAACATTCTCTTTTTTGAATTTGCCGAACTCGTTTTCCTCAACTTTTGTCGGCACGCCGTCTACGTGGTCGAGTTTGAGGTCGCCGGTCGCAACAACACTGCCGTAGGGTGTTTCAATGATGACACCCATTGAGTCTGGAATGGTGTGGGAAACGGCAAAAAATTTGATATGCAATCCGCCAAGTTTGATGACCTCATCTTTTTCAACAATACGGATATCGAGTGGCTGCAGATGCGGAAATTCGGTCTGGCGTTTTTTAATCATGACGGTTGTTAGGAGACGCGAGTAGATCGGCGGATAGCCGAGTCCTTCGATGATGTAGGGAATTGCGCCGATGTGGTCAAGATGGCCGTGTGTGATGATGATTCCGCGGATATTTTTCTTTCGCTCCTCGAGGTATGCAGTATTGGGGAGAATGAAATCAATGCCGGGAGTGCTTTCCTCTCCGAATTGGAAACCGGCATCAACGACAATAATGTCATCGCGATATTCTATAACCGTCATGTTTTTGCCGATCTCTTCAACGCCGCCGAGAGGAATGATTCTGATATTGTCATCTGCGGAAGGAATGGCCGAAGATGGTTTTCTCGGGCCTTGCGCGTGAGGTTTATGCGGACCTCTAAAACTTCCTGCGGAATTGGGGCGGCGCACAAGCTGACGACTCCTTCTATTATTCCCGTACGAACCTGGCTGTGGAGCCGTGCCTTGATGTCCGTGGTACGCATGTCTCTGTGCGGACCTTTCCTCGCTCGCTCGCGCGCCCTGCGATCGATTGTGCTGTTGCGGCGACAGAGGTTGTGCATTTGGACGGGCATGATAGGTATTTTTTCTGCGTCCGTTATATGGGTCAGGCGCTCTTTTTGCGCCCGACGAATTCTGTTCGTTCATGGTATGTCTTTTTTTTCGGGTTCTGTATACGTGAATACCGAATAATAATGATTAGTTAATAAATATTTTCTACTTGGGCGCGAAAAATTGCCAAACACGTTCTGTTTCGAGATACCAATTATAGACACTAAGAAATCTTTCGGAGGGCGTTGTTACCTTGCCGAGCACAAGGCCTCGAAGCGAGCGCGGCAGAACATAGATAAAATCAGGAGAGTAAAGAAAAACCGCGGGCCGATCCGACTCAATTTCATCAAGAAATGCGTTGTATTTTTTGATGCGCTCTGTTTGATCTCCAATTGTCCGCGCTTCCTCAAGAAGTTTGTCGGATGTGATGTTTGCATACTGGGCGATATTGAGACCAGGATCGCTCATCTGTGAAGAGTGCCAGAATGCAAAGAGATCGAGATCACGACCAATGACTTCTCCAAAAAGAAGCGCATCAAATTTACGAGGGCGGATGACATTTTGGTTGAGATCTCCAGTCTCAAAAATTTTTATTTCGACATGAGCGCCAAGTTTTTCCCAGGTCTCTTTGAGATTCTGCGCTGCTGCTTTAAGTTCAGGGGCATTTGATGTTGCGAGAGAAAATGAGAGCGCGAGACTTCCCTTACTGCTCTTTTTTGCCATTATACCAAGTTCTTCGTTGAATTTCCATCCTGCGGAGAGAAGGATTTTTTGAGCTTCCTCTATGCGGGCATCCTTTTCAGCATTTTCGGTGCTTGTTGCCAAAGTGAATTTTTCATTTTGAGTTGTCCTGGGAAAATTATTTTTCGAAAGAGAGTCGTCTGGAAGAAGACCCGGAGGGATCGGTCCATCAATGGGAACTCCGTAGCCGCTCAAGATATCTTTGATGATGCGGTCTTTGTCGATTGCAACATTGAGTGCTTTGCGTACTTCTTCGTAGGTGAAAACTTGAGATTGGTTCTGATTGAAAAATACCGCAAAAACTCGCGGCAGTGGAGAAAGTTCGAGCCGCTCGCCATCCTCGGCGAATTTTTGCGCGAATGCAGGCGAAACGGAATTGATGCTCTGCACGCTCTCATGACGATATGCAGTGACTAACTCCTCTTCGTTTGGATAGAATTTAAGCACGAGACTGCCGATATAGGGCCTTCCGAGAATATAGTTTTTGAAGGGAACAAGTGTGTACGATTCCGGTATTCCCGATGAATCTCTGTTGATTTTGGATACACGGAATGGTCCCGAACCTATCGGGCGCGTATTGTACGCGGAAAATGAAAATTGTTCCGTGTCGACATCTTTCCAGAGATGCTTAGGGAGGATGCCGATGGTTGCGTTCTCGAGGAATGGCGAGTATGGCTGCGGGAGCGTGAAGAGTATCTGCTGGCGTTCGTTTTTTGTAACCGCAATTCCATCCCAATTTGCTCGCTTCGGACTTTTAAGCGCTGCATCCTGGGCTTTTGTAATGGTAAAAATGACATCGTCTGCCGTTACACTTGTACCATCGTGGAATGTGGCATCGCTGCGCAATGTAAAAGTATATGTGCGGCCGTCCGGAGAAATTTCGTAGTTCTCCGCGAGGTCAGGGATAAGTGTGCCCGAGGGTTGTGCGCGAAGCAAACCTGAATATGTGAGAAGGGTAAGGTCACGATCGGTATCTCCGATTGCAAGAAGCGGATTGATAAAACGCGGTGCGCCGATTATTCCTTCCGTGATTTTGCCGCCATGCGCAGGGATCTCGACGAGGAGATTTTTGTTAATTTCTACAAGCATGAGAAACGTACTTGCTACGAGCAAGAAAACAGATACTCCGAAAAAAAGAATTTCAAGCGGGGAAAGTGATTGCAAAACGCCGGAAAGCAGCTTTGCCTTAGGCAGATGGTATTGTTTGGTAAATAGAGATTTGATGGTAGAGAAACAGGAGGCGTTTCATTATGGGAAGAAAACAATGATAACGCATCCTGAAGCGCGTAGAGACACTTGCGCCATAACCGTGATTCGCGCGGTTATTTTATAAGTATGGCTACAAGGGCGGAGAGAACAAAGAGAACTCCGAGTGCAATGGTTCCCCGAAAGAGAACACGCTCAAAACCCCGTCGGGTATGATAACCGACAGTTCCCCCGGATCCTCCTAATGCTTCGCCAAGACCAGCATCTGATTGCTGTAACAGTATAGCGGCTCCCAAAAGAATGGATATTCCGATTTGTATGTAAGGTAGCAGTGCGGCTATAAGCTGCATTGAGGGTAGTATACACGAAAGCAGGTTTTTCGACAAGCGGAAGTGTGCTATCGTACAAGGAGGAGCGAATCGTGTTTTTTACCCCTATTTCTTAAAAGGAATTGGTATGGCATACGACGACATTTTCGACGATGCTTCCGATGTTTCTGGGGGGGAGGAAGATATCACAGGGTATCCTGTGCGGCTGCGTGTTGATGTCACTTTTAGTCACGAAGTATATGAGTATTTGCTATCAGAAGCAACAGAACGCAAGATTTCTGTTGCGGAAGCGATTGCAGATGCATGTGCAACTGTAAAAATGCTGGACGATCATAATAAAGACACACACGCCCGGCCTGCACAAACCCTTGAGGAATTTCTTGCGTCCGAGTAAGACATCAAAAAATCTACCCTCCCAAACGCGGTGTTTGGGAGGGTTTTGTTGGAATCAGGACTTTTGTTTTGGGCGTATTTATATCACATAATTTATACAAAGTCAAGTACCGATTTGTTGACACGCAACAGAACCATCATTATAATGCCTACACTTTTTAGAAGTACTTATCATTATTCAATCATTTTTTGTATGAAAAAACAATCAACAAAAGGCTTTGATGTGGTGCCCCTTGGCGATCGTGTGCTTTTGCGTTCGCTTTCGGCAGAAGAGCTTGGCAGCAAAACACTCTCTGGCATTATTATTCCCGAGACGGTTGATCGAGAAAAGCCCGAACAGGGCATGATCGTCGCTGTCGGAGAGGGAAAGTATGATGACAACGGCAAACTTATTCCAATGCGCGTGCGGGTGGGTGATCGGGTTGTATTTTCAAAATATAGTCCGAATGAGATCAAGCTTGACGGCAAAGAATATTTTATTCTCGACGAAAGCTCGATATTAGCAGTAATAAAATAATTTAATTACAAACGATACTATGGCAAAACAAGTACTATTTCATGAAAAGGCGCGTGAATCGCTCAAGAGAGGAGTAGATAAAGTTGCAGATGCAGTGCGTATTACACTCGGCCCTCGCGGACGCAATGTGATGCTCGAAAAATCATACGGCGCGCCGACGATCACAAATGACGGTGTTTCTATTGCGAAGGAAATCACACTGCGCGACAAATATGAAAACATGGGTGCGGAATTGACGAAAGAAGTTGCGTCAAAAACAAACGAGCTTGCGGGTGACGGAACAACGACCGCAGTCGTGCTGTTGCAGTCTATTTTACATGAGGGCATCAAACAGACGGCCATGGGTGTGAATGCCATGGGTATTCGTCTTGGCATTGAACGCGCGGCTCATGATGTTGTGGATGCGCTTCGTGCGCTCTCAAAACCTGTTTCGGGTGATGAGATTGCGCAGGTTGCGACTATTTCTGCGGAATCTGGGGAAATGGGCAAAATTATTGCCGATACGATTAAGAAAGTTGGCAAGGATGGGGTTGTAACCGTAGAAGAATCGCAGACGTTTGGTATTGAATCGGATGTGGTTGAAGGCATGGAGTTTGATAAAGGGTATGTATCGCCATACATGGTGACCAATCCCGACAGAATGGAAGCGGAGTATCGAGACGCGTTCATTTTGGTGACTGACAAAAAAATCTCCACGGTTGAAGACATTCTTCCGGTGCTGGAAAAGATTGCGCAGAGTGGCAAGAAAGAAGTCGTGATTATTGCGGACGACGTGGAAGGTGCGGCGCTTGCAACATTTATCGTGAACAAGATTCGCGGTACGTTTAACGTGCTTGCAATCAAGGCTCCCGGTTTTGGTGATCGCAAGAAAGATATGCTTGCAGATCTCGCTATTACTGTCGGTGGAAAAGTGATTTCGGAAGAAGTCGGCGTAAAAATGGAAAAGGTTGAGCTCAACATGCTCGGGAAGGCAGGCAAAGTGATTGCGACGAAAGACCGCACGATTATCGTCGGCGGAAAAGGAAAGAAGTCCGAGATCGAGGCTCGTGTTGATCAACTCCGAACACAGCGCTCGCAGTCTGATTCAAAATTTGATAAAGAAAAATTCGATGAACGCATCGCAAAGCTTGCAGGCGGTGTGGGCGTGATTCGTGTCGGCGCTTCAACTGAAGCTGAAATGCGCTATCTCAAAGACAAGATCGAAGATGCGGTCAATGCGACGCGTGCCGCGATCGCCGAAGGTATTGTTCCGGGGGGTGGAAGTGTGCTTGTAAAGATTGCGCAGAAAATGCGCGAGAAGACCGTAAAGTCTCCGATTAAGAGTTTTGAAGCTGAATTTGCTTCCGGATATGAAATCGTTTTGAAAGCGCTCGATGCTCCGCTCAAGCAGATTGCAATCAATGCGGGAAAAGACGACGGCTCGGTCATTGTAGAAAAAGTAAAAAATACAAAAGGCAATTCTGGGTATGATGCGCTCAAAGATGAGATCGTACCTGATATGCTCGGTGCCGGGATTATTGATCCTGTAAAAGTAACGCGTAGTGTTGTTCAGAACGCGGCGTCGGCTGCAGCCATCCTTCTTACCACGGAAGTTGCTATTGCGGAAGAGCCCGAAGAAAAGAAAGAAAGCATGGGCGGCGGTATGCCGGGAGGTATGGGCGGCATGGGCGGTATGGACTACTAAACCAACGACCGGCAAACCAACAACTGACACAAAAAACACAAGACCTGCTCGCACGAGCAGGTCTTGTGTTTTTTGTGTAATCGCGTGAGGTATATTGACACTATAGAGTTTTCTGTGGTACAATCCCAAAAGTCAAAATCGAATCTGGTTACATTGAATGGAGGAAGGTATGGAAGAACAACAGACGAGGTATACGTGGTTCATTGTCAAGAGCGGATCCGTTTCTCTTGTAGCGGGAGACACATATGTAAAAGCTCTCTCGAACCGACTTGGCTGGAAAGAGGAGACGCTCATCAAACGTGTGCAGGCTGTATTGCCACGCAAGCTTGATCAAGAATTGTTTCTCGCTATGACGGTGGAAATGCAAGCTCCGATTCATCCGGAAACATTCCAGAAAATCTATCACTATTTCACGGATGGACAGTGGATATCTCTTGGGTTTGATCGCGAGATGGGTAATAATCTGTACTTGAACAGAAGCGAGCGGATTCTCCATCAAATTGATCTGACCTTGAACATTTTACATTGGGGGAAGGAGGAAGGGTTCCTAGTCAGCTGGCTCTGCGCTGCTCACTTGGTTCAAGCCTATGGTGATGATGCAGAAGAGATTTTGTGTGTCATTATGGAGAATCTCGATGAAATCATCGAGGAACGAAATATGATCATGCCAAGAAAGAAGGCATTTGCCACGATTGCATTCATCGTAGCGAATAATGCGGCGAATGCTGAGGAAGGGAGTAGCGCGCCAAACATTGCGAGCGCCGAAGACATTTTAGAACTGCTCTCTCCAATACCGGCGAGATGGAGTGAAGATGGAGGAGAGGATGTATGAGCACCTATGCGCGCCAACTGGTGCAAAGGTTTCGTGATGGTGTGAACGTCAAAGAGAATCCTCTCGAGATCATCCGTTTTTCGCCGGACATTCTCAAGCTCGGTTTGACGAACGATGAACTCTTTGACTACTGCAGGAGGAGTGCGCGGTTTCTCTTGGCAAAGAAGCATCCTGATTCCTCTCCGGGCGAGGGTGTTGCGAGCGCAATAGCCTTGCGGTACTCTGATGCGTTTGATCAGTTGAGTAATCGGGAAGTATTCGACCGAGCGATTACGGAATTTCGCGAAATCCATTCATACGTGCGGTCGGAAGAACGCACGCTTCATGTGCAACTCGCAAACTTGCGCCGCAACGCGGAGAGTCTTACGAACGCTCTTGATGGAGCGCAGAAAAAGCTTGCTGACGAGAAGAAGTGGCGCGAAGGAATTGAACGCTCTTTTTTTGGAAATGTTCTGCGGATTACACCCGGGGACGGCACGGTCGGTATTGGCGAATGTTCAAAGCTTACAGTTCTCACGTTTGGTATCGTTTTTGCGTCGAAGCCTGGGAACATGGATGCGCTTTCTCTTGCACAAGCGGCGTACGAGGAACTCCGGCGCGTCCAGAAAGCGGACGATAGGGAAAGGCGAGCGGTTACGGGAGATTCACCACAGAACGGACGTGCACGCTTACTGTTGCAGAGCGAACAAGCGATGGATTTTTCGAAAGTTGTACATGTGAATCGGCTCACTGCAATGCCTGTTAGTTTTTTCATGGAGCAGGTGAAACAATCGGGATGCAAACTGCCCGTTGTCAGGTGGAGCTATGCACGCGCTCTCCATAATCTCGGTTTTTCAAAAGCTGCGAGCCTAGAGTCAAAGGACTATGGAAGCATCGTTTCGGAGGGACATGGAATACGCGATAGCAAGGATGCTCGGCGGTATCGAAGGATGGTCAATCAGTTGCTCGAATACTTTTACGGTGAGCATATTTTCGAGCTCTCGATTGTGCCTCAAAATCTTTCCGTGCGACACCGGATGCTCGATGAAGATGGGCTCAATCCTTCAGGGCTTTATATTCTCGGAACGGTAGAGTTGTTTGCTGGAGTGTCGCGGATAGATACCGGCACACATGGTCCGCCTCGAGTAAAAGTGCCTCGAACGATACTTCGGGAAACAGTTCCGGTACTTGCTCCTGGAAGAATCATTGTGACAGCGAAAGCGCCTGATCCGATTCGGGTGCAGAAAATTGATTCTGCACTGATGAGAAAAATTCAAAAACTACAATATCGGGAATACGATACGTTTGTTTCTCATATTATTGTGTGTGCCGAGTAGTGCCGAGTAGCACAAGAGGAAAGAGCATTTGAGCGGGCATGCAATGTTGCATGCCCGCTTCGCTTTTACCGAAAATATGCTATACTCCTTACTGTTACATTTAGTCTAATTTTATATACAATTATGTATATCATTCTTGGCATTGTCGCTCTTGTTTTGCTCTGGGTGGTTATGCTCTATAACGGCCTCGTAAAGTTAACGAATCGAGCAAAAGAGGCATGGGCTGATATTGAAGTGCAGCTTCGCCGCCGCTACGATCTCATTCCGAACCTTGTCGAATCGGTAAAAGGATACATGCAGCATGAGCGCGGAACATTTGAAAAAGTGACCGCTGCGCGTACTGCCGCAATGCAGGCTGAATCGAGCTCGCTTGCAGATCGCGGCAAAGCTGAAAATATACTCTCTGGCACGCTCAAGACACTTTTTGCTGTTGCTGAAAATTATCCGGACCTTAAAGCGAATACAAATTTTCTCGAGCTTCAGAGAGAGCTTGCTGATACGGAAAATAAAATTCAGGCGTCACGGCGTTTCTACAACGGGAATGTGCGCGATCTAAGTATCAAGATCGAAAGTTTTCCGAACAATCTTATTGCAAACAAGTTTGGTTTCAAGACAATGGAATTCTTCAATAACGACGAAGCGGATGCTTCCGTGCGTGAACCTGTGAAAGTGAAGTTTTAGTGCCTTGTTACTTTGATAAAAATCATGATCTACCCTGTTCTCTTCGAGAAGGCCTCGAATTTATGAATAAGAGTTGGTTCACAATCGAAAAGATTAACGAGAAAACTTTTGCGATTAGTGAATATGGTCACTGGGAAAAAGTCCATTCCTACTTGTTTATCGGAAGCGACAAATCCGCCCTTATCGATACGGGTTTAGGTATTGCGAATATCAAAAACGAAATTGATAAGTTGACAAATCAAGAAGTTATCGTAATTACAACCCACAATCATTGGGATCATATCGGCGGACACAGTCTGTTTAAAGAGGTTGCAGTTCACAAAAACGATCTTGAATGGATGGAAAAGGGATTACCAATTTCTGTTGAACAAATACGCAACACTTTGATTAGCAAACCATTTACACAAGAGCTACCGAGGGAGTTTAATATAGAAAAGTACATTCCCTTTACAGGAATACCTCAGCAAATCTTAAAAGACTTGGATGAAATCGACTTGGGAAATAGAGGATTGAAAATACTCCATACACCGGGACACTCCCCGGGCCATATCTGTGTATACGAAGAAGCTACAGGGTATCTTGCTACTGGCGACCTTTTATACAAAGGTATGTTATATGTATTTTACCCAAGCACTAATCCAGCATTATTTGCAGAATCAATTGAGAAATTATGTCGGCTGCCCAAAATCTCCAAGTTACTCCCTGGACATTATGATTTAAATATCCCCGTTCACTACTTATTTGAAGCAAGGGATGCTTTCAACAAATTGCGAGAAGCGAATCAGCTAAGGCAAGGCACAGGAGTCCATGAGTTTAAGTGTATAAGCATTAGGTTGTAACTTATGGTTTCTGAGAAAAGAGTATTGGCATCATTTTTTAATATATTTAGGACTTACGCATGTGAGCGTCTTTGCGAGGTACTCCGAAGCAATCCAGAATTTGTGATGCTTAAGAATAAACATGGATTGCTTCGCGCAAAGCGCTCGCAATGACGAAAAGAGTGATTTGCGTAGGTCCTAATATTGATTTTCTATGGCAACTATATACACACACAAGAGCGAAAACATCTGGAAGACCTGGGCTTTAATGACTGTGTTTTTTGGTATTGTGATCGGTATAGGTTTTGTTTTTTCGCAGGTATATGGAAATCCGACGATTCTCTATGTTGCGGTGCTTTTCAGTATCATCATGAATGTAGTGAGCTATTGGTTTTCAGATCGAATTGTGCTCCGTCTCCATCATGCGCAGCCGGTTGAGAACCGCGAAGTCCATCGTATTCTCGAGAATCTCTGTATCACGGCGGGTTTGCCCATGCCGCGTTTTTATCTGATTGACGATCCCGCGCCAAATGCATTTGCGACAGGAAGAAACGCCGAACACGCTGTCGTTGTAGTGACAACAGGCCTTCTCAACATTCTGGAAAGATCAGAACTGGAAGGCGTACTCGCGCACGAGCTTTCGCATATCGGCAATCGAGACATGCTCGTATCAACTGTCGCAGTTGTGCTTGTCGGCTTTGTTTCGATTGTGTCTGATATTTTTATGCGATCTCTATGGTTTCGTGGCCGAGACAGGGATGATCGGGGAAATGCGGGAGCAATTTTAATGCTTGTCGGAGTATCGCTCTCAATACTTGCTCCGCTATTTGCAACACTTATACACCTTGCCATTTCGCGCAAACGTGAATTTTTGGCGGATGCATCGGGATCGCTTCTCACACGCTATCCGGAAGGTCTTGCTCGCGCTCTTGAAAAAATCAGCGTGCATTCGCAACCGCTGCGCACCGCAACCAACGCAACCGCACATCTCTTTCTAGAAAATCCTTTCGGCGCAGATCGCGGAAGCGATACTCAATCTCGAACACCTCTTCTCGTGCGTCTCTTTTCAACGCATCCGCCTATTAGTGATCGTGTCCGCGCATTGCGGAGTTAATCATAATGCAAATCATATAAAAAAGTCTGCTCCGTCGATCCCTGTGGGTCTCCTTACAGACACCACAGGGTATTCGCGGAGCAGAACCAGGCTTTTTTGTTGGAATAGGAATCGGCCACCGCCGATACAAGTTTTATGTGCATCCCCGTCTGTGCGAGTACGCACACCATCGGGTATTGCACGCCAATAAAAAATAACATGGCGATCAGAATACGATCGCCATGTTGGATTGCGTTACTAAGAGCCTATCCACGATCTCCATTTCGACTAGAATTTTCCAAATTTTGGACCAAAAAAGCGTAATTTTCCTCTCTGAACCCCGATTCAGTTTGTCAAATTTCACTTTTTTTGCCTCAAAATTTGAAAAATTTGTCTTGAAAGCGAGATCGTGGACAGGCTCTAAAAGATTAGGCTGAGGCCCGCTAAACCAACCTTGATTTTCTCGCGATGGTATTGTAGTAAAACCTGTTGTGCTTCATCAGTTTTTCCATCATCAAGGAAACTTTCTGCCTCGTCAAGTAATTTAGCGGTACGGACAAAGAAATGAACTTGCTTCATATCCTGGACTTTTGCTTTTCGCAAAGATTTTTTCTGTAGTTCATTACTCTCCCTGAACAGATCGATTGCACATCGCAAATCCACCGAGGCCAATACATTTCCCGCCTGTAGAGCAACTTCTGACGCATCGTGCACCCTATCGGCTGTGAGGAATTGTTCTGCCTGATTGAGTCCTATCTCCGCATTGTTGAGATAGATCTTTGCCTGTGGAGTATCGCGGTGCTTTCCTTTTGCCGCGGTCAACTCATTCCATAACAAATCCAAGCCTTGCCGTAACTTATCCTGCGCACATTCACCCATTGTTTTTTCCTTGTTGTTGGAGATTTACGAACTATGCCACCACATCACTCATTGTCGATAATATACGAGCACCATTCGTAAAGATGGCCTTTGAGTTCTATGCCACCAGCAAGTACAGCTACGATTCGCTTGCGGCCGAGCTTGCCAAGCGTGGCTTCAAAAGCAAATACGGCAACATGGTGAGACGAACGTCGATTGAACACATCCTCGCTAACCCGATCTACTATGGTCTGGTCAAAACTCGATCCGCAACATGTCAGTCAAGCTTTCCAACGCTCATCACCAAGAAGCTCTTTGATGACGTTCAAGAGATCATCCAACAGCACAATCACTCTGCCGATCGTAGTCGCAAGCATTCGTATCCAATGGCTGGCTTTATGCGATGTGCCGTCTGTGGTTCTACGCTTTGCGGACAGATGCAAAAGGGTCATCTCTATTACTCATGTACTCACTGGAATGATAAGACCTGTTCGGAACGCAAATATATCCGCTGGGAGGCGGTTGAGGAACAGGTCGCAAATCATCTTTCAAGGGTGCATCTGCCGGATCGTTTTAAGAAGGTCTTGGATGCTTACTTCCAGTACTTCGCCAAGGAACGTCTGACACAGGAAGAAAAGGAGCGAAAGAGTCTCAGGCATGAGCTGATCAGGGTGCAACAGCAGATCCGAAATATTGTCGTAGATCGTTCAAAACGCATCATAGACGCAGAGGTCTTTATAAAGATTCAAGATGAGCTCTTAAAGGAGAAGGAGATGTTTCAGGATCGCTTATCAGTGCTTGAGGGTAAGTCGGACAAATTCGTGCAAAAGTTTAATGAGATACTCGACTTTACGGATCATGCCGACAAGGTATTTCAAACCAGCGGCATGCACCAGAAGCGTACACTCATGAAGCTCTGTTTTGAGGGCTTCACGGTACAAAATCAAAAACTGACGCCTATCTGGACGCCAGTCTTTGATGTTCTTATGGATGTCCAACTTGCCAACTTCGATCCCCCAAAAGTCGGCGGCAAGGGCTCAAAAACCCTTGCCGTGACTAAGGTTCAAAGTTGCCAATCTGGCGGAGAGGGAGGGATTCGAACCCTCGATACCGTTTCCGATATACTACCTTTCCAGGGTAGCCCGTTCGACCGCTCCGGCACCTCTCCAAACATGAGTGTTATACCATGAAAGCTTGATTGTACCACGCGGAAATATAAAAGCCGCGGATAGTGTCGCGGCTTTTCGGGATGCTATTGTTCTGCATTCGCTCTGTAGCAGTTTGCGTGCTGTTTGAATACCTGCAGGAGCATGGTCGGGATGGCGGGGCGCTCGTTTTCGATAATAGTTCGCAAACGTACTATCTCTTGCTCTCTTTGTAAAAATTCTGGAGAGTTGATATCGCAAACTGTTTCTAATTCTCGATCTTTGATGTCCATTTCGCCCCAATACTTCAAAAGCATTTCAAAAAATGCTTCGTCTGAGATAGAATCATCGAGTGCAGCAGTTTCAATTTCTTCGAGCGACATGGCCTGTTCCTTTCTTGTGAAGAGAGGGGAAATAATTCTGAAGTGAGTATATATTATTTTCTGCTTCTGTACATATGTGTATTAAAGTAGCATTATATACATATATGCATACGCAAAAAATTGAATATGCCGACGACGATACGGAACCGGTGTCCTATCTGGCGAGGATACGCATTCCTTCTCTTGCGGCGGGGCTTCTCTTGGGTATCGTTCTTACGTTCATGACATCACGGTTTGAACAAGTGCTTGAGCACAATATTAAAATTGCTTTTTTTATTCCATTTGTCGTGTATATGGCGGCGGCAGTTGGGATGCAGACACAAGAAATCTACATCCGCGATCTTCGTAGCGGCAGAGCGTCATTTAAAAAATATTTAATAAAAGAAACGCTCTTGGGTTTTATTCTTGGTTTTGTGGCAAGTCTCGGGAGCGCTCTTATTTCCTATATTTGGTTTCGATCTGCTGAAATTACACTGGCAGTGTCTCTTGCGATGTTTTGCGCGGTTCTCGTTGCTCCGCTCGTTGCTCTACTCGTCACGCAATTGATCAAGCTCGAACATCTTGATCCCGCTGTCGGTTCTGGGCCGATAGCAACGATCATTCAAGACACGTTCAGTATCTTAATATATGGTTTGATTGCGAGCGCTATCATTTTGTAACTGTTCACTTTTTATAATCTCAACATGAGCGGATTGTGGCCTTCACACAACCGAAGAGTCCACTAAACACACTATATGGGGCATATTGGATGGAATATTTTTATTACGATAGTTATGGCGCTTTTGCTTGGCTTCATGGCTTTTTATTATTTCGCCATACGCATTCCTACCTATGCGACGGGGGAGTTGTGTCTTCTCAAAGCGCCAGGAACAGAGTGTATGTACTTTGATTGTGAAAAAGAAGACAAAGATACCGATCTCTATTCCCGCATCTGCCATTTTTTTGGTAAATCTGGATGGTATGATACGTTGCGAAAGCCAATATACAAAGAACAAATTGATTTTCGTGACACAACGAATTTCCCCCAAAGAAAAAAGTAGAGTATCCATATGAAGATAGCAATTCTTTTCTTGAGTACTCTAGTTGTTCTCTCTGCGGTCTTTCTTCTTATGTCTCGAAGCCCATCAGATGCACCTTCCCCACTTTTCGTTGATGTAGAAGGAAAGGATGTCCGTATTGCGCTTCTCATGGCTGATACGGCAGAATTGCGTGCAAGGGGACTTTCAGGCAGAAAGTCACTATCCGCAAATGAAGGGATGTGGTTTATCATGGAATCGCCCGGAATACATGGCATCTGGATGAAAGAGATGTATTTTCCAATAGATATTATATGGCTCGATGATTCACATCGGATTGTAACGATCGAGCCTCTCGTGGCCCCTGCATCGTATCCAAAAGTATTTTACCCGACAGTCAGAGCGCGTTACGTGCTTGAAGTGAACGCTGGATTTACCGCGGAGCATGGCATTGTTGCAGGCGACCGGATTCTTTTGGGATTATGAATGAACATATGAATTGATCCTTGTCAAACACTGATTTTTGCTGTATAATGTTTTTGTTCTTTCTTGCCAGACGATCGCGCTTTGCTTTTTGCGAAGTGAGGAAAGTCCGAACACTCTCCAGCCCAAGTTTTGATAGCACATTCATTCGACACGACAGCATGGACATTTTTGGAATGATGCCGTCGAATATCAAAACTTGGGCTGGGAGCAAGGTAGCGGGTAACGCCCGTCAGTGCGTGAAAACGCACGAGAGGTGCGAACAGAGACGCCGGGATCTGAAAAGAAACCGGATATTCGAAAGAGTATAGTCTGAATGCGTTTTTGACGTATTCAGGGTGAAACGGCTAAATCCTTACCCGGGTGCAAGGCCGTGCCCAGCCCAAGTTTTGATGTTTGTTGGATGTGCCGAGAGAGAGCAGAAGAGCATCTGCTCTGGTAGATCGAGTATGTAATCGAACATCAAAACTTGGGCTGGGAGTGCCGCTTGAGTCTGCAGGCAACTGCAAACCTAGATAAATGATCGTCGTCCAGCTCAAGTTTTACGAAACAATGTGCCGCGGAATCTGTAGAGATGGTTAGGCCTCGTTGATTAATAACTTGCCCGTTTCGCTTCCATATTTCTTTCCGCAATCTTTCATTTTTTCTCAATCACAAATCTTTCATCGTAGCTTGCTACGTCTCAAGATTTGTTCAATCGAAAAAATGAAATCTTACGGAAATCTGAAACCGAATCATGTCAAGTTATTAATCAACGAGGCCTTGTAGAGGCCACTTATTCCGTTCCACTATGGTTTTGTAAAACTTGGGCTGGATACAGAATTCGGCTTATAGGCAGGGAAGAACAACACGATGGAGAAACTCCACGGACTTTTGTGCGTTGCTTTACGCAACGCACGGAGACGTGGGGTTTTTCCGTTGATCGTATACGCATACTCCTATATAATCTATGTAGGACTTACGCACTTGGCGCATTTCTCCGCTTGCTCGCTCCGTTTGCTCCCGCGCTGTATAGGTAATACAGCTTGGTCGCAAGCCTCACTCGCGCCTCGAACTGCATCCAACTGCGTAAGTCCTACCATGTATATTTTTAAGTGCTTAATATTAACACCGTAAGAGGTATGGATCTACATCAAATGCGAGAGGCCAGTGAAAACGTGCGCGGTACTTCTGTGCCTGCAGAGACAGAGGAAAAAACCGAAAAAACAGTACATGACTCTGAAGCAGCGCCAACTGCACCGCCGAAAGAGGGGGGTGAAGCATCTTCGGGAGTTTTTGATACCGTAGTGAATATCATTCTTGCGGCACTCATGTTTCTTGTGCCGGTGTTTTTTATTCCCTCACTCGCTCTTCCATTTCAATTTGCAAAAGGAATTCTTCTTGTCACTGCCGTTGTGCTTGTTTTTGGACTCTGGACTTTTTCACGTCTCAAGCAGGGAAGTATCTCTATTCCGCAGACGTACATCATTCCCGGCATGCTCCTTATTCCGGCAACGTTTCTTGTAGCAACTATTTTTTCTGGTTCCGTTGCAACATCACTGATCGGACAAGGCGGTGAGATAGGAACGTTTGTGAATATCGCGTTTCTCACACTGCTTTTTTTCGTGACATCGCTTGCATGCGATTCACGAGATAGGATCGTTCGGATTTATCTTGCTTTGTTTGCTTCGTTTGCGCTTCTTTCGCTTTTGCAGCTTGCGCGTATTTTCATTGGTCCTCAATTTCTCTCGTTTGGCGTATTTACCACGACTATTGCCAATGTTTTCGGAAAATGGAACGATCTCGGCGTTTTCTATGGCCTTGTTATCGTGATGACGCTTGTTGCCCTGCAGATGCTCGCACTTAGGAGGATTGCTCGCTTTATTCTCTATGGTATTTTGCTCGTCGCTCTCTTTTTTCTCACACTCGTTGATTTCGTGACCGTTTGGTTTGTTCTCGGCCTTTTTGCAATTATTCTCGGGATGTATGCACTTTCTGTGAGCAGGATGGTGAAAAACCGTCTGCAAGCCGAGGAGGGGAAAGAACTTAATAAGAAAAAACTTTTTCTGCAGCGGATTCCAACTGCTTCAATCATAGTTTTTGCGTGCTGTGTTGCGTTTATTATGGCGAATGGTCCGCTCGGTGATTTTTTTGCTCAGAAATTCGATATTACGCATATCGAAGCGCGGCCATCGTGGCAATCAACATTGAGGATTGCGAAGAACACTCTCGAAAAGAATGTTTTTTTTGGAGCTGGTCCGAATCGTTTCCATACGCAATGGCAGCTCTACCGCCCGGATGGAATCAATGAAACGATCTTTTGGTCAACTAATTTCAATTCAGGTATTGGGCACGTGCCGACATTCTTTGTTACAACTGGAATAGTTGGCGCCGCCGCGTGGGTTCTTTTGTTTGGATTTTTTATCGCGAGCGGTCTTCGTTCGCTCTTCGTCTCTCGCAGTGATCGGTTCATTCATTTTCTCGTACTCTCATCCTTCCTTGCATCGTTGTATTTATGGATATTCATGGTGCTCTATAATCCGAGTCTTCCTCTGGTCGTTATGGCCTTTCTTTTTACCGGTTTGTATGTGGCGACACTGGTTCAGGAAAAAATTATTCAAAGTCGCCAGATCTCATTTGCGTCGAGTCCGAAGCTTGGTTTTTTGTGTTCTCTTGTGCTCATTATTATCGTGTGCGCAAGCGCAAGCGGAGGGTATTTTGTGGCGCGAAGTTTTATTGCAACGATGGCGTATCAAAAGGCCTCTCTCGCGTTCGAAAAGAATGATACTGCGGGAGGAAAACGGTATCTCGAGAAAGCAGTCGCTTGGCATGCGTTTGACGGTTATTACCGACTACTTGCTTCAGTGAATCTCGCAGAGCTGCAGGCTCTTCTCTCGAAGCAAGACATCTCTCAAAAGGATCTTAAAACGGAATGGGATCGTCTTTTCGGAGAAGCAAAACAGCATGTTGAAAAAGCTCGCGATCTTGATGTAACGCACTATCAGAATTGGGTTGCAATAGGAAATCTCTATGGAGCGATTATTTCAGTCGATCCGGATAAAGTATATCCGCTTGCGCGTGAGGCGTATGATCATGCCCGAGTTCTTTCACCGCGCGACCCGTCCCTCTCTCTCCTGCTTGCTCGTCTCGATGCGGCAAAAGGTGATTTGGACACCGCGCGGAATGATCTTGCAGAGGCTCTACGACTCAAAAATAACTATACGGAAGCAATTTTCTTTCTTTCTCAAATAGAAGTGAGCGCCGGAAATTTAGGCAAAGCGATTGAATCTGTAGAAGTTGCTGCAAAAATTGCGCCGGATGATCCAATTGTATTTTTTCAGCTTGGCATTCTTAGATACAACAATAATGATATCAGAGGTGCGATCGAAGCTTTTGAACGTGCCGTCAGTATTAGCGATGCATACTCTAATGCGCGTTATTTTCTCGGTTTGTCGTATGCTCGGGAAAATCGGTTGTCAGATGCCATCCGACAATTTGAAGAAATTGAAAAGCACAATCCTGACAATAGCGAGGTCAAGTCGATACTTATGAATCTTCGCAGAGGAGAATTACCTTTTGCTGAAGAAAAAAATAACGAACAGCCCGAAGATCGGGCGCAGCTTCCCATTGAAGAGAAATCGGAAGAGACCGTTCTCTCACCAGCAAAGCCAGTTTCTGTGGAAAACAGCGCAGTGTCGGAATAGAGTACTCGTACCATGCCTCTATGTTCATTGGGGTGGAGTTTTCGCTTTTCGCTCATTTGCGGTTATAATCGGCACGATAGACCTATGGTAAAAAGGTTATTGAATATACTTTCAAGAGAGATCACGGGACTGCACGAGGCGGCGTTCCTTCTCGGTGCGTTTGCTCTTCTTGCGCAGTTTCTTGGACTTGTGCGGGATCGATCCCTCGCGCATTTTTTTGGCGTTGGCGGTGAACTCGATATATACTATGCGGCATTTCGCATTCCAGATTTACTTTTTGTTTCTATTGCATCTTTGGTCTCGCTTACCGTACTCATTCCAATTTTGACGGAAAAGATGGGAAAACGAGATGAAGCGCGCGCATTTCTCGACAGCATTTTTACCTCATTCTTTTTTCTCATGGCGCTCGTCAGCATTGTGGCTTTCTTTTTTATGCCGCAACTCACGAAACTCATGTTCCCGGGTTTTGTAGATGAAGGTGCGCGGGCAACACTCGTACATCTTGCAAGGATCATTCTGCTCTCGCCTACGCTTCTTGGTGTTTCAAATGTGCTCGGAGGCATTACACAGACACACAGAAAATTTTTTCTCTATGCAATAAGCCCCGTGCTCTATAATTTTGGCATTATTGTAGGAATTCTTGTTTTCTATCCTGTTTTTGGTGTTTCCGGACTTGGCTTTGGTGTTGTGTTGGGCGGATTTCTACATATGGGAATTCAACTCCCATACATACTTAAAAGTGGTTATTTGCCGCGCTTTACATGGAAGGTACGTGTGCGGGAGATATGGCGTGTGGCTATGATCTCACTTCCAAGAACACTCGCTCTTTCCATGGCGCAGATTTCTTTTCTTGTACTTCTTGCACTAGCCTCACAGATGAGAGAAGGTTCGATTGCGGTGTTCAATCTTTCGTACAATTTGCAATCGGTCCCGGTCTCTATTATTGGTGTTAGTTATTCTGTAGCAGCTTTTCCAATTCTTACTCGTTTTTTTTCAAGCGGGGCACGGGAGAGATTCGAACGGTATATGGTAACAGCCGCGAAGCACATCATATTTTGGTCCATGCCGGCATTTTCGCTTTTTATTGTTGTGCGCGCGCAAATTGTCCGCGTTATTCTCGGCTCCGGTATGTTTAGCTGGAATGACACCAAACTGACCGCCGCCTTGCTTGCAATGTTCGCGTTTTCTGTTGTTGCCCAATGCATTTCACTTCTTTTTATTCGCGGTTTATACGCGGCGGGGGAGACCCGAAAGCCTCTCATAGTGAACCTCATTTCTTCATGCAGTATTATTGTGGTGGCTCTTATGCTTGTTTCTCTTTTTAATGAGCATCCAACATTTCGTTTTTTTGCCGAAGCGATCTTTAAAATTGGCGATGTACCCGGAAGTGTTGTACTCATGCTTCCGTTGGGGTACTCACTCGGCATGATGCTGAACGCACTGTTGCTCTGGATTCTGTTTGGAAAAAAATTCAAATCGCATGCACGCGAAATTGGCACAACCGCTTTTCACAGTTTCGGCGCCTCGATCATTATGGGAGCTGTGTCGTATGGACTTCTCAATGTATTTGATGGCGTGTTTGATATAAATACTTTTGTGGGTATTTTTCTGCAGGGATTTTTAGCAGGTATTGGTGGAATCATCGTTTTTGTTTTCGTTCTTCTTGCACTCAAAAATGATGAATTGCGCGACGTGCTTGCATCGCTCCATCGCAAATTCTGGAAAACACATGCAATCGCGGCAGAACAGGGGGAGTTATAGAAAAAGAGATACCCCACACAACTCGATTTGGTGTGGGGTATCGTGTGCATGCGCGGCAGCGAACTTCTATACTGCCGCGCATGCGAGATGGTCCTTGATGCTGCCCATTGCATCGTCGTGTGCCTTGTTTATCCATTGCTCTGCGAGCTTCGGGTTTCCCTGCAAAGCCTTTCTGCGCCGGGCAACTTCCTGCCGGGCATCCTGTTCGTTTTGAAAAACGCCGCGTACCAGACTGGTGATGTCACCGATGGTGTGATCGGTATGAATGGTTGTCCCAAAAGTCGTCTGATACACATGATACACCTTAGGAAATCTTCCTTGATTTCTAACGAGACGTTCAATTTTCGATTGGATTACTTGCGCAGGCTCTCCTCGTGCAGAGTCAATCCAATAAAAAACATCGCCAACACCAAACGTATTCAAAAAATCTTGTGCTGTGACTTGCGACATGTTGTCTCCTAACGAGGTTGAGCGACGGTTCGTTGTGGATCAGTACTTCCTGCGCTATTATACAGAATGATTGTCAATTAGTCAAGTGCGTTTTGCGGCCTATTTTCTGTACAATCAGGTTATGGACAGGGCCTATATACGAAATTTCTCTATCATTGCTCATATTGACCACGGAAAGTCGACGCTTGCCGACCGTATGCTTGAACTTACGAATACCGTTGAAAAGAGAAAAATGAAAGAGCAAGTGCTCGACAGTATGGAGCTCGAGCGAGAACGGGGTATCACCATAAAGATGCAGCCGGTGCGGATGGAATATGTGTTGCGCGGAGAGAAATATATATTTAACTTAATCGATACCCCCGGACATATCGATTTTTCTTATGAGGTCTCACGTGCGCTTAAGGCTGTTGAAGGAGCTATTCTTCTTGTTGATGCGACACAGGGCGTTCAAGCGCAGACGCTTTCGACGCTTGCAATGGCGAAAGAGCTTGGGCTCGTCATTGTTCCGTCCGTAAGCAAAGTTGATGCACCCCTTGCTCGTGTGGCTGAAGTGACCGAAGAGCTTGCGATCCTTCTTGATATTGACGAGAAGGATGTGCTTTTGACGTCAGGAAAAACAGGAGAGGGAGTTATCGAGCTTCTTAATGCTGTTGTGGACCGAATTTCTTCACCGAAAGTGGAGGAAAATGAAAAGAATCTGCGTGCGCTCATTTTCGATTTCGAATACTCAAACCATCAGGGCATCATTGTATTTGTGCGATTTTTTGGCGGATCGGTGCGGAAAACAGACCGTCTGCGTTTCTGTGTTGCGAATGCGACATTTGTTGCCCACGAGATCGGCATTTTTCATCCGGAGCCGATTGAAACGGATTCACTCGGGAGCGGCGAGATCGGCTATATCGTGACTGGTATCAAGGAGCCGGGCATTGCATCAGTTGGCGATACTATTACAACGGAAGAGCATCCGGCCCCCGCACTTCCCGGATATCAAAGCCCGAAGCCAGTTGTGTGGGCGTCGGTATACCCGGAAAGTCAGGATGATTTTCCATTGTTGCGACAGGCACTCGACCGATTGCGTCTCTCGGACTCGTCGCTCTCGTTTGAAGAGGAGCAGTCTGGAGTTCTCGGGCGCGGATTTCGATGTGGGTTTCTCGGGATGCTCCATCTTGAAATTATTACCGAACGGCTTCATCGTGAATTTTCTCTTGTGCTTTTAGTAACAACTCCCTCTATTACCTACGAAGTGCAGTACATTGGAGGTCGAAGAGAAATCGTGTATACACCGCTCAAATTTCCCGACTTCGGACAAACGGAAAAAATTTTTGAACCGTGGGCGGCGATTCAGATTATTACTCCTCCCGCATATATAGGCGGGATACTTTCATTGCTTTATGATCACGAGGCTGACATTGGCGCGTCAGAGACATTTAGCGACAACCGCATGATGGTGAAGGCGCATATGCCGCTCCGCGAACTCATGCGCAACTTTTTTGATGATTTGAAGAGTGTCACATCAGGTTTTGGTTCTCTCTCCTACGAAATTACGAGTATGAAAGAGGCGGATGTGGTTCGTCTTGATGTGCTTGTTGGCAATGAGATCGTTCCTGCGTTTTCCCGTATTGTCTCGAGAAAACGGGTACAGGAAGAGGCGGAGAAGGTTGTCGAAAAATTGCATGACATATTGCCGCGCCAACAGTTTGTCATGAAGATACAAGGTCAAGCGCTTGGGCGCATTCTTTCGTCACGGACTGTTGCGGCATTTCGAAAAGATGTGACAGCGAAGCTCTATGGAGGCGATATCACGCGCAAAATGAAATTGCTTGAAAAACAAAAAAAGGGAAAGAAGAAGATGAAAAGCAGGGGACAAGTGAATATCCCTCACGACGTCTTTCTCAAAATGATGCGCCCATGAATTTTGAAGCCTATGTGGTGTAATCTATGTGACGAATCATAAAAATGTGCTATTCTCGCACATAGATGAGGTAATATTCGATTCTCAAACAATAGAAGAAAACACAATGTCTCGTGACATTCATTGGGCAGTGATTGTGGCGGTGTATCTCGCATTATTGTTATTGTTACTCCTTGCTTTCTGTGGTCGCGTAAATGCAATGGAAATATGTTCCATGAAGACACTTACAGAAGTGAGCAGTAATCGCCAGATTGTTCATGTTTTTTTAGGAGTTCAAGCGAAAACGCTCATGAAAAAGCTCAACAATCACGAAGTTCACGATTGGGACAATACAAGCGTAAAAGTTGTGCAGGGTAACAGCCCCGACTATGTCCATGTTCTCATACTTGAGAACAGTTGTGTTGTCTCGATTATAAGCAGAACACTTGAAACGTATCAAGCTGCGATTCCAAAATGAGAAACGTACTCTACTCCCTTTTCATAAAAGAGGGGGTAGATTCATTTTTTGCGCAAAATCTTCTTTCAGTTATTGAAAAATCGGCGCGTAGAGAAGTACCATACTTACAATGATAAGAAAAGAAACGATTGTCCACATTGTTCCCATCACTTTCTTGCTTTTTTTGTTGAAAAGTATGCTCATAATATGAAAAATATCTCTGTGTCTAAAACGTATGATAGTATAACATAATGTTGCGGTTTCAGGAAAAGAAGACCTTTAAGCGTTATCTATACTCGCAAGTGTCTCTTTGGATACTTGGTATTTTTATACTTTTTGTGTGCAACGCTGTATATGGTGTATATAAAAAAGCACAGAGTGCAAATGCATTTCTTGCAGAGGCGCAGAAAAATCTTAGAGCCATGCAGGATCAGGAAAAGTATTTTTCTGCCGAAATAGAACGCTTGAAAAGCGATCAAGGCATCGAGGAAGAGATTCGGAGCAAGTTTCAAGTCGCCAAAGAAGGCGAGAAAGTAGTTGTTATCATAGATAAAAAAGAAGATCAAAATGTAACGGCAATGACACCCCAAAAGAATTTTTTTCAGAAAATACTGGACATTTTTTAAATAAAGAATGCGGGCATAGTTTAGTGGTAAAATGACTGCTTCCCAAGCAGTAGATCGGAGTTCGATTCTCCGTGCCCGCACAATGTTGGACTTTTAGCGCTTTGGCGTATCAATCGCCGTTTCCATTTCAGAAATCTTTGAGGTTCTAAAAAAGTGCAATAATCAGGCGAATATGTTATTCTTCCTTTAGCGTACAACCAAGGTTTTTTAGGAGGTTATAATGAACCAAAGAGAATTTGATGGCCTGCGTGTTGGAGACAAAATTTGTAGACGTTTGCGTCCCCATGAAACCTTAACAGTATTAATAAATGATGCTGGGTTCGTAGTTGCGGCATTTGGCGAGAAAGCTTTTGATGCAACGCGTCTTATAAATCCTGTAAACTGGGGTTTTCCAGATAGACCAGGTACTCATCTTACAGAAGAGGAATTTGATAGCCTTAAGATTGGAGACAGGGTTAAATATCCTCATGGCACTGATAGGGAAATATTCACCATTGTTCTTAATGATGGAGACTGGATTATTGCTGTAAAAAGTAAAGAAAAAATAGAGGTTGTGCGACTCAAAAACCCTGGGAATTTGCTTTGCTTGTCAAAGTGCGCATAAATTATGTGTGGTCACACGAGATCGAAAAAAGTCTAATTTTTCCAACAAACACAGCCTCAGAGACACAACCCCCTAAAGCACTTCCAGTATAACATTTTTGCATTTCGTAATTCACAGTTCTGACAGGTATGCTATACTATACGCAATTACCAGTTTGCTTCTATATCTATGAAAAATGTAACAATTTATAGTACACCGACTTGCTCATATTGCAATGCTGCAAAGGAATTTTTCAAATCAAACAATGTACAATACACAGAACACAATGTGGCAAGTGATGCTATTAAACGTCAGGAAATGATTGAGAAGAGCGGGCAAATGGGGGTTCCGGTTATTACCATCGACGATCAGATGGTTATTGGGTTTGACCAGAATAAACTTATAGAATTACTTGGAGTGTAAAGCGGCGAGTAACAAGAACGCGTCCTTGTGGAGCCGCTCTTTTGGTGTGCTATAGTGCAGCTGTTGCCCTCGTAGTTCAATGGATAGAACGGCTCACTCCTAACGAGTCGATGTAGGTTCGATTCCTGCCGGGGGCACAAGATAATACTTTCCCGATTTTTGGGGGAGGTTGCCTCGCCGCTTCGCGGCTCGGCTTGGTGGCTTTGCGCCTTGCGCAAAGCCACATAATCCCACGGCGCAGAAAACGAAAAGGAAGCGGAT
>VMGT01000005.1 GCA_007376725.1 Parcubacteria group bacterium Greene1014_15 | reverse complement strand
TTGTGTGAAAGACAGAAGCTTCAATCTTGAAGCGGTTTTGTGATGTATGAAAAAACTCCCGCAGCAGGTGTGTGCGGGAGTTTCGTAATTCACAGTTATATACCCGGCAACATTCGCAAACCTAATGCGTTTGGATATATACACATGCTATACTTTCAATGTATGTTCAAAGAATTTGTGACTTTTTTAAAAGAGTACAAGATATTCTCTTTGGCAGTTGCTTTTATCATGGGTACGGCGAGCACGACTCTCGTGAATTCCATTGTCAAGGATGTGGTTATGCCGGGTATCCAGCCATTTCTATCCACGAATGCTTGGAGGGAAGCTGTCGTAGATATTGGTCCTGCACATATTGCGGTTGGTTCATTTTTTGCCGAACTGTTGAATTTTCTCATTCTTGCACTTATTATTTTTATCGTTGCAAAGAAAATTGCAAAAATTGATCATGAGAAGAAGTAAGATTTTTGGGTAACTACCCAGAATTTCCCAGTGGGTGGTTTACTATACGAACCTTACCCTGCACGGTGCGAATATTGTTTCCGTCATTGCGAAGGCGAAGCCTGAAGCAATCTAGGATTTTGTCACGATACTCTGGATTGCTTCGGGCTTCGCCCTCGCAATGACTGGATTATACATGTCTACTGGGAAGTTCTGGATAGTTACATTTTTGGAGTTTGCATTTTTTGCATGTTTGTCGTATGCTGTGCGAACTAACCAAATATGTCACAGGATCATCTCATTAAATTGGCGTGCTCAAAGTGCAAGCGGATTAACTATTGGTCTACGAGAAATCGCAAACAAGTAGAGCGGAAAATTGACCTTAAAAAATACTGCAATTGGTGTAGACAGCATTTGGCACACAAGGAAGCAAAGAAGTAATATAGTTGTATCGTTGGTTTAATGTCAAAAAGCCCCCAACAGGCGGTTTTTTGTAATTGACACAAATTTAATACTATTGTATAAAGTAGTCTGGATATGGCTATTTTACCAAGGGGGAAGTATGGCTTGCGCATATGATGTTTTGCGACGTGCCTGTGGTTTCGATGCTGAAATTCCGCCAAACAATTGCGACATGATACTAAGCGCCCTCTTTCTCAACTGGGATCGTGCTCAGGATATAAGAACCAAGAATGAGTTATCACACGATGAACTTTGGGAGTTGTTTTTTCGCGTCGGCTTTGTGAGCGGCAGAGTAGCACTATTTGCCGATGCGGGCATTCGGTCGATAGTCAAAAGAATCATTGATCTTAAGTGGCTTACAGATGAGTGCTGTTCGGGCCATGCAGGAGACGTGCGGACGGATCCGTATATTGGCATTGTGTTCCCACATGTTTCGGTTCGTGCTGCGTTCTCTGCGTTATGTAAAAAGCGGTTTTCTGCCATGCCGTTTAGCATGTTGATCGCGGACGATATGGAAGAAAGCGAACCGAGCAAGAAGTATCGAGAAAGGCATGCCAGATCAACACATCCATTTGCGTGGTTCCATGAGCAGCGTATCAGCACGTCCTTTCGATGGATGACATCGTCGGACGAAGAAAATCAGCTTGTCTGGAATATGTTTTCTGCCGTGCTTGATACATACGACAACAAGGGTCTGTATGAACCAAGGGTCGAGAGCTTGCGCCTCTACGACAACGCCGAAGAAGGCACAAGGTTGCTCGAAAAAGTCTACACAAAGCTCTGCCTCAGCTAAACATCGCCCCTCTGTGAACCAGAGGGGCGAAGTTGTATACAGACTGACGATTATGCGGTCGTATGATAGCATAGAAATTACATATAGGGGTGTAGCTCAATTGGTAGAGCCCTCGTCTCCAAAACGAGAGGTTGCAGGTTCGAGTCCTGTCGCCCCTGCCATAAAGGATTTGGCACGGCAAAATAGCTTTTTTGTGGCTTAGTTGCGCCGTTTTTGAGAGGTTCGAACGCCCCGTTTTCTTGGTGCACACTTTTGAGTCCTGCTGCGAGTATAAAGAACGGTTTTGTGGCTTCAATACGGAGTTTTTTGTCTTTCAGCACGAGGTTCGAACCGATGGCCATGAGAATCTGTCGCTTGTCTTCCAGAGTTCCGCGCATAAACCATTCTCGGGCATGACAGGCAAACATAAACGTCTTTTCTGCTATGTCGAGCCAGTGTTCAACGTGATGCTCTGTGTCCCGCAGTTTTTCTTCCAGTCGCACTTTTTCAGCCAACAGCCGGGCTTTTTGCTTACCGTACTCTTCATCACTCAAGAGGCTTCCATCCGTATTGCTTGGGGAGAGCTTGAGCCGGAGGAGGTTGTCTATCTGCTGAACGCACGCATCGTAGGCGCGCCGCTGGGCGCTCACTAGGTCCTCGCGTGCAGCCACCTCTTGCTCATGCGTTTCGCGATACGGCATCTGCAATGGCTGCTTTACCACGCCGTGCAGGTGTCTGAGCGAAGGCTGGTGAAGGACAGCCTTACCCCCTCACCAGCCACATAGTTCTTTCAGTTCTTTCTACGAGGTGACAATGTACCGCGCCAAAATCCGCGAGGATTTGGCGGCGTTACTACTCACCACGAGCCAGCGCGCTATCTACCACGGCTGGCTCTTTTTCTTTACTGTTCATTAGCGCTCCGAGATTCTGGCTGCTAAAGGATATGCCGCTAACTATAATGTCCAATCATACATCCATAAAATATGGAAAGGGACTGATCATCAAGAAGAATACCCCCCCTATCATTGCTACTATCGCTAGCCAATGGAAGACACTTTTAGTTCGTGGTTTAAGAAGGAAGTGTAGAACGCTCAGAAGTATTGCTGCTGTGAAAAACCAATGATTTACATCACTCCACATTTCAAAACTGCGGATGTGGTACCAAGGAATACCACCGGTAAGGAAAATATAAAAACTGATGAGAGAATAAAATGAAATGTACTCACTAGATTTACGGAAATGTATAACAATAAAGCTGATAATACTTACTGAAGTTAAAAAAATAAAAGGAGCGAGAGTTAACATTATTTTAGAAATTATATAGGAACATTTATAAGCTGTTATAACTCCTACAAAAAGTTTACGAGTTTATTCTATCTGAATATAATAAACATATCATAGAATGATTAGACAAAGAAGATGCTTATTACCAGTCTGGCAGTGAGATTTGCATTAATACTGCCTTATCGATTGCAGATGTCTATTTTATCTACTTTGCTGAGGAAAACCTTGCTGTCACACTTAATCATTGGAATTGCTGCCTGATACGAATGGCACTGCCTTAAGGGAAAACCCTGTGGCATTGAGGGCTTCGGGTACAAACCGTTGGGATAGAGCTTTCCTGAAATGCCTGAAATTCCGCTCGCTCTCAACGAGAGCCTCGATGAGGGCGAGGACTCTTCGCCTTTGTGTCTCCCTGTTTTTCCAAGAAAAGTTGCTTAAGGCAGTGCCATTCCTGCCTGATACTATTTCGCTATACATACACCACATTCTCCGTTGCGATACCGGTTGACAATTTCTGTAATGGGAACATTGAATCCAGTTAATTGTTTCATCAATTCAAGAGCCTGAGGAAGGATTGGCAGGAATTTATTTCCATTACCTGTGATCAGAAAATTAGTCAACTCAGATTCAAAACCGTCTAGACTCTTATTAAATATTCTTTGGTTGCACTTTTTCCCATTTCTTGCTTTCTCTAATTCTTTTTCAACCGGTATCAGCCTTTGAAATCCAATTTGCACAACGAAGTCAAAATAAGCTGTCAAAGCCTCATCATCTGGTATTTGTGCAGAACTGAGCTCATCGTCATGTAAATCAAAAATTGCATGAAACATTTCGTGGGTCAAGTCTTGGCCAGAAACTTTTGTCGGACTATCAGCTAGTATTAGGTCATTGGAATAAGTCAGTGGATTGCCTCTCTTTATCGCTTTCAAAGATGCAAAGCCAAAGTCAACATACGCAGCTAACGCCTTCAATTTGTTTAGAAATTTCTTATCAATATATATATCCACATCAGTATCGTTAAGTCGGTCTTCAATTTTATTGATATCTGCTATAGTCAAGAAACCTTTGTCCAAAAAACAAGCTGGATTGCGCTCTCTCACTGGAGTGTACCCCATATACTGTACAGTACTGCCCTCGCATTATCGCATTAGTAGGGCTTAACGTACATATATATGGCACAGTACATCAGCCCTGAACAACGGGCAAAAATATTATCAGCAATCAAAGACGAAGGCATGAGTGTGAAGCGGGCAAGCGAGCTCACGCATACGATGTATGAGCTCGTCTGTACGCTTCCCGACACGATAGCTCCAACGAAGATTGTTCTCCAAATGGATAAGGAACAACGGATGCTCTACGACGTTATCCGCAAGAAGTGAGGGTGCTGCATTGCGGAAGTCAGGAAAACTTTGATACTATTGGAAAAGAAGGATTAAAAGATAACTATTAGAGTATGCACAAAATTTCACGCCCCAAATTTTTTCTTTTTACTATATTTATTACGATCGGAGGCAGTATTGGATACATAGGATGGAGCCTATTGAAAGAGTATATGGGCAGACGGCAGATACAGAATATCTCTATGCCGCCGCTACCATCAATACCACCAACGCCCATGACCATTCCTCAGCCGCTAGGAAAACCCCAGGGGTCTGTTGACATTAGAAGTTGGGGGGAACGATTCCGAGATAAAACGATCCCCGAAGTTCCCGGTATTGAATGGCAGACCTACGTCAACAAAGAATATGGTTTTACTATGGAGTATCCGACGGGGTTTTGGATAGAGAGGGGTGAGAGTAGTAATAAGGAAATAGAATCATATATTTATATTAATTCACTCAAGCACGTTAATCCACTTGTATATCCTAAAGGACATGCTACCCTCCTGGCTATCAGTATCTCTCCAAAAAGTCTCCCGGAATTCATAGGAGAAAGTACCTATTTTGACGAGCGTTTCAAAAAACAAGGGATGACTCCCGATGCTACAATGCACGGGATGGACCTATTTATCGATTATTCAGATTCAGAAAGTAGTCGAGAATCTCTCCGGATATATTTTGAGAAGTATGGTCATAGTTATTATTTTGTTGAGGTCCATTTTAATGAGGACGATGACAAAAAGATGATCGAACACATGATTAAAACATTTCATTTTCTTAAGTGATTGCGACTATTACTCCTGTTTGCATAATAAGCGCAGTGCTTGTTGTGCAATCGTGGCAATAACTTCTCATGCATTTCTTTAGAAAGGAGAGGAGATACTTTAGAGATATGGTCGCACAATTGATGATTGTGTTTCCTGACAAAATTAAGATTTAGATTTCGCCGTCTATGTTATCCACAGGTTGTTTACACAAAAATATTTACACACCCCTCAATTACACCAATAACACAATGGTAATGATGTCTCGTTTTCAAATAACTATCGAAGACTTGCAATTTCGTGTGATGATCTATTGGCTTGTGCGCGCAGTTGTCTTTTTGATTATAACGTGGGGGGGAGCGCTCTTTCTCCCCCTTACTGTTGAGGCACAGATTACTCCTCCACCTTTGGCGCCCATAAGCACAACTGAACCCCTGCGCGTAAGAGTCGGGTTCACTCCGGTGAATGTGCGGAGTGAGCCGTCGCTTCTCGCGAGCATTCTGGGCGTGCACGAGTTTGGCCACAGCGGCACGATTATTGGCGGGCCAGTGACCGCCGATGGATTCACTTGGTGGAAGATAAATTATGATATTGGCGCCGATGGATGGGGCGCCGGCCAATTCCTTACCATCGAGCCCAAAAAACCTCTGGCGTGCCCAGTCACTTCTCCGGGATCGCTGACCTATCTTGCTTCTGACAATCTTTTCAATACAGGAGTGACGAGCAAAACGATAACGTTTGACGGTTCTCCCCTAACTCCGAATGTCGTCGAGGCATATGCGGAAGAATTGCAAGATCCCGTTAATCATCCGGATTGGATCGCCAAGGCCTTGGTGAGAGCAGAAATTCTTTCGGACGGCGGGTTTGCACTCGATGTTCCGTTTGCCCACGACAAGACACCATCGGTTTTTCTTCGAGGACAGGGGTTTGCTCGAGTTGATTATACGGTTTTCGTAGACAGTGCGGATTTGGGAAATCTCATTCCTGTGGTTGCCGACGCCGCCCTCGCGAGCCGTGCCACGGTTCCCGTCAAGTTTCAATTTCCTCTCACGCATGAGTTGAACATTCCGCCCGGCACTGCTAATACGAGCTTTTTACTTATGGATGCAAAGGCAAGGTTGGCCGTAGGGTGTCCTGGATTCGTCGCATGTTTCTCTCAAAGTGTAGGAGGCATACACACGCTAACGAGTGACTCGCTTGGCAGTGGCTTAGTGCTTGAGCAATTGGTCAGGCCACGCGGTGACTACACCACCTTTAATGTCAACGCCGAGATCAGTGCTTCTTCAAACTGGGTCGTTATTCCTGATGTACCTCCCGCAATCTCCTCTATACGAGGCACAATCGGCCAACCTAGTCAAATCACCATCAATGGTCAAACTTTGGATGCTCTTGGCGTTCACTATCTTGTGTGTCCAACTAGAACGACTCCTCTCCCTCCACCACCAACACCGCTCCCACCATCCCCAGCGCCTCTCCCGGAGCCGCCAGCGCCCCTCCCACCATCCCCAGCGCCTCTCCCGGAGCCGCCAGCGCCCCTCCCACCAGCACCGCTCCCTCCACCGCCATTACCTCTTCCCCCGCCACCTGTCACACCTCCAATCGCCTCTGGACCCATCGCCCACTGGAAATTTGATGAGGGGACTGGACTCTTAGCAAACGACGCGAGCGGCAATGGTCACATCGGTACGCTCAAAAACGGCGCAACGTGGAGCACTCTTGGAAAGATAGGCGGCGCACTCTCACTCGACGGCATAAATGATTTCGTGACTGTTCCTCACAAGGCAGACCTTGCATTGAAGGGCCCGCTTACCATAGCGATGTGGATCAAGCCCACGACAATTAGCAATGGCGCAGACGATTTTCTATCAAAAACCGACGCGAACGTGATGCATTTTTCTGTCGGCGTTGGCTCCTCATCGAAGAATGTCCAGATGACCTACGCAGACACATTCGGGGGGACACGGACCCTTCGATCCCAACCCAAGGTGCTTGCACCAGGCACCTGGACGCACATTGCATTTCGCTACGACATGCAATCCATGAAGCTTTTTGTGAACGGCAAGTTGCAGGACAGAGCTGTCATTTCAGACGATCTCAAGACGAACCTCAAAGAGCTATTCATCGGCCGATATAGCACGAAGTATTTTCACGGTCTTATAGACGACCTTCGTATCTATAACCGCGAGCTCACAGACGCCGAGCTTGCAGACCTTGCTGACATCTTCTCCTTCACAATGAACATTGATACGGCGCCAGTGCATGTACCACATGATGGTTCTGTGATCGTGCCGATCACGCTCACCACAACATCGGTATTGCCACCGCAGACAGCAATGTTTGCTTCCTCACATGGGGCAAGCACCGCAAGTCTAACAGGTATAACCACCTCATTCTTGCCAACTTCATGTACCCCGCCCTGTACGACAATATTGACGATAGCCGCAAGTCCAACAGCCGGGAGTGGAACTATGGAAGTATCCGGCACAACAGCTGGATTTACCACCTCGGTGTTGTTTCCCTTCACTGTTGTTGATCTGCCTTCCGATACGGGAGGCGATGAAGAAGATCCGACTGCAACGAGAATTCCACTGCAGCCAAAACAAGCTCTTGCCGCTGTGCTCCAAAGCGTGCTTGCTGAACTGAATCGCATTGCCGCTGAACTGAAAGAGTTAGCGCCATAAAGTTTTGCTGTCCTCCTTGTCTTATCGGTATTGTGCGCGATAGATTTTTTACAATGTGTAGGCTACTGTAGCATCAAAACGCCACATCAAGAAACATTGTCGGAGGATTTTGATGTTTGGAATAAAAGTATTGCGAGCGAGGAGCATCCGAATCATAATGAGGATGCAGTGTTTGTGATAAAAGAACAGAAAATGTTCGGGGTGCTTGATGGCATGGGGGGTCATGCGGCAGGAGATGTTGCAAGCTGTTGCGTTTCGCAGAATTTGTTGAGAAGTGGATGGAGCTTCTCTTTGCCAAGATTTGGATGTTCAAATCTGATACGTTTGATCTTCTCGATGATGAGTGGAAACCACTGTCGTTTACGCCTCTTCTTTGGAGACCGAGAAGCATTGTTGAGACTTTCGAGTTTACCTCTCCCTAACTCCAATCCCAAAAGGTAAGCCACCGGTTCTACCGGTGCGACTTGAAAAGGTTTGACCGTTCCATAGGTCCCACGAAAAACATAGTATGGCGAAAGGCTTGATGAGCGCTTTCGCCACAATACTATGTCAACAACCTATGAAAGCCTATCGCACACAAAATGGGATTGCAAATACCACACCATGTGCACATGCTTATCAAGATACCGCCGAAACACGCAGTATCATCAATTATCGGATTTCTGAAAGGCAAGAGCACGATAGCACTCTTACGCAAATACAGTAGGAAAGAGCGTAATTTTACCGGAGAGCACTTTTGGTCACGAGGGTATGGCGTATCAACTGTGGGATTTAACGAAGAGCAGATACGTAAGTACATTCAGGAACAAGAAGGAAGTGGCACACCAACCGACGGATCATTCTAACGAGCGTTCTATTAAGTACCTAACTCTCGAAAGCGGCGATCGTCTTTGAGACGACCCTACTCATGAGGAGTAAAGTGGACTGCTTTGTCCAGACAACAAATTGTGGACAGTCTCTACTGTGGACATGGCGCTATGCCGCTTGGCTCTCAGAAACGAGAGCGCTTACGGCAAGGTAGAGCCGCTCTACCAATTTCCCCAATGGCTCTATAGAGCCATATTCCCGGCAGGAGGTTCGAACGTCGTCCACGAGCCCCTGCCAGCGTGGATTCTGCGTCACAAAATCCCTCTTTTGTGCCTCTGTTGAGCCATTGTCTACTGTGAATTACGAAACTCCCGCAGCAGGTGTGTGCGGGAGTTTCGTAATTCACAGTTCCTGATACGTAAGGTGAATGAATAATCCAAAATGAATGGGGGAAATGTGTCCCGATAATCGGATAATCCCGACGATTATCCGATTACAATTCAGCAGGTGTGAAAAGAGAGCATCGGTAGGATGCTCTCTTGGACTATGTCCTTTGGGCTTTCTGGCAATCATATTCTCGCAGGTGTCTGCCGATATCAGCAAAGTTGTTATATATCTCGCAGTACGCACGAAATGGTGTACTACGATGGTGAACAATACCCAAACGAACACATTGTTCTCGGACGATCTCCTCTGCGCGTTTGAGATTGCAACGCGGCATATACGACCAAAGATGGTGTTCGATCTGGCGATTGAGACCGCCGTAGAGAAAATGAATGAGGGTATCGAAGCATTTTGATGTACTACCAATATTTCGAGTCGCGGTAACTTGTCGTATGAGAAATCCAACTTCGTCAGGAACATCAAACGACATACCATAATGATTGGTCACAAATGTCATACCCATGTACAAACCAAAGATGAGTTCACAGATGAGCATGAATGCGAGAGCGTGCCAAAAACCGAGCACAAAACTCCACAACAGCATGTATGTGGTGAGACTGAACACACAGAGCATAAGCTCTCGAAACAAGTTCTCGTTCTCTCTATTTTGGAGCAAGTATTTTATGCCGGTGGCACGAATACTGATGCCCGTGAAGCACATAACCGGTAAAAAAAAGTACGCTTGATACTTTGTTAACCACCGCCAAAAGCTTCTTTTCTGTTCTGCTTGTTTATTGGTGAAGGCGAATGCTGGAATATCGCAGTCGGGGTCAAGCTCCGTGTTGTTGGGCGTCGTATGGTGGACATTATGTTTGATGTGCCAACCCTTAAGTGAGCCATACTGGAAGATATTACTGAAATATGAAAGGACAGATATTGGTATGAACGTGTGTGCGATCTGTTCATGTCCAGTGTCGTGTGAAAGGAAAGCGAACTGGCCAAAAACGAAGCCGAGTGCGATTGCGAACGGTATCTGGAAGGAGAAATTGCTCGAATATGCGTGTACTGTTACTGCTCCTCCGATGGTGATTGCAAGCATTGCCAGATTGCGGGCGATAACCCAGTTATAATACTGTGGTTGTTTGCGAAGCAGTCCTTGTATGTGTACTTTTCGATTGAGTGTGGAGAATGCGTTCGATGGGTCCACTAAACTTGTCCTTGTTTGTTCGATAGATTGGCGGTGTGTGGAGTCTGAAACTAATTATATACAGTCTTTGTAAAAAAGCAAAAATTTATCTAGACAAAAATTTCCACACTCTCGCGCTTATTTCTTTCTGTTGCTCGTGATCAAACCAGCGAATATGTGTATCTCGTTTGAACCATGTCATCTGCCGCTTAGCAAATTGTCGAATTGCTTGTTCCAATTTTTCTTTCATTTCTTCCAAAGTCATTTTTTTCTGAAGATACTCTGCTATAAAACGATACTCGAGTCCGAAAGATTCAAGTTGTTTCCACGATATACCATACTCATGCAGGCACGCGACCTCGCGGACCATTCCTTTTTTGAAACGTTTTTTAAGGCGAATACGAATTCTTTCATGCAGAATATCTTTGGGGAATGTGATGCCAATACTGCATACATTGAACCGAGACTCTTGTTGTTTTTGTTTCGGCACACACCCTTGTATATTCACTATTTCAAGAGCGCGAACAAGACGGCGAGAATTGTGTTTGTCAATTACGGCAGCCCGTTTTGGATCGAGCGAAGAGAGAGCGACGTAGAGTTCTTCGGGAGATTGTTGTGCGAGCTGTAAGCGAAGCTTTTTGTTGGGTGGAACGTTGGGGAATTCAAGATTATCAATAATAGCTTGCACATAAAAGCCGGAACCGCCGCAGATGATAGGGAGTCTTTTTCGTTTTACTATTGAATAGAGCTCCTTACGTGCTTTTTTTTGATACTGCGCAACTGTATACGTGCGTTTTGGATCCGCAATATCGATCATGTGATGGGGAATTCCCCGCATTTCTTTTTTTGTAATTTTTCCCGATCCGATATCGAGTCCCCGATATACCTGGCGGGAATCGGCTGAAATAACCTCTCCGTTATATTTTCTCGCTAACAAAACAGCCAGATCACTCTTACCGGTTGCTGTTGGGCCGACGATGGCCAAAACTTTAATTTTGTTGTTTTGTGGGATCATGCTATGGTAGTTGCACTACACATTGAGAATATCTCTATGAATACACAATCTACGGGCGCGTGCAACGATCATGAAATAAGGGCTACTCTCGGCAAACCGATCCCAGATTTTGAATTTGAAGCGTTCCACAATGAAGAAATAAAACACATGTCACTTGCAAGCTATAAGAGCAAGTGGCTTGTTCTCTTTTTTTATCCCGCTGATTTTACGTTTATTTGTCCAACAGAGCTTGAAGAGTTAGCGTTTCATTATGCGGAATTTCAGAAATTAAATACGGAAGTGCTCTCGATCAGCACGGACACGGTGTGGGTGCATAAAGCATGGCATGACCAGTCTCCAGCCATCAAAAAAATATCATTTCCCATGGTAGCAGATCCATCGGGCAAGATCACCAAAGCTTTTGGGACGTATATAGAAAATAGCGCTACTGGCATTGTCGAAGACGAAGGCCTTTCGGTGCGGGGAACGTTTATCATTGACCCGAAGGGGATTCTGCGCGTGATCGAACTCCACTCGAACAATATCGGCCGCAGTGCACAAGAACTTCTGCGCAAACTACAGGCTGCGAAATTTGTGTATGAGCATGGAGGCTTGGTGTGTCCGGCAAGTTGGAAGCCGGGAGATGATACACTTGAGCCTGGTCTTTCTCTCGTTGGAAAACTATAACGATTAGAATAGAATGAGAAAACACGCTTGGAAAGTTTTTTCCAAGCGTGCTATTTTTAACCTTCCATGACAGGTATTTCGACCGGGATTGTCTCCCAAACATATTCGCGTGCTTCTTGGTCGAGACACTCAAAGCAATCGACGATGACCATTGGGATGGTGGCGATGCCGACGCGAATTTGCCTAACGAGTATTTTTCTTCCGCATTTTGCGCATGCACAGACTCTTGCTATAACGGGCGGATTTTCCATGGCGCCTATCTTTGTTCAATAGGTAGTGCGAGGGGATATCGAGCGAGAGATTGTCTCTGCGTAGACTCGTCTAGACAATCGAAACAGGCAACAATCATTTCTATGGTGGTGTCCTTTCCTGCGAGACCTCGTTCGACAAGTATTTTTCTCTTGCATATAGAGCACAGGTGAATTTGTCCTACGATAGGCCAATGCATAAGTTGTCTCTCCTCGCTTGTGATTATGGCGCGGAAAAATGTACCCAGTTTGCTTTTGGTTTCATGCGTTCGCTTTTTGCAGTGCAGAGCGGACAGGTTTCCTTTGAAGAAATCCAGAACTCCCTCAATGTGAATAGGGGGTAGAACGCACTGTCGCGAAGTGTGAGCTCTTCTGCCACAAGTATGTCCGTTGCAGATCGATCGATGACTGCAGATATATAGGGAATAATGAATATATCGGGACATACGCTACGCAAAGCGGTATCGACAGAAAGAGCGCTTTTTCCCGTGGTAATGATGTCCTCAACGTGCAGAACAATATCTTCCGGGACAAGGTTTGCTCGCGTGCATATCTGCTCGCCTTGCGCCTTTTTTTCAAGAGGAACCCACTGTGCATCGAGGATATTCGCAACGTCTTTCGCGAGTCCCGTTGCAGTGTAGGCTGAACCGAAGACCCAGTCAATAGTAGTGAAATAGGAGATAGTGCGTATATTACTTACTATCTCCTGCGCGAGAATCTGCGAAAGATTCGGGTATTGCAAGATGTTCATGAGGTTAAGGTAGCCGTTGCTGCAAAGACCGCTTGCAAGCTCTGCGTGCGGCAGAGCTAGATCTCCATTGTGTATCCAATAGGCATCGCATGCTTTTGCGATCTCGATGAATTGTTCTTTTGAAAGCGGATCGTTGACGAAAGCCAAGGGAGGTATTTTTGTGATGAGGGAGAGCAGGGGCGATTTCTGGCGCATGCATAGTTTCCTTTATGGGGTATGGGAAGACCGTGTCTCTAGCAAAATTATACTGGACGTTCTCTTGTGTCAACAATACTCAATCCTTCTTTGCGTAATTTGCTATACTTGCTAAATGTACTATGTTCATAGACACGCAATATATCTTCTGATTCTTCTGTGTGCACTGATTATTATAGTAGACAAAAATTTTGATATGCGCTCGCAATCGGGCAGTATTTTTTTTGTCGATAGCACGACGGTCAAAAAAATTCGAGCGGAGTTTGAGACAGCAAAAAAAGGAGGTGAACGAATAAAAGTTCTGATTGTACCCGGGCACGACAAGGAGGCGGGCGGAGCAGTTTTCAAAAAAGTATCAGAACTCGGACTTAATCTAGAACTCGGTGGCAAACTCGAAGAATTGTTTCTCACCGACACACGATTCGACGTGACTCTTGCACAGGACTCGAAAGGATACAATCCGATGTTGCAAACGTACTTTACTGAAAAAAACGATCAGATATTGGAATTTCGACGTCAAAAACATTTAGGAATGTATTCGATTCAAAAAACAGGACTTGTACAAAGTAATGTACAGGTACAGCACAACAACGCTCCGGGAGATACAGTCACTAAACTCTATGGCCTCAATATGTGGGCAAATGAAAACGGTATTGATCTCGTGATCCATATTCATTTCAACGACACTGCGAGAAAAAATGTGCGCTCTGCCGGTGAGAATTCAGGTTTTGCTCTATACATACCGGATCATCAATATTCAAACGCTGCCGTTAGTAAAAATATAGCTCAAAATGTGTACGTTCGTCTTTTTGATCGTTTTCCGCAAAGCGACGTGCCACCAGAAAAAGATGGAATACTAGAAGATCAACAGCTTATTGGTCTCGGCGCGAGCAATTCTCTTGACGCACCGTCGCTCTTTATTGAGTACGCATACATTTACGAGCCTCAATTTCAGTCGAGTGTTGTTCGGAAATTATGGCTGCATGAAGCTGCGCTGCAGACATATCTCGGCATTGTTGATTTTTTTGAAAACCGTGAACGAGGAGTCGGTGAAACAGCGGTGTTGCCGTATTCATGGATGCAGGATTTGTCCATGGGGATAAAAAATCATCCGGATGTGCTTGCGCTTCAAATCGCCCTGAATCTTGAGGGACTCTATCCACCGCAAGGTTCAACAAAAAATGATTGTCCGCTCACGGGTATATTTTTTGAATGCACGAAACGCGCAGTGAAAGCGTTTCAGAAGAAATATCATTTAGAAGCAAGTGGAATTGCTGAACGGCTGACGCGCGCACAGTTACATATACTCTATGGTAAATGAGTGAAGCTCGAGAGTATTCTCTCGAGCTTCTGCGTACTACTGAAATGCATCACTCGGGACGTCGCAGTTTCCGCCGTCGCCGTTCATAAACCAGTTGTTATTCTCAAATATCCAAGAAAACTGCAGGCACCCGGCACGTGTATATTCGCCAAGGCGTAAGAAGACGATTGTTTTTGTTATGCCTACTCGACCCAAGCTGCTCACGACTTCAGTTGGATGTGTCCAAACCTGCAGTCCCTTGAAAAAATTTGTGAGATCGGCAACATATTTCTCTTTGGTTTCTTCTTGACGAATATTTGTGCTTTGCATGTCATACATGCGGTCATATCTTTTTTGCGCAAGATGCACGTAGAAATCGAATGAGCGTCTCTGAAGTAGCGTGTATTTTTCGGGGTAGGGAATCAGTTCTCCTCTACTGGCGCATGAGATTGTGAGTAAACTGATGGTTACGATCAAAAACAAGAAACGCAGTGAGCGCAGCATTTGTCATCCTTTCTACAAATGGGTTTAGTAAGAACCGCTGTAAAGCTATGAATATAGGGTATATGGGAAAAATGTTTTTGCAAGATTTATGCATCGAGGAATCGTTGTGCAATTTTCTCAACTTCTTTCTTCCATGCATCGGAATGTGTTGTGTTAATCTCGGCAGAGACGGTGAACGGTAGTTTTTTGAGCGCCCATATACCGCCTCGTTGGTTTGTGGAACGATAATGGAGGGGTGTGCGGCGCCACATTTCGCGAATTTTTACTTCCGGACGCAAAAATTCGCTCGTGTGATCGTCGCAGAATTCTGCGAGCATGCGAGTGATTTGGGCATCAATGTTGCAGTGTATGCGAATGAAGACAGGATGAACATTAGTTGCTCGAAATCGCAACCGCAAACTCGCGCGCTTGTGTCGGTCTATAAAATCAGAATCAAGGATAGCATTGCCGCCGGACTCAATAACTTTGATAGCGGCGTTTTCGGCAATAGTGCGCGCATTTTCGTACCGTTCTTTCTGTTTGCGAAGTTCGATTCGAATGATGTCGCTCGAAACGATTGTAGCGCCAATATGCTTTGCCAATTCTTGTGCCACTGAAGTTTTGCCCGAACCGACGAGGCCGATGAGAGCTACGACGAGAGGTGTCTTGGTAGTACGCTTCTTGATGTTGAGGTTGGCGAAGAAAGCTTTTTCCGCAGAGCGTTCCTTTTTGGTGAGTGTTTCGCGTTTTTGAATCATACATCAAACTATACGTGGAGGCGTGAATTCGATCAATTGTGTTTGTGTCGCGGGAGAGAATGTGGAGAATCGGTCACGAGTCACTAAGTCTTTTGTTCGTCCTTCGGACCCCAAAAGCCCAAGTGCTCTCGACCCCGGCTCGGCATCGCGAGTACGCGATATGCCTGCGCCCTTCGATTCTCTCACGCGAGCCAAGCAGTTGGCTCGCTCCGCACCACACTCGCAGGTATGCTCGTGTGCCGCGGGAGAGAATCGAACTCTCATGGGTTTCCCCGTACGATTTTGAGTCGTATGCGTCTGCCAATTCCGCCACCGCGGCTAGAATGAACATATAGTACGAAAAATGTGTGCATAAATCAATATGAACTCCTCCATTTGTGTAAATCCCCCTCATTCCCCCTTTGATAAAGGGGAAGGTTTTCGGATGATGGGAGGGATTTTTTTACACACCAAACTTGCTCTCCCCAGAATTTCTATATGGTATACTATCTACTATCATTATTTGATAGATCTATTCATTAATCTTCATGGCACAACAATTTCAAAATGATGCTATTTTCTGGGTTGAAGTCGACAAGGTTACGCCAAATCCCTACCAGCCACGACGGGATTTTGATCCGGATCGGTTAAACGACCTTGCAGAATCGATTCGCATGTACGGTATTCTTCAGCCGCTTGTTGTGACGCGGCATGAATCCACGACCGAAGAGGGTGGTATTACCGTATCATACGAACTCATTGCGGGAGAGCGCCGCCTTCGCGCATCGAAAATGGCTGGTATTGCGCATATTCCCGTGATGATACGAAGCGGGGAAGAAAATGATCAGATGAAACTTGAACTCGCTATTATAGAAAATCTGCAGCGCGAAGACCTCAACGCTATCGATCGTTCGAAGGCTTTCGATCGTCTCGTAAGCGAGTTTCATTTCAGCCACACGCAGGTGGCGAAAAAGATAGGAAAAAGCCGCGAATATGTTTCAAATAGTCTTCGTCTTCTTGGATTGTCTGAAGAAATTAAGAATGCTGTATCGCAAGGAAAAGTTTCTGAAGGCCATGCGCGTGCGCTGCTTATGTTGAGTGATCGAGAAGAAGAGCAGATGACGTTATATAAAGAAATTCTTTTCAAACAGCTGACCGTCCGAGAGGCGGAATCAATTGCGAGAAGGATTGCGACCGATCGCGTTCGCAAGAAAGATCGAGGATATAATCCCGAGATCATCGAACTTGAAAAGCGTCTTGCAGAATCGCTCGGAACGCGTGTGCAAATAGAACAGCGCGAGGTCGGTGGCAAACTTGTGATTGATTTTTTCTCGAATGAGGACTTGCACAAAATATTGGAGCTCATTCATACGAATGAATTAAAAGATCCCGATTTACTGCTTAAGAACTATATGGAAGAACAATTGCGAAAGCAGCCTGTGGTGGCAGAAGCGCGTCAGGTAGAGATCGAAGATTCTTCAGGAGATGCCACAGAAAAAGCGGCGTTGGTTTCGGAAATGATGGGAGGAGATCCGCTTGCTGTTGATAGTGATGATGGCGATAATATCGAAGAACTTGCGCCAAGTGATCTTCCTGCCGAACAAGAGCATATATCTGAAGAGGAAGAGCGTATGCCCCCACCGCGAGAAACTATTGTCGAAGATAAAATCGAAGAGGAAAATCTTTATTCAGTCAGAAACTTTAGTATATGAAAAATGGACAGCCTGCTCCCGGTGCGAGAGCAGGCTGGTACTACTTTGATGTTGCTGCACGTTCTCGTGCTTGCAGCAGTTTTTGGCGCGTGTTGTCGTTGAAAACGGGCTTGAATGGGGCTTTTGTTTCCCCCATTCCTTGACATTTCGAGCACTTGACATAATCGACAACGAACTGGTTGTCGATGGGCACGGTTTTATGTCCTAGACAGGTCTGGCATGCCTGTGTGAGCGTTGGAGAGGTAAATCTGCCCGATCCCTTACACACTCTGCACCGCACGATACGTCCTGTGCGCCATTGGGTGAACTTGCCCGAGCCTTGGCACGGGAAGCACTCAAATGTTTGCGGGCGTGTGCCTGCTCCATGGCACTCGGGGCAGTTCGCCATAACAGGCCGCTTATTTTCGATATAGCCTGCTTTTTGACAAACCATACAGAGAAGTGTTTCAACGCCAGGCTGCCGCAACCCCTTGCCTAGTTGCGAAAGGGGCGTACCATCGAGCGTTTTTGGCTCGGTGGCAAGCTCGGCCAGCAGTTTTGTCTTTGCACTGATAATGTCTGCAGATACAGACATATCATGGAGCAGTGCAAAGCCCTTTTCAATATCATGAATCTGTTGAAGTTCGTCTTCAGTTTCCATTGGCTCATCTCCCCAAAGTTGGTGGATATTGGAAATTGTTTGGGATACCTGCCGATATGATATCACAAAACTAAACAATGTCAAGCGGAATGATTCTGATCTTGAGGTTGTAGAGATGCCTGAATCTTTCTTTTAGCGACGCCGGTTTTACAAAACTCAAGCCATTTGGACGATGGTTTGCTTGATTGTTTTGTCTGAATTTCCACGACATCGCCGTTGTGCAGTTTTGTGTCTAAAGAGACGAGTTTACCGTTCACTTTTGCGCCCGAAATATGATTCCCGATATCTGAATGTATCGCGTATGCAAAATCTATCGGACTTGAGTCGACCGGGAGATCAACGACATCGCCCATAGGGGTAAAGACGAATACACGATGCTGGAAAAAGTCAGCACGCAGGTTCTCCAAAAATTCTTGCGGCTCGGTGATCTCTGCTTGCGACTCGGCAAGCTGTTGTACCCAGAGAGGCGTGGATGCATCAGGCGCATGCGGTGTTGCTCCTGATTGCGAATCGCTTTTTTCTCCACTAAACCATGTGCGATAGGAAAGTAGTTGCATGAGGCGGACAAAATTGCTTGTTTCGTCCGCTGGCCGTCCTTCTTTATAAATCAAATGAGAAGCAATACCAAACTCTGCATCTCGTTCCATATCTTCCGTTCTGATCTGGACTTCGATAATACTGCCATCGCCCGTGAAGATCGTTGTATGAATACTCTGATACCCGTTTGGTTTTGGAAATGCGATGTAATCTTTGATTCGTCCTGGCATAGGCCGCCAGAGGCCGTGAATGATGCCAAGAACATGATAGCAGTCGTGTATTGACGGCACGACGATACGTATTGCTGAAATATCATAAATCTGGTTGATATCCTTGTTTTTTCGCAGCCATTTTTTGTATGTGCTATAGAGTCCCTTGATACGAAAGCTGATATGGGTGTTGCGCACATTCTCCTTTGCAAGCGCTTTCTGAAGTGAACGAAGATTCTTTTCGAGATGTACCCCTGTTTCTTTGCTTTTTTGTTTGAGCATTTTTTTTATCTCTGCATGTTCCTTGGGATAGACGTAGGGAAATGCGAGGTCTTCAAGTTCGCGATTAAGAGATCGCATACCAAGGCGATAGGCAAGCGGAGCAAAAATCTCGAGCGTTTCTTCAGCGATGCGTTTTTGCTTGTGTAGAGGTACATGCATGAGTGTCTGCATGTTGTGAAGACGATCCGCAAGTTTGATGATGAGCACGCGCAAATCTTTCGACATTGCGATAAAGAGTTTTCGCAAGCTTTCCGTATGCCGCTTGAGTCCGCGGTATTTGAGTGTTCCCAGTTTCGTGACCCCCTCAATGAGCCCGAGGATCTCATTGCCAAATTCAGCTTGGATTATCTTTTGATCAATTCCAGTGTCTTCAATAACGTCATGAAGCAGGCCTGCGGCAATCGTATGCGATCCCATGCCGAGCTTGGCGAGGTTTTTTGCAGTCTCATGGAGGTGAACCATGTAAGGCTCACCGGAGTACCGTGTATGGTTCTTATGGGCATTCAAAGCAAAGAGATATGCTCTCGTCATGAGCATCATGCCCTCCTTTGAGAATGGAGCGGCACGAAGCGATGTAATCTCCTTTATTTTATCCTGTACGCTTATTTCTGTGTCTGCCATATATTAAAGTATATCCCTCACCATACAAGGCACAGCTTCTATGCTGTGCCTTGTATTATTTCGCTTCATTCTGTGTCAATTTTTGTGGATTGTGATTTGGGCATGTTTTGTCACTACAGCGCTCCGGAATTGTTTTGGTGCCTTGCATCATGAGTGCGCCACACATCGTACAGAGAGCTCCGGTCGGTCGCGCTTTTGTTGTGTTCTTGCATTTCGGATATTCCGAGCAGCTGTAGAATGGGCCGAAGCGTCCACGCCGCTCTACCATCTCTCCTTTTTTGCAGATCGGACAGTGCACTCCCGTACGCATCTTTTTTTCTTCCTCGGGATCTTGCTCGATATACTTACACTTTGGATAGTTCTTGCATGCGATGAATTTTCCAAATTTACCGTGTCGCTCGACGAGTATGCCATCCTCACACTTTGGACACGGCCTCCCTGTGTCTTTCGGACCCTCCATAGTTTCACCGTCTATCGTTCTGCCGCCCTCGCAATCGGGATATCGAGAGCAGCTCATGAATTTGCCGGTGCGGCCGAGTTTAATGATCATGCGTGCGCCGCAGACAGGACATTTCCACTTTTCATCGGTGGGTCCAAGGTTGGTGAGCTTCTCTATACTTTCTTTTGATGCGACATCGGCATGAAACGGCTTATAAAATTCAGTGAGTGTCTCGACGTAATGATTTTTTCCGTTCGCGATATTATCAAGTTTATCCTCCATGTTAGATGTGAATGAGTCCGAGATGTACTGTCCGAAATTTGTTTCAAGGAAAGAGCTTACCACTTCGCCGACGTCAGTAGGTTTGAGCGCCTTGTTTTCTTTTTCCACATAGCCTCGGTCGACTATTGTCTTGATCGTGGAAGCATACGTGCTCGGTCGCCCGATGCCTCGTTTTTCGAGTTCTTTCACGAGCCCTGCCTCTGAATATCGTGGTGGCGGTTGTGTTTGTTTTGCGATACTTTCGATTGATTTAAATAAGAGTGTTTCGCCAGCGGTTACTTTGGGCAGTTCAATGTCTTCTCCGGCGGCGTAGGGATATGCGGCAAGCCAGCCCCTGAAAAGAGTTCGTGTGCCGGTTGCGGCGAATTCAGGAATTTTGCCATCCCCGATCTTTACGGTGATCTTTGTTGTTAGTAGTTTTGCGGGAGACATCTGTGATGAAACAGCGCGTTGCCAAATGAGCTGATAGAGCTTCTTTTGTTCGTCGGTGCGCCCGGCGCTTTTGTGGGCTGCGTTTGTCGGACGAATCGCTTCATGGGCTTCCTGTGCGCTTTTGCTTTGCGTTTTGTACTGAACTGGCCGAAGGTATTCTTTACCATACGCGTCGAGCACAAGAGCTGAAATTTGTTTCTGTGCGAGAGACGAAAGAGCGACGCTGTCGGTGCGCATGTAGGTGATGCATCCGCTTTCGTAGAGCTTTTGTGCGATCCCCATCGTTTTTGAAGGAGAGTACCCGAGACGGGAACTTGCTGCCTGCTGAAGTGTCGAGGTTGTAAAGGGCGGCCGTGGTGAGCGCGATGTGTCGCGCTCTTTGACATCAGCAACTCGCCATGTCTCTTTGTTTCCGGCTGTCAAAATTTCTTGAACCTTTTTTTCGTCGCGCGGTTCTTCCGAGCACGTGAGCGTAAACTCTGCTCCTTCAGCATTTGCGACTTGAGCAGTGATAACCCAATAATCCTCCGATTTGAATACTTTGATTTCCCGCTCCCGTTCAACAAGGATGCGCAAGGCGGGGGATTGCACGCGGCCGGCGGAGAGACCATAGCGCACTTTTTTCCAAATAAGCCCGCTTAATTCATAGCCGAATAGACGGTCGAGAACACGCCGTGCTTCTTGGGCGTGCAGAAGGTCGATGTTAATACGTCGTGCGTGGTTGAGAGCTTCGTGCACAGCGGTTTCGGTAATCTCATGAAATACGATGCGCTTTGGATTTTTTATGCCAATCGCTTCACTTACATGCCATGCGATCGCCTCTCCTTCACGATCGGGATCGGTGGCAAGAATCACCTCGCTTGATTTTGCCGCAGCGAGAGCGAGTTCCTTGATCACTTTTTCTTTTCCGGGAAGGGGAACATAGTGCGCCTTAAAACCACCCTCGATATCGATGGCGTCTTTGTTATTTTTGGGCAGATCGCGAACGTGTCCGATCGATGCCTTGACGATGTAGTCTTTGCCCAAATACTTTGAAATTGTTTTTGTCTTTGCCGGAGATTCGACGATGACGAGTTTCATGTATTTGTGTTGAAAAAGGTACAAGCTCTATAGATACTACAAAAACAAGAGACTTGCAAATGCGAAGTGCGTATTTGTATGTACATAAGTCCTTCTATAGTACCTGTTTTTTTGTTTTTAATCTTTCTCTATGAGATAGCAACTTTTGAGATTCATTAGGAGGAACCAAAAATTTGACAAGTATATTCTCTTGTGATACAAATATAAGCGGTTTGTTAGATTTCCAAAACTCTCGCAAGGGAAGGGAAAAACGATGAGCACTATCATCGACGCAGATGCGGTCAAATTGGCTGGTTTGCAAATCGACCTATTGCAGAAAATGCGGCAGGGTCACGTGACTCTGAGTCACTTCGAATGGTTCGTTGGTCTGAGCAAGGATGCACGCGATCGTTTTATGACGGTAGGCGGCGGGCAACTTGCTATGAATTCTATCTTGGAATTTATCTCGACGGTTATTGTACCGGCAACAACCTGCACGTTTGTCGCTCGTGAGGAATTCGTTCGTGACACGAGCGAGAACGCTGAAGTCAGTATCAGGTATCTTGGCGACAATTTCACCGAATGGTTTCTCAAGGGTAACGGCAAGATCGAAAACGCAATGGCCGAACAAGTGCTTCGATATGCGAAGTTGCAGAAGCCTTCGGTCGACGGTCCCATCATTGCTGAACTCGGTGGTGAAGCGACCGCTGAGATGTCGCTGACAACAATGTTCTCTCTTATGAGAGAACAGGGGCATGGCCAACCCGGCGTTCTTCTTAACAACGGCTATATCAACATCTTTTATATTCGCGATACTGGCGGTGTGCTCCGGACGGTTATCGCGCACTGGCTCGACGGCGGCTGGCTTGTGCACGCGGGCTCCGTCGAGCATCCGCTCAGGTGGCGCGGTAGCGGCCAGGTGTTCTCTCGCAATTTTGTCCTCGACTTCTTGGCCACTGTGCCGGTGCAGTAAATTTTGTACAAAAATCGGTAAGGACCAAATGGGATTTTGGCGTTTCGTAATTCATAGTAGGGAATTGAAGTTGTAAACTGACACAAAAGGCAGCGAATGCATGATGCATTCGCTGCCTTTTCCTTCTTCATACTTTCCGCAACATTCCGCCTTGTTCTGTGACGAGGCCCTTGAGTTCCATGACGGTGAGAATACTGTTGACTTGCTGTACAGGTAAGGCGAGCTCGCATATCAAATCGTCTCGTGTCTTTGGGAATGAAAGAATTTGAAGAATGGAGTTTTCTTCGGGAGAATAAATTTCATCACTTGTCTTTTCTTGTACTGAAAACCCGAGCGCGAGTAGCAATTCGGCGCTTGTGGTGATAGGAGTTGCGCCAAGACGCAAAAGCATGTGCGGGCCGCGACTGGTGCTCGAAAATATTGATCCGGGGACAGTGAAAACATCCCGATTGTATTCTGTGGCAAGTCGCGAGGTAATGAGCGTGCCAGAACGTTCTTCTGCCTCAATAACGAGAACGGCATGCGAAAGTCCCGCCATGATTCTATTTCTCTGCGGAAACGCATACGGCGTAGCATGAAACACATTCGGGAACTCCGAAAGAAGCGCCCCGCCTTTTTGTAGGATTGTTTCTGCGAGCCCTCGATTAGTCGATGGATATAGAACACTCGGATCGAGTCCAGAGCCGGGAACAGCGATCGTGAGCAACTCACTCTCGAGAGCGGCGCGATGTGCGATCGCATCCATGCCGAGCGCAAGTCCGCTCACGATGATGATCGGGTATCCACGTAGTCCGCTCAAGAGCTTTTCACATGCCTGCTTGCCGTAGGGTGTAAATTTTCTTGATCCGACAACGGTGAGGAATGTGTGTGAACGTGGATCGGGAAATACACCCCGCATGTACAATTGTTCTGGCGGATCAGTGATCTCCTGCAAAAGCGGAGGAAAATTTTCTTTACTGACGAGATGTATCGGTTGATGCATGCACACATTGTACAGAAAAATTTCTCTGTCTGCTCGTATGCCTACATTCTACCCACAAGTGCAACATTCCCAGATGGCAGGATAAAGGTGCAGGATAAAGGTGTCAGGAACCTTTTATGCATCTTATTTTTCCACCCAGTAGAAGAATCAAGATACTATGGAACGATAAAAGGTTCCTAACGATAAAAGGTTCCTGACACCTTATTCCCCTGCACCTTATTACCGTTTGACATTTTTTCCATTTTATTATTATATTGTATGTGGATTGCACACAAAGAAAGGTTCTCTAGTGAGCCTCATACGCCATACGTAAGGAGTATTGCATGTTGTATGTTCCAAAGATTAGGGTTGCTCAACCAAACGATGCAGAAGCAATTTTGGGGTTTATTCGAAGTTGTGCCATGCGGTTTGGAGTTATCGCGTGGAAAAACAATATGGGTGTGGAAGAAAATCAGCCCGCTGTCAGTTTTATAAAAACCGATGGCGCAGTTCTACGTCTACAATCGCAATTGGGTTCAGAGCGCCCGCCGTTTCGTTGTAGTATCGCAGAACATACCACACAGGGGCCGGTTGGATTTGCGTTGTATTATCCCGCATTCTCTGATTGGTCGCATTCCGCGTATCCATGGATTGAAGATCTGTACTCGAAGAGTATCTATGATGTTGGCGACTGTCGTATTATTGAGAAGGCCTTGATGAGAGGAACCGTGAGTGAAGCCTGGAAAGAAGGCTGTCCGCGAATTGAAACCCGCTCACTCATAACACACCAAGAATCTCGTGTTTTCTATCGAGAATTCGATATGTATATCACGTCGGAGCTTAAGACATATCGTCTCGATGTACCGACAACGATTCGCGCAGCGACAGGAAATGTGCGCATTCGACAAGCAGGGCGTGGTGATCTTCGCGACATTTCGACGTACATTCAAAAGTCTGCTGATTTTCAGGGACTTGGATATAAAGTAAATCGCAAGCGTGTTGTCGAAAAACTTGAATTTGCGTTTGATCGAAATTTTTTTGAATGTCTTATTGCAGAACGAAATGGAGTTCCTGTAGGGTTTGCCATTTACTACCAAGCGTACTCATCGTGGGAGCAATGTCCATACATGGTGATTGAAGACCTGCATACGTTCTTTCCTCGCAAGGGAGTTGGGAAAGCGCTGTTTGTGCGGCTTGGAGAGATTGCAGAGAAGCGCAACTATTCGCGTATTGAAACACGAATCAGGCAGACGACACGTTCTGCCGTGAATGCTGCGGTTTTTGTAGAAGCAATGGGCATGCACCGTGTGGTCGTACCACCATGGAGAACATTCCGTTTGGATTTGACCGCAGCTACATTGAATAAGCTTGAGATCTATGATCTTACGGCGCAACAGTAATATACTGCGCTGAAAACCAACAGACATCTGTTTTCGACAGATGTCTGTTTTCTTTATCAGCTTCACGAATTGTGATTGTTTTGCTACCATAGGTCATATGTTAGATATCAAATTTATTCGGGAGAACAAAGATCTTATAGTCCTTGCTGTTAAAAAGAAACATATTGATTTTGACGTCGAAGAATTGCTCGCTGTGGACGTTACACGTCGCGAAATACTGCAGGAAGTCGAAGCGAAGCGCTCGGAACAGAACGAATATACGGAACGCATTTCACGCTCGAAAAATCCGACCGAACGGGACAATATGATCGAGCAGATGCGCGGTCTCAAAGAGGAACTGCAAAGAATTGAAAGCAGGCTTAAGGAAGTTATGGAACAGTGGCAACGGCTGATGTTGCGTGTGCCGAACATACCTGATATCTCGGTTCCTGATGGCGCTGATGACAAGGGAAATCAAGAGGTGCGTGCATGGGGAGAGAAGCCTGATTTTAATTTTATTGCAAAGAATCATGTAGAGTTGATGCGCGATCTTGATATGGCGGATTTCGAGCGCGGCGCGAAAACTGCAGGCTTTCGCGGCTACTTTTTAAAAAATGACGGGGCATTGCTCTCTTTCGCTGTGTGGAACTTTGTTCGCGATGTGCTTGTCGAAGGGCCTGGATTTCATCCTGTTTTTGCGCCGTCGCTTCTTAAACGCGAGGCGTTTTTGGGAACAGGATATTTGCCACAAGGAGAAGAAGATCTCTATAAAACCCAAGACGGGGATTATCTTGCGGGAACTGCTGAAGTGGCGATGATGGCGTATTATATGGACGACGTGCTTGACTACGGTATGCTGCCCGTGAAGTTTCTCGGGTTCTCACCTTGTTTTCGAAGAGAGGCGGGAAGTTATGGCAAAGATACGCGCGGGCTCATGCGCGTTCATGAATTTTTTAAACTCGAACAAATTATTCTTTGTGAAGCAAGCCATGAGAAATCTGTGGAACACCACGAAGAACTTACAGCAAACTCCGAGCGCATTATGCAACGCCTCAATATTCCGTATCACGTTGTGCTTAATTGCGGCGGTGATCTTGGTCTTGGACAGGTAAAGAAATACGATATCGAGGCATGGATTCCCTCTGAAAAGACCTATCGCGAAACGCACTCCTCTTCATATTTTCATGATTTTCAGTCGCGACGTCTCAATATCCGTTATCGTGATCGTGATGGGAAACTGCGCTTCGTTCACTCGCTTAATAACACTGCAATAGCTACGCCACGCATTCTTATCGCTATTGTAGAAAATAATCAGCGGAAAGATGGTTCTATCGTCATTCCCGAAGCCCTGGAGAAATATATGGGGAAAAAGATTATAGGCCCTGCTTCATAATATTGTAGAATGAAGAGGTTCTTACTATGGTTTCGAGCCTATCCACTATCTGACCGCAAAGTATGAAGCAGAGTTTTTGTGTTTTGAATGTACATTCTTTTTCTGGTATGTATGATTATTTTTTACTACAATGTTACGTAGACCTACGACAGTCCGTTCAGCGAAGCGTAAACAGGATAAGAGAAAGAAAATTATTTTCTATTCGTTCGCGATAGCTTTCGGTAGTGTTGTGATTGCAATAGGGATCTCATATATCTTGCGATCCCCAGGCCTTGCGATAGAGAGCGTTCGCGTCACGGGCGATACTGTTGTGCCCGCAGCTAACGTCGTTGCGCTTGTCGAAAGTATTCTTGACACAAAATTTTTGTTTATTTTTCCGCGAAAAAATGTGTTGGTATATCCCAAGGAAATGATCGAATATACAGTTGTCCGTGAGTTTGATCGGGTTTTAAGCGCTGCGGTTGCTCTTGGTAGCGATAATGTGCTCATGGTGCGCATTGTTGACAGAAAGCCGTTTGCGACATGGTGTGGAAATGTTCAAGTGGTTGCCGCTACAGATTGTTATTTTGTGGATGAACAGGGAACTATTTTTGCATCGGCGCCCTATTTTTCCGGCACAGCATTTATCAAATATTACGGGGTAGTCGGAACAGAGGATCCCGTGGGGAGAGCGCTTCTTGATCCGGAAAGTTTTATTGCTCTAGGAAGATTCATTCTCTCGTTACGGGATCTTGGTCTTGAGCCGCAAGATGTTGTTCTTGGACCGACCGGACACGAAGTATATTTTCACAATGGCGGCAAGATTATTTTTAATGCGCATGACTCGTATCCGGAACTTTTTAATAACTTAGCATCAGTGCTCACCCCCATTTTCAAAGATACCGCTTCAAGTTCACGAAAATTTAAATATATTGATCTTCGCTTTGATAACAGGGTTTTTTATAAAGAATAAAAAAGCTTTATGCCCCTTGATCTCTCACAACTCTTGGTTATCTATGCAGTCTGGCATTACTCGCGCGGACTCCATGATTTTTTTTCGTTGTGGGAAAATGGTTTTCGTTTTATTGTGCATTTTTTCTCTTTGTCCTTATTGCTCCGTACCTTTTTTTCTCCCTTTCACCGATTGCGCGAAATGTCGCCGCGCGGATTTCATCCCGCTGATTATATCGCGTCAATGACGGTGAATATCATCATGCGTATTGTTGGCGTGCTTCTGCGGGGGGCGCTCATTATTGCGGGTATCGTGAGTCTGTTTGTGGTGGCGCTGCTTGGGACGGCACTTTTAGTTGCTTGGGTTTTTTTGCCGGTTTTTGTTGCTGCGTTGTTCATTCGTGGATTCACCTATATATTCTTTTAAGAGCTTGTTATGTTACAGGAAGAATTACAACAAATCGTATCTCTCTATTACCCGGCCTTGCTCCTTGATCGCGCAATTTCTCACCGTGCCCGGCATTTTTTGAAAAAACTTTTTGCGTTTTTTACCGTTATCCCCGCTCTTTTTGTCATAGTGTCGAACGTAATTTCTCTTTTTCCGCAACAGCCTTTTCTTGCAATTCTTTCACTCTTGGAGCAGCAGTTTATCGGCGTTGCATTCATATCGTTTTCATGCTGGCTCCTTTTTTTCATGTTTGACGCAATGTATCATTCACTCTATTTTTACGGACTTGAAAAAACTACCGTGACAACGAAATTGGGCCAAGACGAAGTTGTGCCGCCGCAGTTTGAACTTGCAGCGATACTGTTTTATACCCGTCACGAAGATTTTGTCACTGGTTTCTGTGCGTCACCGTATGGCGCACGCATTCTTATCCGTTCTGGAATCGACATAGCTTCTATCGGAGTTTTTATTGAACACAGGAATCCGAAGATCGATTTTGTCGCCGCTCAAGCTCCCGGACCGAAAATCGCAACCCTATCGCAATTTGCTTCTGCGCTCGTGCGTATTGATAAGGAGTTCGAGACATTTTTGCTCTCGCACGGAGTGACTCTAGAAGATTTCCGTGCGACTGCACAGTGGGTGGAGCGCCTCATACGAAGACAGAAAAATGCCGAGCGCTGGTGGAGCAGGGAACACCTGCTCGCGCATGTCGGTCTCGGAGACGCGTTTGCATACGGGGAAACATATTCAGTAGAGCGGTATAGTCGTCCGATTTCATCTGAAACCGTGTTTGCGCATATTGATGAGGACTCGCCTTTCGGTAAGGAATCCGAAGAGAAACTTGAAGCTATCTTAGCGAAAGAAAGTTCAGCAAACGCACTTCTCGTGGGAGAGGCGGGTGTAGGACAAATTGATGTTGTTGCACGCCTTGCGAAAAAAATAGACCGAGGTCATGCGCTGCCGGCGCTTGCTCGAAAGAATGTTTTCATTTTTGATTTTGAAGGACTTATTTCTGGAACGACAGACAAGCAATCATTTGAGAAGAAATTCACGGCAATCATGCGGCAGGCGATTTCTGCGGGAAATGTCATTCTTCTCATTGAAGATTTGCCGGCGTGCATGCAGAGCGGAGCTGCTATCGGTGTTGATATTATCGAGGTGCTCGACTTTTATCTTGGCTCGACGGCCACGCAGATTATCGCAACGAGCAATTTGGAAGAGTTCCATCAACATTTGGAAAATAACGGCAATGTCATGAAGCATTTTAATATGGTGCTTGTCGAGGAAGCCGAGTTAGAAACGACCCTACGCGTCCTTGAAGACCGTGCTAATGATATTGAGGCGAGAAACGATGTCGTACTTACCTATCCCGCGATCAAGACTATTGCGGAAAGCGCAGATCAGTATTTTCCCTATGGAGTGATGCCCGACAAGGCTGTTGATTTGCTTCTTGAAATTGTTCCGGAAATGCAGCAGAAAGGAATCGTTGTCATTGGAAAAAACCATGTTCTCGATATTATTACGGTAAAGACCGGCATTCCTGTTGGCGCGATCGGCGCCGAAGAAAAAAAGAAGCTCGAAAATCTCGAAGAACTTATGCAAAAGCGCGTCGTGGATCAGAACACTGCGGTTGCCGCAGTTGCGAATGCGCTCCGGCGCGTACGTTCGGGAATCGGTAATCTCGATCGACCAGTTGGTTCGTTTCTTTTTCTTGGTCCAACGGGAGTTGGCAAAACAGAGACGGCAAAGGCTCTTGCGGCAACCTATTTCGGCGATGAAGACAAGCTTCTGCGTCTTGACATGTCTGAGTACAGTGGTGACGATTCTCTTGAGCGATTGATCGGTTCCGTGCCGAACAAGCGTGCAGGAACGCTTGCAACGCTTGTTCGTGAAAACCCCTACGGTGTGCTTCTTCTCGATGAATTTGAAAAAGCGACGCCGGATGTGCATAATCTTTTTCTTCAGATATTTGACGAAGGATTTTTCTCAGACATGTACGGCAAGCGTGTTGGCATGCGCAACATGATTCTTATTGCGACATCGAATGCAGGGAGCAGTTTCATTTGGGAAGCAAGCAAGCGGGGAGAAAAAGTGAGTGAACTCAAAGATCAATTGGTCAACATGATCATTAAGGATCGCATATACCGGCCGGAACTGCTCAACCGTTTTGACGATATTGTTTTGTTTGAGCCGCTCGGCATTGAATCTTTACGAAAAATCGCGCGCATTATGCTCGATAAGCTCTATTGGAAATTACAGAAAAAAGGCATCACGCTTCAAATTACCGACGAGCTTGTGGAGGTGCTTGTTCACGAAGGCTACGATCCCCAATTCGGCGCACGCCCTATGCGCCGCGCAATGCAACAAACGATCGAAGAGGCGATTGCAAAGAAAATCATAGCAGGCACGGCGCAGGCAGGGACCACAATAACGCTCTTGCCCGAGGAACTCGCAAAAAAGAATTGACAAAATAGTAAAAACGGTTTATCCTGTAGAGGGTTTGATGTTCTCACAATTATTGCGATAAGGAACAAACGTATGATGTCGGCAATTGATATCGTATGCTTCGTGGCAACATCAGGATTGCTTTGTTTGGTTGTCGTACTCGGTATCGAAACTTTGTGGCCGACCATTCCTGCTCCGCAGCTCGTGCCAGTTCGCGTTAATCGCCGTACACAAAGGTAAAAGCAAGGAGCTTACGTGCATGGAAAAGAAAAGACTGCAGTTTGATTTTGATGAGGTAGCTGTTAAAGAGATTGATGAACTTCGAAAAGCTACAGCTATGCCCACCAGAGCTGAATTGATACGCCAGGCCTTACGGTTTCTCCGGTGGACTCTCGATGAAACGAATAAAGGAGCAAGTTTACTCATCGAGAGAAATGGAAATATTCGTCAAGTGATTTTTCCATTTTGGACTATGGACAAGTAACAAGGAAGGAGCCAGAAATGGCTCCTTTAGTTTTAGGACTTACGCACTTGGCGCATTTCTTCGTTGCTTCGCTCGTTTGTTCCCGCGCTGTATAGGTAATACGGCTTGGTCACAAGCCTCACTCGCGCCTCAAACTGCATCCAAGTGCGTAAGTCCTAAGTTTATGATGTAAAGTATATATTTTATGTTTTGGCAGAAACTTAAAAAACCCATATTTGTTCTTGCGCCGCTTGCAGATGTGACTGACGCGGCTTTTCGTCGTCTGATCGCGAAGTACGGCAAGCCGGATGTCTTTTTTACTGAATTTGTTTCTGCAGATGGCCTCTGCAGCGCTGGACGTGAACATTTGTTACACGATCTTATATACACAGAAGCGGAGCGGCCTATTGTCGCGCAACTTTTTACAGGAAAGCCGGAAAACATGGAGAAGGCGGCAACGCTTGTGCGGGAGCTCGGATTTGATGGTGTTGATATCAATATGGGCTGCCCCGACCGCGCTGTTGAAAAGCAGTGTGCGGGGGCGGCATTAATGAAGAACTACTCTCGGGCGCGGGCGGTCGTTGCCGCTGCAAAACAAGGCGCAGGAAAACTACCAGTGTCTCTTAAAGTCCGCATTGGATACAATAAAAACGAAATCGAAACATGGTTGCCGGAACTTCTTGCTGAAGAACCTGCGACAATCACGGTACATGGGAGGACGCGAAAAGAAATGTCCCTTGTCCCTGCGCATTGGGACGTGATTGCACGCGCAGTGGAGATTCGGAACGAACTCAAGAGCAAAACGCTTATACTTGGCAATGGCGATGTTTTTGATCTTGTTGATGCAGAACAGAAGGTAGAGGAGTATGACGTAGACGGAGTGATGCTCGGAAGGGCTATTTTTGGGAACCCGTGGCTCTTTGACCGCAATAAAGGGGAAGTGTCAGTTCCAGAAAAATTGCAGATAATGATTGAACACACGAAACTCTTTGAGGAACTCCTCGGCACAGTGAAAAATTTCGCGATTATGAAAAAACATTACAAAGCGTACGTGAATGGTTTTGATAGAGCAAAAGAACTGCGTGTCGAACTCATGCAAGCGAAAAATGCATCTGACGTAGAGAAAATCGTGCAAAAATTCTTGACAGAAACATAATGGTGCTATATAGTTTTACAAGATGTTTAGTTGCGTGCATTTCAACCAAAGGAGGGATAGCAATGGTTGCGACGAGATTAGACTTTCCCAAAGAGCTCGAACCAACCCTGAAACTGTCAACTTATGATTTCGGTGTTATTTTTGATGCAATTGATTATGTTCTAGCGTCAAGCATGGCTTGCAGTAAAACAATCTTTTTTCTCGAATGTGGTCTTCCAGAAACAGACGCAGGCAGTATGACGATGCAGCTTAAAGCATTGCGCAAAAAGATTCTCGACCTGCTTAAGTTAAACACACAATGTGTGTTTACGACGTATGAGTTGCTCATGATTCAGTGCATGCTGAAAGAAATATATGCAATGGAAGACATGGGTCAAAGAAAAAAAAGTTGGGAGCAGTTGACTTTCCACAACACCGATCAAGAACAAATCGTTTCAAAGATACAGCGATTTTTCCAATCGGTCACATTCAAAATTCAATAGAAAAGCAGAAGGGGCATTCGAATGAGCAAGGTGAGAATTGTATTCGGCACTTGTGTTGGTTCTCTGGGTGGAGTAATGCTATTAGCTAATGTTCCAGTGACACACCTGCTACAATCACTGTGGACGCTTAATGCATTGCAATCACAAGCGATTACAGTTGCTTTAAGTGTTGTTTTAATGTTTTGTGGCTTTTTTATTCTTGTTCGTGCCCAAAAACTACATATATAGAAACCCCGAAACTCACAAGTGTAAAACTCAATCCCCAGCAATCTTGACGATTGCTGGGGATTCTCTCTCTTGCACACCGCATAAGGGCTTGTTAAAAAATAACTTCCCAATCTCGCACACACTGCGTAGCCATCTCCGACTCGTGCTCACTCGCAAAACCACTCGTTGTATCGGAATACAACTCGGGTTTCGCTCATTCCGCGCCAAGTCGTATCTGACCGCGCATTGTGCGCGATCTTTGGGAATTAATTTTTTAACGAGCCCTAACGTGCAGAACTTACTTATCCAAAGGAACTTCGCATTAAACTCATGGACGCAAAAAATGTGTCTGATGTAGAAAACATCGTGCGCCAGTTCTTGACAAAGTCCTAAAAAGCTCTATTGTGTTTTGTAGAATTGTAAGTAACTTCCAATCCGGAGGACGATGTGTGCGGAAATCTCTTGTAAGAAAAGAATTGGAGCGTTTGATTCTTGATTCTCATCACAGAGCTCTCGCAGTCGCCACAGAAATGGTAGATAAAGAGTTCGGTGGCAACTTAGATCAAGCGTTGTCAGATACTGATTTTGTGACGAGGGTTCAAGTTTCAGTTCGTGAAGAGTGGGACAAGTATCTTGCTGCGTACTGTGAGTTGGAGTTGCTTGAGGAAACAGAGGGCTTCCCCGCTATTCATTGGTATGCCTCGCGTATTGATGCGATCGCACAACAATTACCGACAGAAGTGAAAGCGCTCGGTTACTATCCTTTTTGTGGGATCGATTTTTACTGGGCGAGAGTGTTCAAAAAGACTGTTTTTGAAGATATAGGGTTTGGCAAGCAAGATATGCCAAATATGTGGTGGGAGCCTGCTCGCTACGGAAAGCAGGGTAGGAAGCAGATCCTTGCAAAGTTGTTTGAGCTTACTGTGATTCCTCCAACAGCAAAACTCACCTTTGTATCGGGAAACGCAGAGGTCAAACGTAGGAATAACGACCTTAACAGGGCTACGACAACGTTGATCGTAAAGGGTGGCCATGACTTCCTCCATTTTTTTGGTACGAGGTTCAAAAACGAACGGCCGCTCTTTGGCGCAATTATAAGCATAAGTGCGGTAAATACGTTGCGCGACATAGAACACTGCTTGTCCGCGTTCTCATATGAAAAAGTCTTTTCCTATGCCGGTAACGACTTTATCGCGCCGTATGCGATGGAGCTGCGTGATGCGCATGTTTTTCTGAAGTATGTGATAAAGGCATAGTTTGCGGATCAAGCACCGGAATTTTCCGCGGAAAATTCCGGTGCTCTATTTTATCCACAGTAATAGTTCAAAGACATGTTGACGCTTGCGCGCTTGGTGATACACTGTTATCAATTTGAGTTACGATATGAGAAAAAAGAATTCAGAAAATCCGCGACATCTGTTCCACCTCTTCTTTTTCGAGTTTATCGTTTCATCAAAGTTCATTATTCTCCCACCTCCATTTGGAGGTCTTTTTTTTAATAACTAACTATTGCGATATGATTCACAACTACCGCGCAACGAAAGATATCGTTGCATTTAGCTATGCAGTTAATGCGCTTCGGTCCTTTTTTCTTGGAAAAGGCTTTGTCGAAGTGCACACACAGGATCGTTTAAGCATTCTTGCGGCGTGCGAAGATCCGACAACGATTGCGACATATCAATACACCAACACAATCTGGCCGCTTCCGCAGACGGGGCAAATGTGGCTTGAGTACGAATTGCTCAAGAACCCTGCCCTTCCCGGCGTGTTTTGTGTGAGTACGAGTTATCGCAACGAACCGAACCCTGTTCCCGGGAGGCACGAGATTATCTTTCCCATGTTTGAGTTTGAAGTGAAAGGAGAAATGCGAAATCTTGAAATTCTCGAAACAGAACTTTGTGAATATCTTGGTTTCGGTTCAAGGAGTGATTTTCACTACAAGCAGTACGAAGAACTCGCCGCTTTCTATGGGGCCGATGAATTAACGAGCGCAAATGAAATGCAGATGAGGGGTGATTTTGGTCCAGTGGTATTCCTCAAGAATTTTCCTATTCGGACCTCGCCTTTTTGGAATATGCGAAAGAATGGCGACCATGCAAATAAAATAGACGTCATTTTACACGGCCAAGAGACTATTGGCAGTGCAGAGCGGAGCAGCAACAAAGTCGAAATGCGCGATCAATTTCATACGATTAGCGGAGGTATGTATGCGCAAACTCTTTACGACAAATTTGGCAAAGATCGGGTCGAAAAAGAACTTGATGAATTTCTCTCGTTTGATTTCTTTCCGCGTTTTGGCGGCGGTATCGGTATGACGCGCATGATTCGCGCATTGCGCGAACACGGGATTCTTAACGCAGTTTACGCAGATCAGAGTGTTCGTAGTGCAGAACGAGTGGTTGGGGTATAATCTCCCCATGCAACACCTATCTCTCTATCGAAAATATCGCCCAAAGACGTTTGAGGAAGTGCGCGGACAAGAGCACATTGTTTCCGCACTCTCGGCAGCACTCAAAAACGGCACTGTTTCGCATGCCTATCTTTTTTGCGGCTCTAGGGGGACGGGAAAAACAAGCATTGCGCGTATCTTTGCTCGGACGCTTGAAACAAATGATGACGACCTCTATGAAATAGATGCCGCATCGAATCGCGGCATTGACGATGTGCGCGCTTTGCGCGAAGCTGCCCACACTCTTCCTTTTCGTTCAAAGTACAAGGTGTACATCATAGATGAAGTGCACATGCTTACGAAAGATGCGTTTAACGCATTGCTCAAGACGCTTGAAGAGCCGCCGCGTCATGTGATCTTCATACTTGCGACGACAGAAGGAGAGAAATTACCGGAAACTGTTGTGTCGCGCTGTCAGGTATTTACATTCAAAAAACCTTCGCAGCGGATTCTGAAAGACCTCGTGCTCACTGTGGCAAAAAAAGAGGGGACGATGCTCCTACCAGCTTCTGCTGATCTCATTGCTATGCTTGGCGATGGGTCGTTTCGTGATACACACGGTGTTTTGGAAAAGGTGCTTAATGCATACAACGGCAAACAATTGAGTGTTGAAGACGTGGAAGAGCTTGTCGGTGCCCCCAGAAGTATATTGGTGAATGCGCTTATTGCGGCGGTTGCAGATAAAGCCCTCCCGCAGGCGCTCCAGGCGATAGATGCAGCGTCTGCATCTGGAACTGATATGCGTGTGTTTATGCGTCTGGTGCTGCAAAAAATGCGGTTTATTCTTCTTCTGCGATTTGCAAACACGATGGAGCGCGAAATCGAACAGGCGTTTTCTGAAAGCGATCTAACTCTTGTGCGGCAGTATGCCCAGAATAAAGATGCATTTATTACTACCGATGTTTTGCGGGATATGCTCGTGGCATACGAGCAAATACCACGCGCGATCATACCGCAGCTTCCTATAGAACTTGCTCTCATGCGCCTTCTCGGAGAAAGTAGAGATATGCCCCTGTTGAAAGGGATTGCGATCTCGAGAGCAGCTGCTTCGTGAGCAAAAAAGAGGGAAATACGTCCGGCAATACCCCCTTGCTGTTCATTTATTTTCTGCTTGGTATACTGGACGGGTACTATTAAAAGTTAATCATCATCAGTATGGCAAAGAAAACAGTCGCAAAGAAGGGGAAAGCAGCAGTGAAGAAGGTTGTCGCAAAGAAGGTAGCGGCAAAAAAATTGGTCGTAAAGAAGGCTGTGGCGAAGAAGGCAAAGCCGGTAACGGCTAAGAAATCTGTGGTTAAAAAAGTGGCGGGCAACATCGCGTTTATGAAACCTATGCAGATTAGTACAGATCTTGCGGTGGTTGTTGGCAAGGGGCCGATGCCTCGTTCGGAAGTCGTGAAGAAACTCTGGGCGTACATCAGAAAAGAAGGTCTTCAGGATCAGACCAACAAGCGCAACATCAACGCGAACGAAAACCTCAAAAAAGTTTTCGGCGGCAAAGCAACAGTGTCCATGTTCGAGATGACGAAATTGGTTGCAGCACATCTCTCGTAATTTCCCCCGCAAATGTTAGGAGTGGTAACATGTTGGAGACCATTGCTATTCTTGAACCGTTTATGATGTGGGATTATGAATATCGGGGTGGCAGAAAATTTAAATTTCATAGTTTTCTGTGTGAAGTTTCCCATGGTGAACCGCAACCCCTCTGGCACGAGAAGGTTTCATGGGTGAAAGTCGGAGATCTTGGAATCGTTGATTTATTAGAAGCTGACAAAGAACTTGTTTTGCTGATTCAGAAAAAGGTATCTTTGTCATAAATCTATTTGAAATATTCATAGCAAAACACGGCATGGGGAAAATCTCATGCCGTGTTTTCTCCAAAGGTTTCAGATTGGATAGTGGGAATGTGTAATCTAAGAGTCGTAGAAGCCGCCAAAATGATAGAATACAGGTATTGCCGGGTCGTCTAATGGTAGGACATCAGGTTTTGGTCCTGAGTATCGGGGTTCGAGTCCCTGCCCGGCAGCCAGCTTGGAGAAGAGGCGGCGAAAGCCACTTTTTCTCTTGGTATAGAGCCATACTTTGCAGGTTCGAACATCTCTTGTTCGGCTCGGACAGCCGCAAGAGCTTCTTTGATCATGAGATACGGTTTAAAGGCTTGAATATTGAGTTTTTTGTCTTTCAGAGTTAGGTTCGAACCAAGCGATGAAAAAATGGCC
>VMGT01000054.1 GCA_007376725.1 Parcubacteria group bacterium Greene1014_15 | reverse complement strand
AATTGCAGTTGTCCTGTAGCTGTTGTGTAACAGCTTGCATTATCCATACAATAGCGTGCAGAAGATGCTCCCGCCGATATCGCGCCGGCATTTCTGATTGTTCCGGTAAATGATAGTACGGTCCCTTTTACGAGTGCGCCGGTGCGAACGATGCTTTCGGTGACAATGTCAGGATACGTTGGAGGATATGTTGGAGGATATGTGGGAGGATATGTGGGAGGATATGTGGGAGCGTATGTGGGAGCGTATGTGGGAGCGTATGTGGGAGGATACGTGGGCGCCGCACAGCTTGCCGGAAGAGTAAAGAACTGCAGCGGATGAGAAGTATCGTCCATGCTATCATACCAAATAGATCCGCCCAACCAGATTCGGTAGCCATACGTTGCGCCCAACACGCCACCACGCCATGTAAACCTGGCATCAGTTTTCGGAATACTACTTGCTATTTGCGTCCAGATCAAACAGTTCGAAAAGTTCGAAAAATTGCATACATCAATGGAGACAGGTAGCCCCAAAAAAGGGTCCCATATAAAGTCAACAGCCGGCAGTCCTGTAGTGGTACTACAATATACTCCTGCTATGAACGGAGACGGTGGGGCTGCTATACATGCAGGAGCAACTACGCCTTCGCCTGCCTCTTCAATCCACTGCACACCACCAAAAGAGGCGGACGCGACCTCTCTTGAGTCATCAAACAAAGAAAGCGCAAAAACACCTCCCGCAGCGAGAAGTCCAATGAAAAGAACGAGAACAGGAATAACATAGCGACGAAGGCGCATAACTTTTTCTTTCATTGTACATTACTCTCTGCTATTTCAAAACGTGTTATCCACACTCCCCTTCGCTTTTATAAGGTTGTCATTGATCGCACGTATAAACGCAACCCGGCCCTCCTCGCTTACCGAGGGACTATTCCCGGAATACGCCCAGTGCCACTGTGTGTCTGTAAGCGCTTCCGCCAATTTTTTTGCCTCAACAAACGCAGTGCCGGCGGCAGCATATTTTTTAAGATTAAGTTCCGCAACACCAAGCATGTTCAAAAGCCACGGATTTGAAGCCCCTCCTGCAGCACGTTGAATGCCTGTTTCAGCAACAACTTTCATTTCGACATATTTTTTAAGCTTTCCGAGTATCCATGCGCGATCGTTATATCCTCCCCACTCAATAGGAGCCCATGAAATAAATTTTTTAAAATCATCATCAGCCGCCTTAAGATCGCCTCGATACCCTTCAATGAGACCGCGAACATAAAGCGAGCGCAGATTGTTGGGGTACGCCTCAAGCTCTTTGTTGATTTCGTCAAGTGCTTCCCGAAATCGCCCCTCCACAAAATAAATCCGCGCAAGCTGGTAATGTCCCAAGAAAATCATCGGGTCAATTCTCACCGCCTGCTCATACCCCTTTTTTGCAAGCGTAAGATCATGCTCAAAGCCGTTAAAATAGTAATTCCCAACTCCCATCGCGAGCTCCACATTTCCTGGCGCAAGCCATAATGCTTCTTCAGCCAAACGATATCGCCCCCATAGTATTTGAGCGATCGCAACACGAGAAAAGTAAAGTCCAATCATGGCCAAAAAACAAAGTACCAAAAAAATCGTTGCTCCTTCCATGAGTCTATGTTTGTATGATCGAGCAAGCGAGACCAATTTGTACATGCTTTTTTTATACCGCCGCGCTATATAGAAACGCGGAACCAATAGAGCGTAGCTATACAGAAATCGAAAAAACAACAAGCCCCACATACACCACAACAACACAACAAGAGCACCCATATATGGGCGCATAAAAAGTTGCACGCTGTTCAGCACGGTAACATCATTTTCTTCCAGTCCTTTGAGGATAATAATAGATTCTGTTTGGGTTTGTTCCGACATACAGCTTATTTAAAAATATTCTCAACCGGCCTGCCAATCACCGGAGCTCCTTCTTTTGGAGTTTTGATCCATGCGTTATGCCCAAGCGTTCGATAGGTAAGCGCGCATGCATTCTCGACATCCACGATGCGATAGAACAATCCCCCATTAATGGAGTGATCAAATGTCCACTGGATTCGTTCTATCTCCGTATCGCGTTTGCACATTTGATTGAAAAAAAACCATTTTGTATAAGGATCACAGCGATTTCGTGCCGATATTGATTCTTTTTCCAAACGGTCAATAATCTCGCCGTCTTTGTATACGTCTGCCCGGGAAATACATTGATGATTCGCTTCGAACATGTAGAGACCGAACTTATTCCCCTCGTTCGTCATTTTAACATCTCCCAGTATGAAAACAGAAGAAAAGTGGAAGATGAAAAGGAGACCCACAAATGCCCACCCGATAATCACACGCCGGTCGTGCGGAATATCGGGTGGTGCAAAAAGTGGCCCAAATAAAATAAGGAGGAAGGGCATAACAATCGCCGGGTAATGGAACGCAACAAGAGACGTCGAATACAAGTGAAAAAGAACAAAAAAGAACATCGCCCCTCGTTGCAGTACTTTCCGCGAAGAAAAAAGCAGCCAGCTTCCACAAATTTCCAAAAAAGTGACAAAATTGGTAAAAAACGGAATGCTCCAATTGGGGAATATCGGTATGCCAGTTGTCAAAGAACTAAAATAGGTGCCGAGAATCCATCCCTCATGAATTTTAATAGTGCCCGCAAGAAAATAGAGAACAACGAAGGTGATTTTGAGGAAAAAATCTTTGTGCGGAAAAAAGAGAAATATAAGCCCTAGTATAACGTGATAATAATCGTAGTTGCCGCTAAACTGTGCAGAAAAAACAAACATAACAAGAAATTCCCAAATAAAAAGAACAACTACTGCCATGTGCGCAAGTACCCAGTCTTTCTTCCACGCTAAATAAACAGCAAGAAACATCACTCCAAGAAAAAAAGCATAGAGTATTGTTTGTGAATAGCCGTACGGAAGAACCGAGAGAATATTAAAGATTCCGCAATTCTGAAAATACGGCCAACAGAGATACTTATTGCTCGCAAACGCTTCGACAGTCAAACCCGGGCGCAAAACCCAGTTATCGAACGTTACATAAAAACCAAAAAGAAGCGCTCCAAAAACCCATTGGAGCACGCG
>VMGT01000053.1:3087-8887 GCA_007376725.1 Parcubacteria group bacterium Greene1014_15 | reverse complement strand
GACTGGCTCTGATCAATCCATCTCCCTCGATAAGCCGCCCCTTTAATAAGCCATTGCGGCCCAACTTCAAACACTTCCTTGTATTTGCGTTTTAATTCCGCCGGAATAGTTGGAATGTTCTGAATGCTGCCGTCGTGATATTTAAGAAGCGAGAGCATGTCGTCATTCCAAAGATTTCGCGTTTTCAAATCCTCGATCAGATATTTGTTCACCACCGTAAAGTCCCCTGCTTGATTCGATTTAACATAGATATTTTTGTAAATCGGCTCAATGGTCGGAATACAGCCCACAATGTTTGCCGTCGTTGCTGTGGGCGCGATCGCCATGCAATTTGAATTGCGCATACCAAAACGGCGAATGTGCTCGCGGACAATGCCCCAATTGAGACGTTCTGTTTTCGGCACCGGTATTGCAATACCCCGCTCCTCTTCAAGCAAGCCGATTGTATCCTGCGGAAGCAAACCACGATCCCATTTTGAACCCTTATACGTACCGTACGGCCCGCGTTCTTTCGCCAATTCAGACGATGCGAGAATAGCGTAATATGCGACAACTTCCATACTCGTATCGGCAAACGCTACCGCTTCATCTGAATCAAAATGTATCCCCATTGCATAGAGAGCATCTTGAAAGCCGCGAATTCCAAGACCGACCGGCCGATGGCGCAAATTTGAGCGACGAGCATCTGCTGTCGGGTAGTAATTGATATCAATAACATTATCAAGCATGCGCATTGCAACACGGGTAATCTTGCCCACGAGCTCCTCATCGAATTTTCCATTTGTAATGAATTTTGCAAAATTGAGCGAGCCAAGATTACAAACAGCGGTTTCATTCGCAGAGGTATTGAGAGTAATTTCCGTACACAGATTTGAACTGTGCACCACACCAACGTGATCCTGCGGCGAACGAATGTTGCAAGGATCCTTGAATGTCACCCACGGATGTCCCGTTTCAAAAAGCATGGCAAGAATCCTTTTCCACACCTCAACTGCCGGCACGCGATTCCAAAGCTTCATTTCGCCGCGATCGGCACGCTTTTCGTATGCCAAATACTGCTCCTCAAATTCTTTGCCATATATCTCATGCAGATTGGGAACTTCATCAGACGAAAAGAGCGTCCACTGGCCATTATCCCGCACTCGCTTCATGAATAAGTCGGGTATCCAAGCTGCCGTGTCCATATCATGCGTCCTGCGGCGTTCGTCTCCCGTATTCTTGCGCAATTCAAGAAAATCAAATATATCGTAATGCCAAACTTCCAAATACACACAAGCTGCGCCGCGCCTCCTGCCGCTTCGATTTATAGCCACCGTCACATCATTTGCAATTTTAAGAAATGGAATGACACCCTGGCTCTCCACGCCTGTGCCGCGGATAAAGGATCCTGTGCCGCGAATACTTGTCCAGTCCGTGCCAATGCCACCGGACCATTTTGAAAGCTGCGCATTGTCCGAATATGACTTAAATATGCCATCGAGAGAATCGGGCACGGTATTGAGATAGCACGAAGAAAGCTGGGGCTTAGTCGTTCCCGCATGAAAAAGAGTCGGCGTAGAAGGCGTATAGTAGAATTCCGACATGATGTCGTAAAATGAGCGCACCCACGCTTCTTGTGATTCACGGGGTTCGAGAATCGCTGACCCCATCGCTACACGCATCCAAAACATCTGCGGCGTTTCAAGCAGCTGTTTTGTTTCATCATTTCGCAGGAAATATCTATCATAAAGAGTTTGCAACCCAAGATATTCAAAAAGATAATCACGTTCAATGACTAATTCTTGAGAAATGCGTTCCAGATCGAAAGAGAGAAGTCGTTCGTCAAGACGTCCAAAAGCAACCGCTTTTTTTATGTTCTCGATAAAAGCTTTACGATATGCCGCATCAGTATTTTGTTCCGATGTGCGATTGTCACCGATAACCTCTTTATTGATCTCATCAAGCAGAAGTCGCACAGCAAGTTTTGAGTACACGAGATCACGCTCAATCATAGATCGAACAACCATGATAAGAATCCGCGATACATCTCGAGTCGTTATGCCATCATATACCTCACTTTGACATTGGAGTACGATCGGCTCTACATCAAGCGCGACCCCCATTCTCCTCACATGATACGAAAGCAACGTGCGCAGTTTTTGCGGCGAGAATGCTTCTTTTTTGCCGTCGCGCTTGGTTACCAGTAACTGTTTCTCTTCGATGCGATCCGCAGTTTCCTGCTCACGCGCCTTTTTGTGCTGATAGCGATATAAAATATAGTGCTTTGCCACAGCGAAATACCCGGCTTCCATGATCGTTCGCTCAACAACATCCTGAACACCCTCAACGGTCGCAGACCCACTAGCCACAAGCGAATCTTCAACCTGGCGGACGACCACATCAGTCATTTTCTGGAGGTCTTCGGTCGAAATGGGCGTTTGTTCGGAAACAAACGCTCTCCCCATTGCATTCATTATTTTTCTCGAATCGAATGCAACTGAATTTCCATTTCTCTTTTTAATGGTGTGCAACATAGCAAAATACTTTATCTGTTAAAAAAACTACCCTCAAGAGGTAGTGGTAACATACGGCCAACACCCGATAAAAACCGTGCCTCGATACAATCTCAAAATACTCTGCGGCACTATCGTGTGCGAATCACTCTGATAACAAACTTAAAAGTGGAACTGAAGTTCGAATATTATTTCGGCTAGCGAGGATGCGAAGTGGACGTTACTATGTTCACTTCGTCCGAGCAAAGACGAAATATGGGTTACTACCCATATTGCAACCGCAACAATAGAGAAATTATACACCTCACTTTTTTAAAAAAAACTGTGGATAATTTTCTGCGACACACCTGCGAACAATGTAAAGAAGTTGCAATAGACTTGTTCTCAAATAGGATTTCTAGATGAAATGCGCAAATTTCGAGCGAGACGAGACGAAAAAACGCAGGAATAGCTGGGCTATTTCGAGGCTTTTTCGTAAAGTCGTAGCCGAAATATGCGCATTTCATCAGAAAGGTTATTTGAGAATAGGTCTAATAAAAAACATGATTCGGTTTCAGATTTCCGTAAGATTTCATTTTTTCGATTGAACAAATCTTGAGGCGTAGCAAGCTACGATGAAAGATTTGTGATTGAGAAAAAATCAAAGATTACGGAAATATGGAAGCGAAACGGGCAAGTTATTAATCAACGAGACCTTAGAGCGAAAAATTTACTATTCTTTTTTTAAAAAAAATTCAACTGGAATCTATTTGCGTTCGTACGTTTGAAACGAACCATCAAAAATACTTTTCATCGCGTGAATAATCGCATCAAACGGAGAAGCGCTCTGTTCTTCGCGTAGATTAATACTTTCTGTATTCTTTACCACCACAGAAGTATTCGTGCGTGTAAACGTCATGAGCCAAAAACCAAATATCGCAAGCGTAAGCACGGTTGATGTAAGCAACACAATACTCTTCCGCTTGGCCAATGAGGCCTGCTGCAATTTTTCAATAAAGTTGAACATACAAGCGTACAAGATTCTACGACGATAAAACGACGATGGCTCCATTCGCTTCAGCAACATCTTTCTTTTTAATAGTAAGTTTATCCACAGGTTGAATCTCTTCGGCGCCCGCCTCTTTGAGAAACTGCATGAGCGCCCCCTCCTTTTTGTTTGTGTCGTCAAAATGCATAGGAATGATCATTTTTGGTTCAAGACTGACCGCAACCTCATGGGCAAGAGAGGCCGCGAGCACTTCTCCCCCGCCAATGGGAACAAAGAGTATGTCCACTTCGCCGATCATCTCGCGCGTTTCTTTTGAGAGATGCTTTGTTGAAAGTCCATTCAAAAAACACAGACGCATGCCTTCGAGAAGAATCCAATATGCTGTCATAAAAGGGTGTTTGCCAGGCTCGGTGTTTTCAGGTGTTATATTCGCACCCTTCACAAAAATACCACCGACTTCGTATTCGCCGGGACCAGATATGACAAATGGCGCTTTTTCCCCATAAATCACCATATCAACGCCATTCTTATTCGGATCATTTTGAGATCCAAGCAAAACAATATCAGCGCCAAACTTCGTCTGTTTGAGTAGAGACTGCTTTGAAATCGGGTTCACGGCAATAACCGTGTCCCCAAATTGCAACTTAAAAAATTCATGGCCGTAATATGTAATAACCATGGGTGCAGTATAGCAGATTGACGCCCATACAACTACCCTCGCCTGCATGAAATACAAGCGAGGGTTCTATGAATACACGTATTACGCGTTACGCATCACGAAAGCACCTGCCGAAAATGATAGCGGCAAGAAGTGCTCCAACTCCCGGCCCTACAAGATATATCCATTGATGGGGAGGAATACTAGATCCAGAAAGCAAAGAGGCAATAACGGGCCCCATACTGCGTGCAGGATTCATCGAGCCGCCTGTGAGCCGGATGGTAAACATAATTCCCACAAATACCGCCATGCCGATTGCAAGAGGCGCTATGACAGAGAAGACATTCTTCTTCACCGCAGTCATAAACACCGTTAGAACAAGAACCATCGAAATCAATGCTTCAAGAAAAAAGGCAGACAGTGTTGACGTGTTCGGGTTGAGGCTATGCATACCCAAGCCACTCTGGAGAGCATCGGGAACAAACCCCACAAGCATCAGAGACCCAAAAATAGCGCCGGAAAACTGTGCAATCATGTAGAGAAACGCTCGCTTTCCGCTTATCTCCCCAATACAAAGCATGCCAAAAGTCACTGCCGGGTTAACATGTCCTCCCGATACGCCTCCAAACACAGAAACCAGAAGATAAATGGCTAATCCATGTGTAAGGGCAATAGGAAGTATATGCTCTGACATCAATGCAGTAGCTCCTCCAAGGATCGAGAGGACACCTCCAACACCAAAAACAACAAAAAGAAATGTCGCCAAAAACTCTGCGAAAACACCCGCACCCAAATGACGCTCCGTCATATAACTCCTTTCTCCATTGGAGAAATATTCTTCCATGTTCAAAAGACCAAAACTTCTTGAACTTCTTGAAAAATCCTAGCAGATTCATGCGCAAATTGCTACATATCTGTGAATTACGAAACGTCTTTTTGCCGTCATTGCTATGCGGCGCCCGAAGCAATCCAGGATTTTGTCACTATATTCTGGATTGCTTCGGAGTACCTCGCAAAGACGCTTACATGCGTTGGTTCTATTGATATTCAATGAAAAGCGCGCCAGCAAGTGTATGCTGGCGCGCAAAGGTTGGAGGGCGATGTAAAGAAGTTCGCCTGACTTTAATGCTTCAGATTCAGATGAGCACATCGCCCAAGATGGAGGGGGGAGAATATCTCTATTTACACATTTCCAACGTAGGAGCAACCACATTCTCCCCAAAATGGAGTGCCTCGCAACCGAGGAAGCTCTTTCTCAAGAAAGAATTCCGATTTTCGCAAGGCACGAAACTGAAATGTTAAAGAACGAATGGAGAGCCCCGCATCACTTTTTGCCTGGCATAAACCAGAACTAGAACATCGCGGGGCTCGTGAATCAGAGATGGAGGGTGTTGCACTGTCGTGAGCTTGTCCTACACACGAGACAAACCCTGTCACACGCAACACCCAAGATGGAGGGGAGAATATCTTTACCTACACACTTTCCGTGTAAGAACCCGAATCACGATAGGCAAAGAATGCTATACTAGAGCCATAAAAGTATAATCAACAACCATTATGACTCTGGCACAAGAAAGCACTCGATCTTGGCAAGCAATTACTGACAGGCGTGAAAGCAAATATGAAAAAGATCATGACAAAAACACAGCACCAACTTTTGAA
>VMGT01000053.1:0-3032 GCA_007376725.1 Parcubacteria group bacterium Greene1014_15 | reverse complement strand
TGCTTACCAACTGAAAAAGTTCTTTGAGTTTTTTGCGACTCCTCGTTTATTCAATTCCAGAGCTGTCCATGGCGGTGGTTGCCTATCGTGATTCGGGTTAAGAGCGAGCACATTCTCCCCAAAGTGGAGTGCCTTGCAAAACATTTAGCTCTTCTCCAAGAAAGAACTTTTATCTTCGCAAGGCACAAAACTGAAATGTTCAAAAAACAAGTAAAAAGGCCTGTAATACTCATAACATACAGTGAATTATGTGTCAACTCCGCTTGCAAAAAACACTCTTTTCACGTATGGTATTGAGACACAAACAAACGCACTGGGAAATACTTCCTGGTTGTTGTTTTTTAGTAGCCAAGGCAGAAATTAACGTCGTCCTGTTGCTCTCTCTGAACAGGCGAAGCTTCTGTCACCCACTTTATGAAGGAAGATGCAGACACTGATATAGAAACTATTGATACAACAGAAGGAATCAAGACATCTAAAGAATCTGGAAAAGAAGAAAAGGATAAAAAAACAGAGACACTTAAAAAGAAAAAGCCTGAAGGCCTCATGAGCAAAATGCTCATGAACACGTCCTACACCATCGTCATCGGAGAACTCGTTGAAGGTCCGGTAATCGCAATTGACAAAGCAGCTCTCTATATTGATCTTCCGCCCTACCGAACAGGCATCATTTACGGTCGCGAATTCATCAATGCGCGCGATGTCATTCGAAAGGTACACATCGGCGATATGATCGCCGCAAAGATCGTCGAGGAAGAAAACAAGGACGGCTACGTTGAACTCTCTCTCAAAGAAGCCCGCCAGGCGCTCATCTGGAGCGAGGCGGAAACCCTCATTCGCGAAAAGCGCGTCATTGACTTGCCGGTTAAAGAAGCAAACAAGGGAGGTCTCATTCTCGAATGGCAAGGGATTCAAGGATTCCTCCCCGCATCACAACTCAAATCTGACCACTATCCGCGCGTCAAAGACGGCGATAAAGATAAAATCCTCGAAGAACTCAAAAAGCTTGTGGGAGAAAAGATTTCGGTCTCCATTCTATCTGTTCTGCCACAAGAAGGAAAACTCATCTTCTCTGAAAAAAGCGGCGAGCAAGTTGAAAAACAAGGAATCATTGATAAATACCAGGTAGGCGATGAAGTTTCGGGAGAAATAACCGGTATGGTTGACTTCGGCGTCTTTGTGAAGCTTGAAGAGGGTCTTGAGGGTCTCGTGCACATATCCGAAATCGACTGGTCACTCGTTGAAGATCCACGAAAACTCTTCACGGTCGGGCAAAAAGTACAGGTGAAAATTATCGAAATCAAGGACGGCAAGATATCACTTTCCATAAAAGCGCTCAAAGAAAATCCTTGGACAGGAGCAGCAAAAAAGTATAAAAAAGGTGACCGTGTAAATGGCGTCATCATCAAATACAACAAACATGGAGCGCTCGCAAGTATTGAAGAAGGCGTTGCGGGCCTTATCCACATTTCGGAATTTACAAATGAGGAGAAACTGAAAGAAACTCTCGAACTGGGCAAATCATACCCGTTCATCATCACGCTCTTTGATGCCGAAGAGCAGCGCATGGCGCTCTCCTATCAAAGCGCTAAGGAGAAAGTTGAGCCAACTGTTCGCACGAAAGCAAAGTAGGGTACACGACAAAAATACCGCCTCGTCAGCTGGCGAGGCGGTATTTTTTATAGCCCAAGAAATTCGTAGCAGTACCAGTACGCATCATAGTGCTGGGGAGGACTTCCCGGGCATTCTTTTTGTTTAATTTCCCTCTCTTGCATCCAAAGCAAATGAGCTCCTATATTAGGAACTGTGGGAGGACTACTTGGATGATTCTGAATATATAAATATGCATTTGTTGCCGCATTGGCCCCCACTGCATTAGGGACAGGAACCGGATTGATATACTTCTCAAGAACTGCATAAAGTGATGCATCAGCAGAATGACCTCCACCCCAACATGTCCCACTTTTCTGCAGACATGACCATTGGGTTCCGCCCCCATTGCTCACTGGCCAACCACCGAGGTCGATATAGGCTGTTTTGAGCGCACGTATGATCTGGTTTTTTTCACTTATGCGGACACTGTCTCGCGCCTTTCTGCGCGCAACGACAAGAGAAGCAAACACAAAAGAGGACAGTATACCGACGATCACGATAACAACAAGAAACTCAATCAACGAAAATCCTTGTTGTGACGCTTCCTTGCGATGTTCGTAGTACATATAGATTCTAAAAATTCTTACGTCTCGTTATTATCATTTACTCACGTTACGCAACAACAAGATGAATGTTTTCCGTCATTGCTATGCAGCGCCCGAAGTAATCCAGAGAGTATGGTGACAAAATCCTAGATTGCTTCGGGCTTTGCCCTCGCAATGACGAGCATATTTAGCATACCAAAAAATTATGCTGCGCGCATACTCGCAGCTTTCATCCAACCATGTTCTAAAATTCTCAAAAGTATCGCGCTCGCCTCTTTCTCAACTTTTTTATACGCTTCAATTTCGCTTTTCCCTATTTTTCCCAGAAGAAAATCAAGCACTTTTTGCTCTCCTTTTGGCTTGCGGATCTTGCCTCCCGGCTTCACAGGACTCACACCGACCCGCACACGGATAAAGTCCTTTGTTTTAAGGGCTTTAATGACAGATTCAAGACCATTATGCCCTCCCGAACTCCTTCCAAAGGATATTTTTATATGCCCCAGCGGCAAATCCATATCGTCATATATGACGACTAGATGTTCTGCCGTTTTCTTATTCTTCACAAAAGCAGAAACGGCGCTCCCTGACTTGTTCATGAATGTCTGCGGAAAAACAAGCGTCGTCTTCTCACCCGCTGTTTCACCCACCGAAACAAGCGCGTGACGCTTCTTGTCCTCTTTCCAAGGAGAAAAGTCATGCACGGATCGAAAGACATCAACCATCCGCGCACCCGCGTTATGTCGAGTGTGTTCATATTCACTGCCCGGATTTCCTAAACCAACGAAAATGTATGCCATACATGCACATTGTACATTGAAAATTCGTTTAGGAAAA
>VMGT01000004.1 GCA_007376725.1 Parcubacteria group bacterium Greene1014_15 | reverse complement strand
CGGAGCTCTTCGTCATACGTGGTTTCCTTTCCAATTTTCAGATCGGGGAATACCCAACTGCCGAGCTCAAGCGTTATGTCGCACATATCTGCGATTTTTGAGGTGTTCTCCACAGCTTCTGGCGTGTCTTTGAAATAGTCGTAGGCGATCTCTGTCGTGATAAACGCGAAACGATCCGAGGCCATGGAAAAGCGGTTCTCGTCATTCATATCGGAGTTGGTTTGTATCGCAAGCAGTGTCTCGTGTGCGCGCCCGTCGTCTTCGTGGAGATAGTGCGAGTCTGCTGTCGCGACGAGAGGAATAGCAAGCTTTTTTCCGAGTTCCACTGTGGCGGCGCGGACATCCATAAGACCAGGTACTCCTGGATGATGCATTATCTCGAAGAAATAATTTTCTTCGCCGAAGATGTCGCGGTACGTCTCTGCGACATGTATCGCTTCTTTTTCATTTTTATTGCGCAGTGCATGAGAAAGTTCACTACCGAAACAACCAGAGAGACAAATGAGCCCTTCGGAATGCGTCTTCAATACATCAAGGTCCATACGCGGCTTGTAATAGTAGCCTTCAAGATGGGACGCGGTTACGAGCTTGATGAGGTTCTCGTAGCCGGTCTTGTTTTTTGCAAGAAGAGTAAGATGATATCGTTTGTTGTCGATTGAAGGTTCTTTGTCGAATCGCGTGCGGTTTGCGATATAGGCTTCGACGCCGATTATGGGTTTGATTTTTGCCGCTTTGCACTCTTTATAAAATTCAATGGCGCCGTACATATTGCCGTGGTCAGTAAGGCCGATCGCCGGCATGCCATACTTTTTCGCGAGCGCAACCATTTCGTTCACTTTGGAAAGCCCGTCAAGAAGAGAGTAATGGCTGTGCGTGTGGAGGTGTACGAATGGAGGTCTCATGGAGATAGTATATATCTTACATGTCGTGCTGCAAAAATAATCGCAAAATGTAACCGACCCGTATCGATGATGATACAGGTCGGTGAGTTGCTAGCCGTTGTCGTAGAGATGCTTGATCAGAATGTTATAGTCTTCGGGTTTGACGGAGGCCCATTTTTGATCCTCAGCTATGCGTTGTTGTGTCTCAAGAATCAAGTCTTTTACAATCCGCCGGAGTAACCCATACATTGATTTTTCAACGTCTCGATGAACTTCCTGATGTGACTGAACCCCATTTTTAATTTTGCGCTCGAGATATGCAGTAATGTTCTCAAGGTCTTCAAGGCAGCGCTTACTTGCTGCAAAGGCCATACATTCGCTTATAATCCCACATTCTTCAGATATGACACATGTGCCGAAAGTTTTTATACGCTTTTCTATATCAAATGGCATATCAAAACTCCACAACCGTAGTTAGTCATAAAACTGATATTCATTAAATCTTGCCAGAGTGTAACACATATCCTCGTTCTGTGCTCGTATGTGCGTTACTATGATGAAGATGGAACGAGCATTAACGTATCTTGTCGGCATTGACGAAGCGGGTCGCGGGCCCCTTGCCGGTCCTGTCGCAGTAGGCGCTGTGATAATTAAAGAATCTGATTGTCTCGCACTCTTTTCTTCATTGCCGGGAATACGTGATTCAAAACAACTGTCGGAAAAAAGACGCGAAGAATTGTATGAACGGATGGTCTTTTTGCGTAAAGAAAATAAAATGTCATTCTCTGTTGGTCTTGTTTCTCATACTGTAATAGATACAGAGGGTATTGTGTCTGCTGTTCGAATGGGGATTTCTTCCGTGCTTAGAAAAATTGAAGTAGATCCGCACGTGTGTCGCGTGCTGCTTGATGGTTCGCTTCATGCGCCGAAGATGTTTAAGAATCAGGAAACTATTGTCCGCGGCGATGAAACCGAGCCGATCATCTCTCTCGCATCAATAGCCGCGAAAGTGGTGCGTGACCGGAAAATGAAGGAGCTTGCGACGCTCTACCCGCTCTATGGTTTTGAAGTGCACAAAGGGTATGGAACCAAGGGCCACTATGCTGCACTTACAGCATACGGTATTTCGCCGATTCACCGCAGTTCATATCTCAAAAGTTTGCTCATTTGCTAACCGGAAGAAAACAAGATATGATGCGGTTACGCATCGAAGAAGCGCCTTTGGATACAAAAATACACACGACATACTATGGTTAATCGCATGAGACATACCCGTGCGCACACGGGCAACCGAAGAAGTCACCACGCCCTCGTAGAGCCGCGGCTTTCGCGCTGTAACGACTGCAATTCTCCCCATCGGCGTCATCGCGCATGCGAGAATTGCGGAAAATATCAAGGCAGGGCGGTGTTTGACGCTTCTGCGTCGATCACAAGAAAGGAAAAAAAGAAAAAGGAACGCGAGAAAAGCGCTGCGAAGTAAGCACCGCGTCTCTCTCGAATTGGATAAGATCTTTCACGTAGTAACAATACATGGCAAATAGGCACCTCTCACGATCAATAGTTTTGCAAGCGCTTTTTGAATGGGACTTCCGTGGTATGGTCGCGGATGATCCTTCAGAAATTCTTATGCGCAACATAGAGGAGTTTGCTCCGGATGTGAAGGATGCATCATTCATGGATGCGCTTATGAAGAGTGTTATAAGTAAACACGAACAGCTCGATAAGATCATTATGGAAGCTGCGCCCGATTGGCCTATTGAAAAAATTTCTGTTGTCGATCGAAATGTGCTGCGTCTCGGACTCTACGAGCTTCTGTTTGCGGATCGCAAAGAAGTGCCGGCGAAAGTTGCGATTAACGAGGCCATTGAACTTGCTAAAACATACGGCGGCGAGAACAGCGGCAAGTTTATCAATGGTGTGCTCGGCGCGATCTATAAAGAGATCGGAGAACCTGGAAAGGATGAGATTTCGAAGAGGAAAAAGGTGAGGATCAAAGATGTTCCTTATGAAAAAATGCCGCTCGAACAGCTTGGTGGCGCTGTGGTGTATGCGCGCGAAGGAAATGACATTTACCTCGCGCTTGTGCACGATATTTTTGGTCACTGGACGCTTTCGAAAGGGCGTATGATTCCGGGAGAGGATCCTTTCCCTGGGACTGTCAGAAAAATTAAGGAAGAAATTGGAGTTGATATCGATATCAAGGAAAAGCTCGGCGAGAATGAGTATATTGCGAATGATCCCGAGATCGGCAAGAAACGCAAAAATGTCACCTACTTTCTTGGCGAAGCGAAACACGAGGATCTTAAACTCGAAGAGGGGGGAGGTCTTGACGACGCGCGATGGTTTAAACTTTCCGAGATTGTTGATCTGAATTTTTACGACGACATTTTGCCGCTTGTCACGAAAGCTGTAAACATATTATTAGATAAAAAATAATTTTCAATTTTGCAATGCCCGATAGGGTCTACTCCAGCGTGGAGATTGGTAATTGCAAACTTGGAAATCCGATGGATTTCTATGGCTGACTTTAACGAATTCGAAGAGCAGAACGCTGTTGTATTCAAGAACAAGGCCCTGCTCCGGCAAGCTTTTACGCATCGTTCGTACATCAATGAAAATAAGAGCGCTGGACTCGGACACAATGAGCGTCTTGAGTTTTTAGGCGATGCAGTGCTCGAACTTGTTGTGACGGAATACTTGTATGGCATCTATCCAGACAAGACCGAGGGTGAATTGACCTCGTTTCGTTCTGCGCTTGTGAACACCAATACGATTTCGCGAGTTGCTGGGAATTTATACATGGATGATTATCTCCTTCTTTCTCGCGGGGAAGCGAAAGACACGGGTCGCGCAAGGCAATATATTCTTGCAAATACTTTTGAGGCGGTTATTGGTGCGATCTATCTTGACCAAGGATATGCTATCGCGCAAAGTTTTATTGAAAAAAATCTTTTTCCCTTGCAGAAAGAAATGGTTGAAATGGGATTGTGGCAGGATTCGAAGAGTCTATTTCAGGAAAAAGCGCAGGATATTGCAAGTGTTACGCCAACGTATAAGACGGTAAAGGAGACTGGACCGGACCACGACAAATACTTTACGGTTGCTGTGTATCTCGGAAGTGAAATGATTGCGGAAGGAAAAGGGCGCTCAAAGCAAGAGGCGGAGCAGGAGGCTGCGCGACACGCGCTTGAAGAAAAACGTTGGAATTAAGGCACTGTAACAAAATAAATTGGACGAGATTACGTTTTCTGCGTATTCAGATATTGTTTGGCGCGGAATGAGCAAATTCGAAACGTATCGAGAGATACGGTGAGCATTTTGTGATTGAGCACGAACAATATATGGATATACAGAGAGCATAAGATGTTTAATTTATTTTGTTACAGTGTCTAAAGCACATAATCCTCGTGCATTGTGGACGTTCCGATATTACAATAAAGAGCGATGCGCCTCATCTCTCTTGAACTCTCGGGGTTTAAGTCTTTTGCGAAAAAAACTTCGCTTGAGTTTAGTGCGCCTATTACGGCGATCGTTGGTCCGAACGGCAGCGGGAAATCAAATATTGCAGAGAGTTTTCGTTTTGCTCTCGGCGAACAATCCATGAAGTCGCTCCGCGGAAAGCGTGGCGAAGACCTTATTTACAGCGGTATCGGGGCGGGGGCAAAATCGAATCGCGGCAGTGTGAAGATCACACTCGATAATGCCGACCGGATACTCAACATTGACTACAACGAAGTGGTCATTGAACGGATTGTGCATCGAGATGGTACGAATGAGTATTTTATCAACGGATCTCGCGTACGTCTGCGTGACATCATGGAATTGGTTGCGCACGCGCACATTGGTTCTTCCGGGCATCACATTATTTCTCAAGGTGAGGCGGATAGAATTTTGAATGCAACGCTCAAAGAGCGTCGTGTCATGATCGAGGAAGCGCTTGGACTCAAAGTATATCAATTTAAAAAACAGGAGAGTGAAAAAAAGCTTGAAAAAACAGAAGAAAATATGCGCTCTGTCGAGTCGCTGCGGAAAGAGATCGCACCGCACATTTCCTTTTTAAAGAGACAGGTTGAAAAAGTTGCAAAAGCGGAACATATGCGCGGTGATTTGCGAACACTCTGCCTTGAATATTTCAAGCGCGAATCTCTCTATATTGCCGATGTGCGGCAGCGGCTTGTTCGAGAGCGCGAAATACCAGAAAAAAAGAAAGAGGGACTTGAGGAAAAACTTCAAAATCTCAAAAAAGAGCTCGCTGTGAGTTCAAAGACCGATGGACGGAGCCATGCAATAGTTTCTCTTGAAGAGCGTATGCATGCGGCACGAGACGAGAGAAGCAGCGCCGAGCGCAAATTGGGGCGGCTTGAAGGCATGATCTCTGCTTGGCAGATGCATTTTCGCAAAGAACAGGAGCGCAATCTCGCGCATAAACAGAGGAGTATTTCTTTTTCTCGTGTGGAAGAATTTGTTCACAAGCTTGATGTGGAGATAGGGCATATAGCGGAGCGGCAGACGCTTGAGGGTATTCAGGCTGCTTTTTCGCGGATACATGAGATTATGCAAAAGTTTCTTCTGCATGAGTCCGAGGGTGGAATAGAAAAGATCACTCTCGATACAAAAGACTATGATGATCAGGTTGAGCAGAAGAAGCACATAGAGGAAAAAATATCAGAACTTGAAAAAGAAGGACGTGCTCTTGACCTTGAATATCGCATGATGTGTGAAGAGATGGAAAGGGAAAAGGAAGTTGGCAGAGAAGCGGAGCGAGAGATGTTTGCGCTTATGCGGGAGCAGCAAGTGTTACACACGGAATTGATGCAGATTCGTTTGAAAGAAGAACAGTGCGAACGTGAAGAGAAAGAGTTTAAAAATGATCTCGGCGAAGCTGCTGCTGTTGTTGGGCGCGAGCTCGTGAACTATGCCAATTTTGTTATTAATAGTGTGGACGTACTTGCCGAGGGAAGAGATAAGCAGCGCGAGCGCAGACGAGCCATTGAGCGTACTTGTGTTCGCCTCGAAGAGATGGGCAACGGTGCGGGCGGCGAAGTCAAGCGGGAATATGATGAGATACTCGCGCGAGATGAGTTTCTTGCAAGGGAACTTGGGGATTTGCGTCAATCGGCGCAATCGCTTCGTGAACTAATAACCGACCTTGATGTTCGCCTCGATTACGAATTCAAAGCGGGCGTTGCGAAAATTAACGATCAATTCCAGAATTATTTTTCTCTGATGTTTGGCGGCGGCACTGCATCTCTTTCTGTGGTACGCGAAAAAAAGCGCCGGCGTCTACAGCTTGTTCTTGCAGGTGAGGAGGATGCAGACAGTATCTCTGAAGAGGAGGAGGGCGTTGAGGGAATGATGATTGAGGTCAGCCTGCCGCGCAAGCGCGTGAGCAATCTCGACATACTCTCGGGAGGGGAGCGCGCGCTCACCTCGATTGCGCTTATCTTTGCGATATCACAAGTGAATCCTCCGCCGTTTTTGATACTGGATGAAACAGACGCCGCGCTTGATGAAGCGAATTCGCGCAAGTACGGCGACATGATAGAGAATCTTGCCGTTCACTCGCAGCTTATTTTGATTACGCACAATCGCGAGACCATGAGCCGCGCTGGAATTTTGTATGGCGTAACCATGAGCGGCGACGGTGTCTCACAGCTTCTCTCGGTTCGTTTTGATGAGGCAGTAAAAGTGGCGAAGTAGCCTCTGTGTAGGTACGGAAAATTGACATATATTATACTTTGTGCTATCGTTTTTTTAGATTAAGGTCACTGAAAAATGCGAAGGAGGTTTGCATGGCGGTTGAATGGGTGTTTCTGGAGGAGCTTGGGAAGATTGTTGCACCAGGATGGCACTATCATGGGCGGATGTTTCGGATTGATCGTCCAAGTGGGACGATCGACATTCTTATGGACGGTGGGTGGAATACGGTTATTTCGAGTAAAAATTTCGGTAATCGTATTCAAATTCTCGCGCTGCTAGACGATTTATTTTCATGGGAACATGAGGAGCTATCGAGTGGAAAAACCCAAGCGGGAAGATCGGGCAATTGATCATTTGATATATGGGTTGTGCCATATAGAGGACGAACGCATGGTTATCGCAGCAGCCATGATAATTTTTTGATGGAGGAGGCCATGACCGATTTACTTTCGACAACGATTTCTTTGATTACGAAACAAGATACGATTGTTGAATGGCGAGATATTTGGTCCATAAACCGACTACTTACACAGTTGAGCAAGAGCTTTGTGTGTATGAGCGGAACAACACTCCGTTCGTATTTGCAGAGAACTTCTGCCTTTGTCTATGTTGCGCGGCCGGAAATTTGCGGCGACATCATCGGCATTTTGACGCTCAACATATTTGAGACATTGACTGGCCGTCAGGGCGCTATTGATGATGTTGTGGTTGATACAAATTATCGAGGTCTCGGGATCGGGGAGCGGCTTATGTTGAGAGCGATTGAACATGCGCGCGAAGCAGATTGCCACAAAATAGTTTTATCAAGCGCCGCACATCGCAATGCTGGGCGTAGCCTTTACGAAAAACTTGGCTTTGAGCGCAAAGATACATATTTTGAGCTGCATTTGAAATAGTTGCGTAGATAAGAAAAAATTCAACCCGAGGACGTTGTGTCCTCGGGTTTTCTGCGCATGTTCTATATGAACGGCTTTTCTTTGTAAGGAGGAAGCTCGTAGATTTCACACCGTGCATCGCAGGTGTGGTAGTTTTCACTGCAAAGATGTCCAAAAACATGCCAGAACTCGTTAAGATTCCTGCGCTCGACATCCAAGCCATATACTATGACTGTATTTGGGATGTCCGTGTACCTTTCCTCACTGATGATGACCGGCGCGTCGGTCAATTTTTTTGCCTCCCAGAATTCGTTTTCATTTCTGTTTTCTAATAACGTGATGAAGTGAGGAGGCAGACCCGGGTCGATAGTTCCATGTCGTTGACGAAGTTGTTTTCGCCGCTCGGCCCATGTTTGTGGGCGTTTTTTGAGTTCCTCCATGAGGTCCGCAAGCATATCTTTCTCCTTTTTTCTTGTGGCATGCTCTCTTTCGAAGACTCGTAAAAGAGTATCACACAAAAAGAGCAAAGTCAAGAGTCCGCGCGTCTATGTCGGCGCCGGTGAGTTTTACTTTGAGTTTGTCTCCGAGATTGAAAGACTTTCTCGTGTCTGTGCCAATAAGACGGTAATTTTTTTGGTCGAGTTCAAAGTATTCTCTTCCAAGATTGCGAATGTGGATCATTCCTTCTGCTTTGGTGGATACGACCTCAACGTAAATTCCCCATTCTGTGACGCCTGAAATAATTGCATCGAATGTTTCTCCGATATGTTCTGCCATATATTCGACTTGCTTGAACTTGATGGACGCGCGCTCCGCGTCCGTTGCGGCGATTTCCTGTTGTGTCGAAGATGTCGCAAGACGGTGATACTTATTGAGTTCCGATGCGTGCACAACCTCGTGCTTGAGATATTTTTCAAGAAGACGATGCACCATGATGTCCGGATAGCGGCGAATAGGAGAGGTGAAGTGCGTATAGTACTTAAAAGCAAGGCCGAAATGGCCGATGTTTTTTGTTGAGTATATCGCTTTTGACATAGCGCGCAGAGCCGCGGTTTTTATGAGACCTTCAGTTGCCTCACCTTCTATTCTTTTAAAGAGTGCGTTAAGGTCTTTTGAACTTACTTTTCCCTGCAGTGTGGGAAGTTCATGACCGATGGCACGCAGAAAGATTGCGAGCTCCTCCATTTTTTCAGAGTTTGGCATATCGTGGATCCTGTAGACGAATAGTCTTTTGCTTCCTGTTTCTTTTTCGAGGCGATTGATACATTCCGCGACTTCTCGATTGGCAAGAAGCATGAATTCCTCGATGAGCTTGTGCGCGTCAAGGCGCACCTTGCGCTTGATCTCGATAGGTTTTCCTTGTGCGTCGAGCGTAAATTGAACCTCATCTTCCTCGAAGTCAATTGCGCCGTGTGCGTGTCGTCGAGCTTTTATTTTTTTTGCTAGCACATTGAGAATACCAAGTTCTCGGCCGAAAATTCCTTCACCACTCTCTATCGTCTGCTGCGCTTCTTCATAACTGAAACGCTTATTCGAATGCATGAGTGTCTTTCCGAACCAGCGTTCTTTGACAGCGCCATTTTGGTCAAGCGTGAAAATCGCAGAGAACGTTCTTTTGTCTTCATTTGGATTGAGGCTACAGAGATCGTTTGAAAGAATGTGCGGAAGCATGGGGATGGTGCGATCGACAAGATACACCGAAACGCCGCGGGAAATCGCTTCGCGATCGAGTGCTGTGCCTTCGTGTACATAGTGTGACACATCGGCAATATGCACACCTATTTCATAGCTGCCGTCTTCGTTTTCTCGGAACGACAGCGCGTCATCAAAATCTTTAGCGTTTGCGGGGTCAATAGTGCATGTCGGTATTTCTCGCATGTCTCTGCGTTCTGCGCGATCTCTCTCTGTACTACTTGAATTTTTCTTGAGCTCTTCCGCTTCCTTCTCGACATTTTCGGGAAATCCTGAAGTGAACCCTTTTTCAAGAATGATTGCCTCCATTTCAACTTCGTGATCCCCTTTTTTACCGAGTACTTTTTTAATTGTGCCTATCGGGTTTTCGCGCGGATTGTCCCAGATGATTTCCACGAGCGCTTTTGTTTCTGGCGCAAGTTTTTCTGCTTCATTCTTGGTGATGATAATGGTCGCGTACATTTTTCTGTCGTCGGGAATGAGTGTCGAGATTCCGTTTTCTATTTTGATAGTACCGACAAATTGCATTCTTTTTCGAACAATGATTTTGAGGATTTTTCCTTGCTGTCGTTCACCTCGGCGTGGAGGTAGCAGTTCAACTTCCACTTCGTCACCTTGAAGCGCGGTATTGAGATATTCTTCGGGAATAAGGATATCCTCTTCGAATTTTTCATTCGCGACAAAACCGATTCTACGTGCTGTGAGCGAAACGATACCCCGAAATGGTTGTTTTGAGGGTGTGTTTTTTTGCATCCGTTTTCTTTTTCTCATAGTATGTACGCTAACATGCTGACTCGAAATACACGAGTGCTGATTGTCAATGAGTCGTTGACTGTTTTAGTTCTGTTTGCTAGTATACACCAAATGTTAAAAGTCAGATTGAAGCGTGTTGGCCGCAAAAATGACCCTTCATTTCGTCTTATTTTGACGGAGTCGACAAGTGGTCCCAAAAGCGGCCGTGTTATTGAAACCTTTGGATCATACAATCCGCATGAAGGTCAGGAAAAAGCTAGCATCAACGGCGAGCGCATTTTGTACTGGGTTTCAAAGGGCGCGCAAGTATCTCCTACGGTGCACAATATGTTGTTAAACCACAAGATCATTACCGGCAAAAAAGTGAATGTTCTCCCGAAAAAGCGGCCGATTTTGAAGGAAGTCAAACAAGAAGAAAAGATAGCAGCAAGTGCCCCTGCGCCTGCTGCTGAAGTTGCCGCATCGGAAGTTGCATCTTGACCGTTTTGAGTGTTCTGGTATAATACCCTTACCGAGCGGTCGAAATGATAGATGTTTGATTATCAGATTTAGACTAATCCCGATATGGAAGAATATCGCGATCAGGAATTCCTCGAGTACGTTATTCAAGCGCTCGTTGATCATCCTGAAGATGTAAAGATTAACCGCGTTGTAGATGAAATGGGTGTTCTTATTACTCTTGATGTTAATGCACAAGACATGGGTAAGGTTATTGGCCGCTCAGGCAATACAGCTAAAGCGATCCGAACACTTTTGCGCGTTGTCGGCATGAAGAACAATGCTCGTGTTAACTTGAAGATCAACGAACCAGCGGGTTCGACACGAAATTCACCGAATTCTATCAGCCAGACAGCCGTAGACGAGGCGATGGACGATTTCAAGATATAAATTTGTTTCTCAATAAGTTGAAGATGTAAACCGTGGCAGCAATGCCACGGTTTACTATAAGAACCTATCCACGATCTCCATTTCGACTAGAATTTTCCAAATTTTTGACCAAAAAAGCGTAATTTTCCTTTCTGAATCCCGATTCAGTTTGTCAAATTTCACTTTTTTTGCCTCAAAATTTGAAAAATTCGTCTTGAAAGCGAGATCGTGGACAGGCTCTAAAGCTATGCATTTTCATATCGTTACATTATTTCCCGAAAGTTTTTCCTCGTATCTTGGTACGTCGATTCTTTCGCGTGCTTTGGAAAAAAAGAAAATCAAAGTCTTCTACTACAATCCGCGTGATTTTACTGCGGACAAGCATAGGAGGGTAGATCATCGGCCGTATGGCGGAGGCCCCGGTATGGTGCTCGAGGCTGAAGCTGTGATCAAGGCTATTGCGAAAGCGAAAGGAAGAAGGAAAAAAGTCAAAATAATTTTCTTCTCTCCGACAGGAGGGCTCTTTACGAATACCTATGCAGAAAATTTAGTGAAGAAATATACTCATGTGATCTTTGTGTGTGGACGCTACGAGGGAGTGGATGCTCGCGTTAAAAAAGTATTTCCTATGGATGATATTTCTATTGGTCCCTATATTCTCACGGGAGGCGAACTTGCGGCGCTTGTTATTATGGATACAACGACTCGCCGAATCCCCGGTGTAATTGGAACGTACGAATCACTCGAGGAAGAGAGAATTGCGAGCAGTGATGTGTATACGCGGCCAGAGATTTTGTTCTATAAAGGTAAAAAGTACAAGGTGCCAAAGGTGCTTCTTTCGGGGCACCACAAAAACATTGATGTGTGGCGCGCAAAACGAGAAAAATAGGTTCTGGCTACCAAACCAACACACTTCTTGACTTTTATATAAAATGGTGTATTTATAAGAACGGGCACGGTGAAGTTTGAATAATGAATACACAACAAGGAGACAGAATATGTGGCCATGGCTATTGACCTTTGTTTTGACAATTGGAGTGATGTTGGGGACAGAGAATTTGGATTATGTATATGCGGGCAGTGTTGTGTCAATTGATCTTAGCGATCTTACTGACTCACAGAAAGCGCAGCTTGCGCAGCAAGCTGCTACCATGCGGGAACAGAGCACAAAGGCCCAGCGACGCCGGAAAAACTCGAGCAATGGGTTGTTTTGGGTGAGCGGGTAGGAAAGGCAATGGGTGGAGCGGCAAAGGAGCTTGGAATCGCAGTTGAAGATTTTTCCAAGACATCTCTGGGCACACTGACTATTGTGCTTGTCATCTGGAAAATGATTGGCAATGATTTGATTCAACTCATTGTTGGCCTGTTGTGGTTTATGGTCGTGATTCCTGTTTGGATCAAAATTTTCTACCGGATGTGTCTTGTTCAAAAAATTGCCTACGCTGAAAATGGAAAAACTCGCGTATCTGTAGAACACCATGATGATTCTGATACCGATGCGCGGCGTTGGGCGATGACTTTTGTTTTTGCAGTACTTGTTGGGATTGGCTTTCTGGTGATGTTTGCGTGAGACTCGTTCCGAACGAAGAACGATGATACTGCAGATGCTGTGACCGGCTCTCAACGCGAGAGCCGGTTTTGCTTTTCTGTTGGATTTTGGGCTATAGTAACAGAAAATTATGATTGGCCAATTTGCAAAAGGAAGAGTGTATGTTTTTGTTGACGCTGCCAATATTCTCTATTCGCAACAGACGTTGCGTTGGCGTGTGGATTATGAAAAATTAAAAAAGTATTTCGAGGGAGAATGTAATCTTTGCGCTATGTATTTTTATACTGGCCGGGTTGGTGAAAATTACAAGCAAAATCTTTTCATACAAAAACTTGAGAGATTTGGCTATGTTGTGAAAGCAAAAGAAGTGAAGAGGATCAAGGTTTCGAAGAGTGTCTACGAATGGAAAGGGAATCTCGACGTTGAACTTACCATCGACGTGCTGGGGAATATCAATAATTTTGACACCTTGGTTCTGATGTCGGGGGATAGTGACTTTGCGCCATTACTTGATGCAGTGAAGGCCCAAAACAAAAGAGTATTAGTTATGTCCACAAAAGGCCATGTCGCCAAAGAGTTATTGGATCGAGCAAAATATATCAACCTCAAAAAGATTAAGGACAAGATTTCTTATCATAAACATACATAAGAATCCCCCCGCCGAAGCGGGGAGAGGTTTGACAGTATCAGTGTAGCAGGACTGCGGCTCTTGTCAAGCTACAGTCTTGTCCAACGCAAGATGATACCCCAAATAGAAACTGATTCCAACGCAAAATGAGCCCCAAATTGCTTTGAAGCTCATCTTGCTTGGAATGCGTCTGTTCAGGATTACATTTGGAATGGCCACAAGGAATTGCCGGTAGATACGTCTGGCTGGACGGCGAATGACTGGTGCGCGCAAATTAATGAGTTTCTCTCTCGCAATCGCACTGCCATGAACTCTTGGCGCGGATTTCATGAGATACCGGAGCTCATAACGGCGTACCTGAAATTATCACGTGGTGCGTTAGAGGTTGTTTTAACGGGCGCGATCACAGGTGACAGGGGTTTTGGCACCATTCCGACTCACGCACGCACGATTGACCTTTTTTCAAGCAATTGGAGTGCACATGGAGACGGGTTTGTAGGTTTATTACTGCTGACGCGTAAGGGTTTCTGGGCGAGATTGGACGTAACATATCGTTTTGAACAAAACAGCAGATTTGTTGTTACACGTTGGCAGCTAACGTGCATGGGGCATGATTCTATGAAGATTGCCGTTGCCGCATGCGGCCGTGGTCGTAAGATTTTGTCTAAATTCAAGCAAATTATGCAAGAGACTGAAGATGCTCTGTTGGCGGATCTTGAGTGTCAACGGACAGCACGGAAAGCATATGAGGCTGTTCTTGCTCGTCTGAAGTTCTAATTTTCATTTTTTGCAGATATCCAAAGAGGCTCAACAGGGCCTCTTTTCTGTTGACGACTGGATATGCACACTTTTTGTTGACAACTTTTTGCAAACGTGTATACTAGGCTTACCTGAAGCCGATTGTGTTGTGGCAGAATGAAAAGTGCAGTATCTAGGCCCTCGTCTATCTTCTTGAAAAGCGATTCTAGATATAACATTTGAATACGAATGACGGACAAAGACCTTTGCAGAAAGGGACTTTTTGTCTGCGTGTTTGTGTTTGCGTCTATTTTTCTAAATTAACAAATTAATTGTTATCTATCTGTCCATACTGCGCCATTTGCAACACGATGCGGCACATCGTGCTTGTGGAGAAGAATTATTAAGTTCGCCCATACTAATCATTATCTAGAGCATGAGTGTAGAAACCCAATCAGCTGGCAGCAAGTTTCCCATTGCTATGGATCGCGTGGAGCCGCGCCATGAGAAAAAGTATTTTAGTCGATATACGCCGCCCCTCGCGAAGCTTCCTAACTTTGTGGAAACGCAAACAGAATCTTTCAAATGGCTCCTTGAGCACGGGCTCAAAGAACTGTTTAAGGAATTTTCTCCAATCTCGGATTATTCCGGGAAGAAATTTGATCTCGAGTTTACTAAGTTTGAACTCTCCGATCCGGCATACGATGAATATCATGCCAAGGCAAATATGCTTACGCTTGAAGCACCGCTTCGCGCACAGGTGAAGCTTAAAAACAAGACACTCAATTCGTCAAAAGAACAGGAAATTTTTATGGCGGATTTCCCGATGATGACGCCGCACGGAACATTCATTATTAACGGCGTGGAACGCGCAATTGTGCCGCAACTCGCTCGTTCTTTTGGCGTGTTCTTTTCCTCATCGGAAAACAGAGGCCGCCGTTACTTTGGAGCAAAAATTATTCCAGCGCGCGGCGCGTGGATAGAATTTGAGAGCGAACCGGATGGCGCTCTCTATGTTCGCATCGATCGAAAAAGAAAATTTCCCGCATCGCTTCTTTTACGCATTTTAGGCGCTGTGACTGACAAAGCGATTCTCGATACTTTTCGTGATGCCGAAGGAGCGCTTGCAATGATGCGCGCGTGTCTTGAGAAGGATGCCGCGAAGACGGTTGATGAAGCGTATGTGGAAGTCTACAAGAAATTGCGCGATGGCGATCTTGCGACCGTTGAGAATGCACGCGAGTTTATCAATGGTATTTTTAGCGAAGAGCGCTATGATTTTTCACGTGTCGGACGTTTTCGTTTTAACAAGCGCTTCAATCGTGGTCTCGAGGAAAAGGATCTCGCAGTACGCACAATCTCTCTCGCAGATATTATAGATATCATCAAGCAGATCGCCAAGTTTAATGCTACACCCGGCGCTTCCGAAGACGACATTGATCATTTGGGTTCGCGTCGTGTGCGCGCCGTGGGCGAAATGCTCCAGCAAAAATTACGCGTTGGCATGTCGCACATGAAGAGAAATATCCAAAATAGAATGTCGACCGTTGAACTCGACACGACACTTCCGGTTCAGTTTATCAATCCACGTCCGCTCCAGGCGCGCATCAAAGAATTTTTTGCGACAAACCAGCTTTCGCAGTTCATGCAACAGGAGAATATTCTCTCCGAGCTCGAACATCTTCGCACACTCTCGGCCCTCGGCCCGGGAGGTCTTACTCGTGAGCGGGCATCGTTTGAAGTTCGTGACGTGCATCCTTCGCACTACGGGCGTCTGTGCCCAATCCACACGCCGGAAGGTCCCAACATTGGTCTTATTCTGCACATGACAAACTATGCGCGCCTCAACGATTTTGGCATGATCGAAACGCCGTACGCCAAAGTTGAAAAAGGGAAAATAACAAATGAAATCAAGTATTTGAACGCTCTTGAAGAGGAGAAATATAACATTGCGCACGCGGGAGAACCGCACAAGGACGGTGTCCTCGAACATGAGCGCTGCGAGGTCCGCGTTGGAGGTTCGCTTGGCATCGCTCCACGCGAGAATGTCGATTTTATAGACATCGCGACGAATCAGGCATACTCGATTGCGACATCAATGATTCCGTTTCTTAATCATGATGACGCGAACCGCGCACTCATGGGTTCAAATATGCAGAAACAGGCAACGCCGTGCATTGTTCCCGAAGCTCCGCTTGTTGCGACGGGCATTGAAGAGCAGATTGTGAAAGATACCGGTCGTGTGGTGATTGCTGATGAGGGTGGTGTCATTACCTTTGTTGATGCAACACGCATTGTGGTGAAGGGTAAAAAAGAGACTGAATACAAACTCGTTTCATTTTCGCGAACGAACGGTTTTACCGCATTTCATCAGCGACCGTCTGTCGAAATGGGACAGAAGGTGAACAAGGGCGATATACTCGCAGACATGTCTTCAACAGCAAACGGTCAGGTTGCTCTTGGACAAAATATTCTTGTGGCGTTTATGTCGTGGTCAGGCTCAAACTATGAAGATGCGATCATTCTCTCGGAGCGTCTGGTAAAGAACAGCGCGTTTACGAGTATTCACATCGAAGAGTTTACGGTCAATGTTCGCGATACAAAACTTGGGCCTGAAGTGACGACGCACGATATTCCGAATGTCGGGGAAGCGAAACTGAAGAATCTTGACGAAGAGGGAATTGTGCGCATTGGCGCAGAAGTCCGCCCGGGAGACATTTTGGTGGGAAAAATTACACCAAAAGGTGAAACTCAACTAACACCGGAAGAGCGTCTTTTGCGCTCAATCTTCGGCGAAAAAGCGCGCGACGTGAAAGATACCTCTTTGCGCATGGAGAACGGCAAGCGCGGGCGTATTGTGAGTGTGAAAGTTTTTACGCGCGAGCGCGGCGATAATCTTGAATCAGGCATTATCAAGCGTGTACATATAGAAGTGGCACAGCTTCGTGCGGTATCCGTGGGAGACAAGCTTGCCGGCCGTCACGGAAACAAGGGCGTTATTTCAAAGGTGCTTCCCGAAGAGGATATGCCGTACATGGAAGATGGAACACCGGTAGACATCATTCTCACACCGCTCGGTGTGCCGTCACGTATGAATCTCGGACAGATTCTCGAATTGCACCTGGGGCTTGCGGCACAGGCGCTTGGCTATCAGGCAATCGTTCCGCCGTTTGTGGGCGCGACTGAACACGAGATCAAGGATGAACTGGAACGCGCAGGTTTCAACCGCGGCGGCAAGATCAAGCTTTTCGACGGCCGTAACGGTGAAGCCTTTGAACAGAACATTTCTGTTGGCTATATGTACATTATGAAGCTGCACCACATGGTGGAAGACAAGATCCACATGCGCTCGATTGGGCCATATTCGCTTATCACACAGCAGCCGCTCGGCGGCAAGGCGCAAGGTGGTGGCCAGCGTTTTGGAGAAATGGAAGTCTGGGCGCTTCTTGGGTATGGAGCGGCGTATACGCTTCGAGAAATGCTTACGGTCAAATCGGATGACATTTTGGGGCGATCGGCAACGTTCGATGCGATCGTGAAGGGTGAACCGCTTGGCCAGCCGAATATTCCGGCGTCATTTAACGTGCTGCTTAACAACCTTCGCGGTCTTGCGCTCGACGTCGATTTAGCAAAGGAAATTCCCAAGGGGGAAGATTAATCGCGTTACGTTAACCATGGAGCTTGATCAAAATTGATGATATGCGAGGCGCAGGCGAGAATCGAAATGAGGCGTACGAGCTTGCTACGACGAATGAGACTCGCAGCCTGCAACGAAGCAGATCGCAATTTTCATCAAGCGAAATACTATGAAACAACAGCAACAACAGGCATCGACATATCCTTCTGATTTCAACGCGGTCGTTCTTTCCCTTGCATCTCCCGAGAAAATCAAGGAGTGGTCGTTCGGCGAAGTGACGAAGCCTGAAACGATCAACTACAGAACGCAACGCAGCGAACGCGGCGGTCTTTTCGACGAGAAAATTTTTGGACCTGAAAAAGATTATGAGTGTTATTGCGGCAAGTATCGCGGCATTCGCTACAAAGGAATTGTGTGTGAAAAATGCGGTGTTGAGCTGACACGATCGATCGTGCGCCGCGAACGCATGGCGCATATCGAACTTGCGGCGCCGGTGTCGCATGTCTGGTTTTTGAAAGGTGTGCCGTCGCGCATCGGTCTCATTCTTGGACTCACGATTTCAGATCTCGAACGGGTTATCTATTTTGCCGGCTACATCGTGATGAAAGTGCACCAAGACGGAAAAGAAAAATTACTGAAGGAGCTTGATGCCGAATATCGTTCAAAAGTGAAGTCACTCCAAGATGACAAAACAAAAGAAATGATCAAAGAATTGCTTGTCAAAGCAAAGCGCGAAATTGAGGGTGTTGTCGAAGGTGTTGTTCTCGATGAAGTGACCTATCATCGCTACTCAATGCGCTATGGACAAATGTTCGAAGCAGGTATCGGCGCCGAAGCTATTTATGAGCTGTTCAAGAAGGTGAACATGGATGCTCTTGCAAAATCCCTCGACGAGCAGTATGAAACTGCCGGCGCAGTTGAACGTCCCAAGATAAGCAAGCGGCTCTCGCTTGTTCGCTCCATGATCCACGGAAAGGTTCGTCCGGAATGGATGTTTCTAGTGCGCATTCCGGTCACGCCTCCGGCGCTTCGTCCGATGGTTGCTCTTGATGGCGGACGTCACGCGACATCGGACTTAAACGATCTCTATCGTCGCGTCATCAACCGTAACAATCGTTTGAAAAAACTCAAAGAGATTAATGCACCCGATGTCATTTTGCGTAACGAAAAAAGAATTCTGCAGGAAGCGGTGGATGCTCTCGTCGACAACTCTATTCGCCACGGCGCGGGGCCAATCTCCGCAATGAGCCAGGCACAGCGCCGACCGCTTAAGTCTCTTTCTGACAGCCTCAAAGGCAAACAGGGGCTTTTTCGTCAAAACCTTCTTGGCAAGCGTGTGGACTATTCGGGCCGTTCCGTGATCGTTGTTGGTCCGAATTTGCACCTCAATCAGTGCGGTTTGCCGAAGCACATGGCGCTTGAACTTTTTCGTCCATTCGTCATCGCGAAACTGCTTGAAAATGAACTTGCCTATAACATTCGTGGTGCCGGGCGGCTTATTGACGAAGGTATTCCAGAAGTGTGGGCGATGCTTGAAGAAGTCATTAAAGACAAATATGTACTGCTCAACCGAGCGCCGACGCTGCATCGCCTTGGCATTCAGGCATTTCAACCTATTCTTATCGAAGGCAATGCCATTCAGATTCATCCACTCGTTTGTTCAGCGTTTAATGCGGATTTCGACGGCGACCAGATGGCGGTGCATGTTCCACTTTCAGCTGAAGCTCAAATCGAAGCGCGTGAGATCATGGCAGCAAATAAAAACCTGCTCAAGCCCGCAACGGGCGATCCGATTATTTCCATTGACAGACTCGATATGGTACTTGGTTCATATTGGGTAACAAAATTTATACCGGGCGAAAAAGGCGAAGGAAAAATGTTTGCCGACCCGAATGCGGCGATTACAGCACGCGATTTCGGCGAGGTCACGTTCCGCGCAAAGATTAAAGTTCTTGCGACAGACAGTCTCAAGTATGCCGCACTTGAAGGCAAAGTTTTTGAAACCTCTGTTGGTCGCCTTCTTTTCAACAGCATGCTTCCGTCAGACTATCCATATGTTAACAAGAATGTGACTCGTAAGGAGATGGCGGGGATGGTGAACGAAATGATCGAACGCTATGGCATTGAAAACATGCCGCCGATTCTCGACAAGATTAAGCACTTTGGTTTCACCTACTCGACTATTTCGGGCATCACGTGGGGGATTGATGAAGTTGTTATCCCCAAAGGAAAAGTGGGAGTTGTGGAGCAGGCGCAAAAGGCAGCGGATGAACTTCTTGAACAATACAATGATGGTCTGCTCTCGCTCGAAGAAATGAAGCGTAAAAATATTGAGATTTGGCATGCCGCGAAGAATGATATTGAAAAACTGATTCCTGATTCTCTCGATCCGATGGGAAGCGTCTATGATATGTGGCAGTCAGGAGCTCGCGGTTCGCTCAACCAAATCGTGCAGATGGCCGGCATGAAGGGTCTCATTGCTTCAACATCCGGAGAAACGATCGCATTTCCGATTGTGTCGTCTATGAAAGAAGGGCTGACGCCTGTCGAGTATTTCATTAGTACTCATGGGTCACGCAAAGGTCTCACTGACACGGCGCTCAACACAGCAAAAGCAGGGTATCTCACCCGCCGTCTTTTTGATGTGGCGCAGGATGCTATTGCGATGGAGGAAGACTGCGGCACAAAAGAAGGGTTTACTATTTTTCGCAAGGATGCAAGCGGCATGGATGTCGCGATTGCAAAGCACGCGCGCGGCAGATATCTTGCCGAAGATCTACTTGATCCGACAACGGGGGACGTGCTTTTTCCCAAAATGCATCTCTTGAGTAACGACGAAGCGGAACAGATTGCGGAACTTGAAATCGGAGAAGTTAAAGTATATTCCCCACTCACGTGCAACACACTCTATGGTGTTTGTCAGAAGTGCTATGGTGTTGATCTCGGACGCAATAAGATTGTTGAACTTGGCGAGGCGGTTGGCACCGTTGCGGCGCAAGCGATTGGGGAGCCGGCAACACAGCTCACGATGCGTACGTTCCACAGCGGCGGTACGGCATCAATCGGTGGTGATATTACTCTCGGTCTTCCGCGTGTGGAAGAAGTGTTTGAACGGCGCGTTCCGCGTAATCCTGCTGTTGTTTGTCAGGTGGATGGTGTTGTATCCGAGATCAAAGAAACAGGCAAGGACAAAGAGATTATTATTTTGCCGGATGGAAAATCGGAGAAAAAGATGAAGCTCGATTATTCGATCAACTATCGCCGTTCGATTCTCGTGAAAGCTGGTGACAAGATTAAGAAAGGCGATCTTATGACGGACGGTTCCGCAGATATTAGTGAGCTCTACAAATTTGGCGGTAAGGAGCTTGCGCAGCAGTATATCATTTCAGAGACGAGCAGAATTTATGAAATGCAGGGCGCTTCGATTGCTCGCAAGCACATAGAAGTTATTGTGCGCCAGATGTTCGCGCGCATAAAATTGACGAATCCAGGTGATACGCACTTTGTAAAAGGTGATATTATCGAGGCTGCGCAATTTGCTCGCGAAAACGAAAAGCTGAAAGATGCGGGCAAGATGCTTATGAAAGGCGAATCGCTCGTGATGGGTATTTCCGATGTTTCTCTTTCGCGTCAGAGCTTTCTTTCGTCGGCTTCTTTCCAACACACGACAAAGGTTCTTATCAAAGCGGCTGTTCGCGGGAGCGTTGATGTTCTGCGGGGCCTCAAGGAAAACGTTATTATCGGGCGTCTCATTCCCGCAGGCAGCGGTTTTGAAGGAAGCAACAAAGAGGCGATGATTGCGAGAGGTATTGCGGAGAATTCCGAGAGAGAACGAGAATATGGTGCGTAATTTGAAAAAGAAACAGAGCAATTCACCTGTGTTTTGGCGGATTGCTCTGTGGCAGTAGTGGGGATCAATGTGCGTTTTTAGTGAGAATCGTGAGTGACGAAGTTTATGCGTGATAATTCTTCGTAAGCGGAGTGTATCTGCAGCGACGCCTGAGCAATTTTGATTGCCGTTTCTTGCGAAAGCTCCAACCATTTTGTATAGTCACGAATAGCTTGAGCGTCTTCATTGTCCATTGCTGCGATGAATAATTTGAGAAAACTTATTTCTTCTTGTTGTGTCATCCACCATTTTCCAATTACTCTTTCCGCAACGCGAACATCGGCGATCATACCTTTTCTCCTATAAACAAGTACTGTTTACGACGCTTCTCTGAAGATAACACACATAACAAAATTAGTCAAATATGTCGGCTACTGTTGAAACTATCAAAGAGCGGCTCTCTATTGCGGAAGTGGTTGGTTCATATATCAAGCTTGAAAAGGCGGGAGTGAACCTAAAGGCTCGCTGTCCGTTTCATCATGAAAAGACGCCATCGTTTGTGGTGTCGCTTGCGCGCAATTCGTACTATTGTTTTGGTTGCAACGCAAAGGGTGATATTTTCAGTTTTGTTGAAGCGTTCGAAGGGGTGGATTTCAAAGGAGCGCTCAAGGTTCTTGCGGATCGCGCGGGGGTGGAAATTGTACACGAGCGGCAAGAAGTGCGCAGCGAGCGGGAACGAGCTTTTGAGATTCTCGACATAGCAACGAACTATTTCGAGGATATGCTTATACGGACATCGGATGTCCTAACATATCTTACCAATAGAGGTGCAAGTCTTGAGTCGCTCAAAAAGTTTCGAGTTGGTTTCGCACGGGATGATTGGCATAGCGTTGAATTGTTTCTTAAAGAAAAAGGATATCGTGAAAAAGAATTGCTCGAAAGCGGTCTTTGTATTGCCGGACCTAAAGGCATGTATGACCGGTTTCGCAGCCGTATCATGTTTCCTCTCTCGGATAGTTCTGGTCGCATCATTGCCTTTTCGGGCAGAATATTTGAGACAGACAAAAGCGGGACAAAGAGCACGGAAGCAAAATATGTGAATAGTCCCGAAACCACGCTCTTTTCAAAGTCTCACGTTCTCTATGGATACGACAAAGGAAAACTGCCGATCCGGAAATGGAATTTTTCGATCATTGTTGAGGGTCAGATGGATCTTCTCATGAGTCATCAAGCTGGGTATGGCAATACGGTCGCCCCATCAGGGACGGCGCTCACGGCACAGCAACTCATGCTGCTCAAGCGTCTTTCGAGCAATGTTGTACTTGCGTTTGACGGAGATGCTGCAGGACTCAAAGCGACGGAGCGCAGCGCGCATATTGCTCTTGGCATGGGTATGGACGTGAAAGTTGCCACGCTTCCCGCAGACAGCGACCCCGCAGACCTTATCGCGAAAGATCCTAATGCATGGAAGGAGGCGATAAAGAATGCACAGCATGTTGTCGATTTCTATCTGCGCGAACTTGAGTCTAAAAAAACAGACGTGCGAACATTTCGTCGCACTACGGCAGCAACAGTTCTTCCGTTCGTTAAGCGTATTCCGAATAAGATAGACCAAGCACATTTTATTTCAAAGATCGCTCTACGATTGGGTATTGACGAGGAGTCGGTTCGTGAAGAACTCAAGCGCGTGAAGATGGATGCTTCTTCGGAGGGTGTGCGAGCAAACGAAAATGGTGGAGGTGAAAAGACAACAGGCGCTTCGGTCGATCGTATGATATGGAATGTTCTCCTGTGGCAACGGTCACTTAAGAAACCGTTGATTAATCTTTTGGGAGTTGAAAAGAGACTCAAAGACATATATGGTAGAGAAAGTATGGAGCGGGAATTAGAAGCTGCGGCGGCCGATGTCGACAATAGGATTTTTGAAGCTGAAGAAGAATGGGGGGAAGTTGCGGATGTTGCCCTTAGAGTAGAGGATATGCTTACTCGCCTTTCCCGGCGTGTTCTTAAGGAAAGGTATTCTGCCGCGCAGAATGAATTGCGTATGGCGGAAGAAAGCGAAGATACGGAGAGAATAGAAAAAGCGCTTGCGGCGTGCGACAAAATTTCAAGAAAACTTTTTGAAAAAGTTTCCAGATAAAATAGGACGTACGCACTTGAACGCAGTTTGAGGCGCGAGTGAGGCTTGTGACCAAGCTGTATTGCCTATACAGCGCGGGAACAAACGAGCGAAGCAACGAAGAAATGCGCCAAGTGCGTACGTCCTATAAAATACAATTTTTAATACTAACTTATTACGATACCTGTATGGTTCGAAGTACAAAAAAAGCGAAGAAAGTGACAGCGACCGCACGTCGGTCCTCTTTTGCATCGAAGAAAAAATCTAAAAAAACGTTTAAAGTAGTGAAAAAGAAGTCATTCAAATCGACGGTGCAGAAATCGAAGAAAAAAAATGAGCGCCGTGTTGTTGCAGAGAAACACAAAGAGAAGGCTGTAAAAAAAGCTGAGTCAAAAGTAACAGGTACTTCGAGAAAAAAGCCCGAGGATAATGATAGGAAAGCGGAAAAGTTGATCGCGAAAGGCCGCCAGCGCGGGTTTATTATCTATGAAGAAATTCTCAAAGAATTTCCGACGATCGAGGATAACATCGTCTTTCTTGAGGACCTCTATGAACGGTTGAGTACTGCAGGCGTTGACGTGCTTGAAGGCGGAAGTATTCTTGATGTTGAGGCGCCGGAAGAGCTCTCGGGACGAAAGGGAGGCATTTATGGCGGTGGAGATTCTTCGTATGATTCAATTCAGATGTATCTGCGCGAAATCGGCCAGTATGCACTTTTGACCGGTAACGAAGAAAAAGAACTCGCGCGGCGCATTATCGCGGGTGATGATGAGGCACGCAATCTTCTTGCGCGCGCCAACCTTCGTCTCGTTGTTTCCATAGCTAAAAAGTATGTTGGCCGCAGTCCCGATCTTACACTTCTCGATCTCATTCAAGAGGGGAATCTCGGCCTTTTTAAGGCTGTCGATAAATTTGATTGGACAAAAGGATACAAATTTTCAACATATGCAACGTGGTGGATTCGTCAGGCAATTACACGCGCGCTTGCGGACCAATCACGCACGATTCGTATTCCCGTACACATGGTTGAGACGATTGCGAAATATAAACAAGTGGTGCGGCGTTTGGCGCAAGATTTGGGACGTGATCCTCTCACTGAAGAAGTGGCGGTGGAGATGGGGATTGAAGTTGAGAAAGTTCGCAATATCGAGCAAATAGATCAGGGAACAGTGTCGCTTGAAAACCCTGTCGGTGATGATGGTGATGACAAATCAACGCTTGGCGATTTTATTCCGGATGATAAGATCCTGTCACCAGAGCAAGAATCTTCTCGCCGTATTCTTGCTGACCATGTCCGTGATATTCTTGAAACGCTTTCGCCGAAAGAGAGAAAAATTCTTGAAATGCGCAACGGTCTCACCGATGGCATCACGCACACGCTCGAAGAAGTGGGGCGAGAATTTGGTGTGACGCGCGAACGCATCCGCCAGATTGAAGCAAAAGCGCATGAACGCATCAGACAGCACCAGAAAGTGGATCGGCTGAAGAATTATTAAAAAAGGATTGCCCGCAACGAAAATCTATTGCGGGCGTTTGGCACATATATTTATTGTTTACGTTGTCCGTTTCTCGTTAGTTGCAACGAAGGGAAAAGGACGAGAAATGCATCAATGACTTCTTGTTCGGTTGTTACCCGTATTGAATTGGTATTCTCGTTAATGTGCAACTCTGCTATTCTCGGGCATGCAGACATGGCGATGGAGACAAGACGAATATCACTCTGGTGTTGATGCGCCACCTGAATATAATACACAAACTTTTTCATTTGCGTCCTTTCACTTTTTCAACGATTCGTTGTATTTTTCCCACACGGGACGAAAATCTTTTTTGGTGATGCCAAAGATGATGTCGTTGACCCACCTTCCATCAAAGAATGTATTCTGGCGAAGTATGCCCTCTTTTTTATATCCGACACGTTTAAGCGACTTGATGCTCGCGATATTTTCCGCCTGGACGATTGAAGTGATGTGGTGCAGGTTGATTCGATAAAAGGCATACCAGAACAGGAGAATTTTCGACTCAGTTCCGTAGCCTCTAGAGAAATGCTCCACGCTGCCGATCATGGTCCTTGTCCGGGCGCGGCGATGTACGTCATCCATGTCATAGAGACCGGTGATGCCGATTGGAATGCCGCCACTGTTTTTCTCTTGCAAAAAGAAGATGACGTTGTCCATGTCGGGCGAGGCGAGCTTGCGTAGACGCTCACGCGCTTCGTCGAGCGTTACGGGGTATATGTCGTCCATATACTGCGTGACGGCGGGATCGTTGATCCACTTGTAGTATTCGTGCAGGTCTGTTTCTTCATTGTATACTCGTAAATCTATCTTTTTTCCTGGCACAAATGCTGGTTGCACAGATTTTTTCCTTCTGTAGCCGCTCATGAATGGTACTCCACTCAAACAATAACAGAGAAATGACGCAGGGTAAATGTTGACAAAATATCAAAATAATGATACAATGGCACAGAATTCAGGGTTTCTCGCATGAAAGGGTGTAATCATGAAGAGAGTTTTGACCACTACAGCTTGTTTTCTTTTTTTGTTGGTTCTTGCTTCAGCTGTCTGCGCTGGCGGGAAAAAAAGTGACACTGACGGCTGGCTCTCTAAGAGCGGCACAATGAGGCTAAATTTAAGCAAGACCACCATGGGCGGTTGCCCGTGAACCGCGACGAAGTGCGGTGGCATGAGCAAGGCCACCCGCATTACCCAACCCCATATATGTATTGGAACGGCTATGTATGGGTCGTCATACCACGCTAAGCTCGTCCCCGAACGCCTTGTTTCTCGTCGTAGAAACAAGGCGTTCTTTTATTCTCTTTGATATACTTTTAATTACTATGAGAAATATTGAAAAACTCGAAAAATTTGATGAAATTGAAAATGCCTATGAGATGATTCGTACGTTGTTTGAACAGGGTGAAAAACCAGTTGTTACTGTTCCGCGGCAATATGTTCCCATGCTTCGCCGTGGTATTCGAGAGTCATCTTCTTGGATCGGTGGTAATATTGTTGCCGGAACCATTGGTCGAGATCCCTACATGCCACCTGGCGAGGATCGCGCACTTTTACGAATCTCCATAGATTCAATTGAGAGACTTGAGCCTCGTCTAACGGGTCCAGATCAGGCATTTCACGGAATTGTTGTATTTAAGGGACCTATTTTTCCCGATCAGATCGAAATTATAGAAAATTGAAATATGTCCACATTTGGATTAGTTGCATTGGAGACCTTCGACACGCTTTATAGAAAGCTTAATTCTGAACAGAAAAAAGCTGTCGATGCAATCGAGGGGCCGGTGACGGTGATTGCGGGTCCGGGAACAGGCAAGACACATATTCTGACACTGCGTATCGCAAATATACTTCGTCAAACGGACACAACGCCGGATGGTATTCTTGCGCTTACGTTTACGGAGTCAGCAGTGTATTCGATGCGCAAGCGTTTGGTCGAGATTATTGGTCCCTCTGCATATCGCGTCAATATCCATACATTTCATGGATTTTGTAATGAGGTGATTAGGCGATTCCCCGAAGCCTTTGATCGTATTATTGGCTCATCAAATATCTCCGAAATAGATCAGATACAGATCATGGAGAAGATTGTGGAGGATACGTTTCTTACGGCTCTCAAGCCTTTTGGCGATCCGCTTTATTATGTGCGTCCTGTTTTGCACAGTATCCGAGAACTCAAGCGTGAGGATTATACTCCGCAGGATCTTGCGGTTTTTATCGCAACGCAGGAAAAAGAATTTGGGGCGATCAATGATCTCTATCATGTGAAGGGGTCACACAAAGGCAAGATGAAGGGTGTATATACCGATATGCTCAAAAAAATTGAGCGCAATAAAGAGCTGCTTACGTTATATGAAAAATACGAAAAGGTGCTCGCGGATAAGCGCCTCTATGACTATGAAGATATGATTCTTGAGACGGTGCGGGTTCTTGAAAGCAACGAAAATTTGCTTCTGCGTCTTGAGGAACAGTATCTCTACATCCTTGCGGATGAACACCAAGACGCAAACCGTTCACAAAATCGCCTTTTGGAGCTGCTCTCGAGTTTCCACGAAAATCCAAATCTTTTTGTTGTCGGTGATGGAAAACAGGCGATATTTCGATTTCAAGGCGCATCTCTCGATAATTTTTTATATTTTAGAGAACGCTATAGGAATGCTCTTGTGGTAAATCTTCGAGAGAACTATCGCTCGTCCCAGCGTATTCTCGATGGAGCGCACTCTCTTATCTCGAAAAGTGCGGAATTTGACGAGCGGCTTGGCATTCCGCTTGTGTCTGTGCGGGGAGAAAAAGGAGAGCGCTATAGCGTCTATTCGTGCAAAAATGAAGATGATGAGTATCGGTTTATTGCGGAGAGTATATCCGCAGAACTTGCACGAGGAACAGAGCCGCGCGAAATAGCCGTGCTTTACAGAAACAATCGCGATGTGTTTCCTCTTATTGATGTTTTTGAGCGGAACGGTATTTCTTATGCCATATTTTCAGATCAGAATATTCTTGCCGATGACGATATTTCGAAACTGGTGCTTTTGCTCCGTGTCGTGCTTGATCTTGGAAATGCAGAACTGCTGACCGAGTTGCTTTTTATGGACTTTTGGAAGCTGCCGCTTCTTGATGTGTATAAACTTTTACACATCTCTTTGCAATCAAAAAGAATGCTTTTCGAGTGTCTCGGTTCGAGAGCGATACTTGCACGAGCCGGCATTCTTAAGGTGGACAGCGATGCTTTTCTTGCGCTGCACAGAAAGCTTGCTTCATGGGGTTCTATGGTTCGAAACAAGAATGCCGCCGACGCTGCCGAAATTCTCATCCGTGAGTCGTGGTTTCTTCCCGAGCTACTCCGGAAAGAAGGTTCTGTGGAGCGGCTCCACAAACTCGATGCTTTTTTTAAGGAGATTAAAATATTTGCCGCGAATAATCCAGGTGGTAAACTTGCAGATTTTATGAAGACGGTGGATTTATACACGACATACAAGATACCCATGAACGCGCGTGCTGGAGGAGCGTTTATACATGGCGTGCAACTTATGACCGCACATCGCTCAAAAGGGCTTGAGTTTGATATCGTCTATATCATGGGGGCCGTTGAAGGACATTGGGAAGGAGCGCGTGGAAGCGATCATTTTCATCTTCCGACAAGTTCGGGAGGTATTGACACCGGAGACGATGAGCGGCGGCTTTTTTATGTTGCGCTAACGCGGGCGAAAAAGAAAGTCATATTGACGTATGCGGAAGAAAAAGCAGGTGGTAAAAAGATGCTTCCCGTGCAGTTTATAGAAGAGATAGACGAAGCGCATCGGGAATTGAATGCTGTAAGCGTGACCACTGTTTCCGGTATAAACGAGCTCTTCGCGCAGTTTGCTCCCAAAAAGAATGTGCATATTCGCATTGACGAAAAAGAATATCTCAACAAGTTGTTTCTTGATCAAGGGTTTGCAGTAACACACCTCAATAATTTTCTCGAGTGCCCTTGGAGATATTTTTTTGACAATCTGATTCGTATTCAACGAGCGCCGTCGCGGCATCAATATTATGGTATTGCTATACATGCAGTGCTGACACATTTTTTTGATGCGGGGCGTGACGGAGAAAAACGTACGAAAAAAGATTTGCTTTCGCTTTATAAACGAGAGATTGCAGGAGTTCCGCTTGAAGCGAACGTACGGGAAGAATTTTTGCGCAAGGGGACGATTGCTCTTGGTGGCTATTATGATACATATCATGAGTTTTTTATTACACCGTTCTGGAATGAAAAAAATATTGCAGGAATTTTTCTTGATATACCACGTGACGATGGTACAGAAAAAAGACTCATGTTGCGCGGAAAGATTGACAAGGTAGAGCTCGTGGACGGCAAAGAAGTGCATGTCATTGATTATAAAACCGGAAAATACAAGTCACGCAACGCTATTGAGGGAAAAACAAAAAGCTCTATTGGTAAAGAGCGGCGCCAGCTTGTGTTTTATAAATTGCTCATTGACTCCTACGAACCCAAAGAGTTTATCGTTGTGTCTGGTGAAATCGATTTTGTTGAGCCGGATAAAAAAGGGGAATATCATCGCGAGAAATTTCTATTATCCGAGGAAGATGTTTTGATTCTAAAAGATGAGATCCGCTCTGCCGCGTCACGCATCCTCGACCTCTCGTTCTGGAATGAACGTTGTTTTAAAAAAGAGTGTAGCTACTGTGAACTTGCGGATATGATGCAAGGAAAAGACTACCCCACGAGCACCAAAGATGCTGTGGGGTAGGTAGTGGGAAGGATTTACATGTGGCTGATAATGTATCTGATCCCTGATTCTATCGCTGATCGATCGCGTCCCTTGATCGAGAGGACTGCTCCTTTTGCACCAATATATACTGATCCAAAGTATGTTTGGTCATATGCTGAGTAGAACAACAGAACATTTTCGCCATGGTATTTTCTCTTTTGTTTGAGAATAAACGTGATTTTCCGCAACATGAAGCGTGTAATACATGAAAGAGCGGGAAAGTACGCTGGAGTAAGCGGAGTTAATGATGCAACTATTCGGCGCAGTTCGTTTTCTTCAGAAATCTGTATTTCGAATACCGGATCATGAATATGACCTTGTGGTGTGAAAAACAAGATAGCTTTTTTGCTTATGTGCTCTAGTCTATTACGAATTAACCACGGAGAAATATGGAACCACAAAGAACTGTGATCATATGTGTTTGGAGTTGAACCACTGTAAAGACGGAGAGAGCCTTGAGAAACTGATTCGATACTTTTTATACCTTTCTGGTGAAGCGCTATGGCATGGTCAAATACTTGTCCTATTCCGCTGACATCCTGTAGAAACATGACCTATCCTTCAAAAAAGAGAGCGTCAACTACGAAGCATAAAACCATGTTTGCTTGCATAACGCAATTTTCGGCGATTTCTCTTAGAGCCTATCTCCTATCTAATGCCTAGACGAAATGTTCAAAATTCGTTGCGAAAATTGCGTATTTTAAGGAAGCATGAGGGGAAGCTGACGAAAAAGACGCGATTTGCAGCAGAATTTTGGACATTTCGGCAGGCAAGCGATATTTTACTTTGTATTTTGCGGTTAGATAGGAGATAGGCTCTTATACTGAATGAAAAAGTATACCTTGCGAAATACAGTTATGATTTAATTGGAGATATTTCTGCAATGCGTTTTCGAACAGTTTCTTTTTCTCCAGCGTGCCAAAGCGCGTTCAGATCTATGTACTCTTTCCATGTTTCCGGAACATCTTCTTTTGCATAAATTGCTTCTACTGGACATTCATACCAACATGCTTTGCAACCGATGCAAAGAGTAGGATCAATGAAGTACATCTGGTCTTCGCCCTCGACAGTCTTAATTCCATTGACAGGGCAGACATCGATGCAAATCGGATGTTTAAAAAAATCCCGTGGAATTTTTGGATCGGAGCAAATACCAAGACACGATTCTGTTACGACATAGACTGTACTACTCATACATTTCTCCCGTTAATTTCAAAGACACATCTCTACCTGCTACAACAAAGAGCATGGCAATAAGATACAACGCATAAAGGAATATGAAGATTTGTGATAGGAAAAACGGACTTTCCTGATTGGGAAAGTCCGTTTGTGTTTAGGTTATTTCATGCACCAGTCATAGGCGTTCTGGAAGAGGCGCAGCCAGGGGCTCGCATCCATTTTTTTCCATGACTCGGGCATCCAGGGCCATTGCCAGGTGATGAATGTGCGCTCCGGATGCGGCATCATTGCGAGGTGTCGCCCGTCGGGAGAACAAACTGCGGCAATGCCGTGCGGTGATCCGTTCGGATTATATGGATACTGTTCAGTCGCTTCTCCATTGTTGTCGGTATAGCGGAGAGGGACCAAATTCTTCTGTACGAGTTGGCTGATTGTTTTTTGTTTTTTCGCGTATATCCTGCCTTCTCCATGTGCAACCCAGATACCAAGAATTGAATCCGTCATACCCCTGAAGAATATGCTCGGAGATTTTTCAATGCGAACCGTGCTGAAGCGCGACTCAAATCTCTCCGAAGTATTTTGAACGAAACGGAATTCTTTTTTTCCCCACCACGGTTGTGGCCCGACTACACCCAAATAAGCCATGAGCTGGCAGCCGTTACAGACGCCGAGAGAAAAGGTGTCTTGCCGCTCATAGAACAATCTGAATTGTTCCTTAATGAATTGATTGTAGCGAATGATCGCGGCCCATCCCTTGCCTGCTTGCGGGACATCGGCAAAAGAAAATCCACCGACGAACGCAATACCGCGAAATTGCGCAAGCGCCACCTTTTTTTGGAGAAAATCAGTCATGGTGACATCGAATGGGTCGAATCCTGCTGCAAAAAAAGCTGATGCCATTTCGCGGTCGCCGTTGCTTCCTTCTTCACGCAGAATTGCAACCGCAGGTTTGATTCTGCGATATATATGCGCATCAGAAGTTTTCTTTGGAGTGAAAAGAAGCGCATACGGTGGCGAAGCCAAGTTTTTAATTGCTGCCTGTTCACTTTTGACACAGAGAGGATTTGCTTGGAGCATATCAATGGCTGAACTTGTTTCTTCCCACGTCGCGCGCAGAAATGTCATATCTTCTGTAAGTAGAACAGAGTTATTCCATACTACCTTGACTTCAGTTCCATCAGGAATTTTTCCAATGACTTTGATGTCGCATGCAGATTTGTGATCGATGAGCGCGCTCCAAACGGCGTTAATATCACTTGTCTCAATGAGCAGCCCCGCTTCTTCGGAGAAGAATTCGTGAATTGGATCCCCTTCGCCACAGAGCGAAAGTGTCAGTCCCGTATTTCCCGCAAAAGCCATCTCAAGAGCCGCAGTAATGAGTCCTCCATCCGAGCGATCATGCATTGAAAGCACGAGTCCTTTGTCTGCGAGGATTCCCGCTATCTTGAATGCCGAAGCGAGAGCTTTGGGATCATCGATGTCAGGACAAGTGTCACCGGTTTGTCCGGATATTTGGGCAAGTGCCGACCCACCGATGCGATTACTGCCCTCACTTGGGTCGATGAGAATGAGATGTGAACCCCTTCTTTTAATGTCAGGTGTTATGTGTGTTTTGATATTCGGCACCGGAGCGTATCCTGCAACAACAAGTTGCGAAGGAGCAAGAACTTTTTCTTCTTTTCCATCGGGGTTTATTGCATTCGAAGCCATGGAAAGCGAATCTTTGCCGCCATCAATTGCGATACCGAGTGCGATGCAGATATCACGGAGGGCACATACTGCTTCGTGGAGCCAGGCTCCGTCGCCGTCGGTTTCTTTTGCGGCGAGCATCCAGTTTGCAGAGCATTTAATACTCTCAATGTTCCCGATGCGTGCGCCTGCCATATTAAGGAGCATTTCAGAAACAGCCATACGCGCGCATGCAGCTGCCGAAATGAGGCCCTTGAGAGGCGCCTCGCCAAGAGCAAATGCAATACCTGATTGTGCAAAGTGACTTTGAGCTACCAAACCGAAATCCGAGAGAGGAAGATGGTTTGGTCCAATACATTGTTGACGTGCGACAAGACCGGTAACGCTTCGGTCAACCTTTGTCGTGAGGAATCGCTTGGATCCGACAGAAGGCAAGCGCAGAACGTGCAGAAGGGCGTTGCGAAAAGAAAAATCTTTCGGCGCACTGAACGGTCTGTGGTTTTTTGCCGTGCTTTTTAGGTGAAATGTTTTTTGGGGTAAATTTCCTAGAATATGCTCAAGGGGTAATCGAACCGCAGTTTTTGCTCCTTTTTCGTACGTAACGTGAATTTCACCGCTCTTTGTTACTATACCGACAAGGGCAATCATCACACGTTCACGTTTGCAGATCGAGAGGATCTGTTGATACGAGTACGGATGTATGAGCGCGGCAATCCTTTCTTGCGACTCGTTAATCCAAAGTTCAAGTATTGAGAGCGATTTATCGCCGAGAGGAAATGCGTCAAGATTGATCTTTCCGCCGCTCGAATAGAGTAATTCCGTGAGCGCGTTGCAAGCGCCGCCCGCTCCGAGATCAACAATTTTTTTGAGTGGATTATTTTCGGCCATTTCAATACATGACCGAATAACACGATTGAGACGTTGTCCCATTTCCGGGTTGCCGCGTTGCACTGCTCTAAAGTCGAGGGAGTCTCGTGCTGCTTCCGTGGAAATCGAGCTTGCGGAACCCCCGCCGATGCCGATGCGGTACGAAGGACCTCCAAGTAAAATGAGTAACATGTTTCTCATAGGAGATTCCGCGTGGATGTGTTGGTCGTCTATCTGGCCAATCCCGGCTGTGTACATGATCGGTTTAAGCCAACTTCTGTACTCTGTTGTGGAATATATCCCTCCAGTTCTGACGAAGCCTGCAATAACAGGTTCGCCAAAACAATTACCGTAGTCGGATGCCCCGTTGCTCGCTTGTATGAGTATCGAGAGCGGCGAGGCGAGGTTTTTGGGATGTTGCCAGCCATCGTTTTCCCACGGCAAGGTATACCCAGGAATATGAAGATTGCCGACACAGTAGGCGGCAGCGCTTGCGATAACATGTCCGCCACGACCGACAGCTTCGTTGTCGCGAATGCGCCCACCCGTGCCTGTTGCGGCGCCGGGATAGGGGGCGATGCCTGTTGGAAAATTATGTGTTTCTGCGGTGAGCGTCGGATGAAGCGTGCGCCGCACGGGTATATACGGAGATTTTTTGTCGGCGTATTGGGGAATTATTGATGCAACCTTTTTTCCGCGCAAAGCCGACGAGTCGTCGCAAAATGCAATGAGAGAATTGTTCGGAAACTTTTTCCATGGAGTTTGAACTATCTCCATGAGGCTTTCATCCATTTCCTTTCCATCAATAGAGAGACGGCCCTTAAAAAACCAATGCCTCGAGTGTTCCGAGTTTGCCTGTGCGATCTGGAAGAGTTCTGCCTTTGAAGGATTTCTACGAAGTGTATGGACAAAAAGATTTCCGATAAACTCAATGTCATCTCTGTCCCAGCCAAGACCCTCATTTTTTGAAAGCTCTGCAAGAGATTCGAAATAGGTTTCTTTGGTAAGTGGGAAGATTTCGTTCACCTTACGTGCGTGTTTATTGGAGAATGAGGTGAGTGGTGCACGATAGCGTTCCTCGGTCATGGCATCGGCAAATATACTAACGAACAATTCTTCTTGCTGTTTGGTGAGTTCATGTGCGACATTGTAGCGCCGCGAGCGCTCAATGCGTGTGATGTTTGCAATTCCGCATGCGGAAGTGATAGAAACTGCGGCGCTCGACCATGCTGTTTCGAAGCTTTGTCGAGACCCGATTTCAATTACGGCTGATGAAGAAATTACCGAAAAGGTGCGAACAGCGAAATTTTCATGTGATTTAAAAAGCCACGTGAGAATTTCAATATCATGCGAAGAAAACGACGTGCTTGATTCTATGTAGTAACACCATTCTGAAACGAGTTTTATATTTTTCCGTCCCACGCTTGCAAAAAAGTCTGCCGCTTTCTCGTGCTCGCGGCTCCCGATATTTCTTTGAGAATATAGGCGAATCATAGATTCTCCTCAATGTGCACTACACTTGTGATTTGTGCGTATCAAAGACCTATCCTATAGTTGTTTTTCTGTCGTAACTATAAGTCTTTTTAGTCCAAAAACAACCCCTTTGCAAAACTGCAGGATTTTTTAAGCAGTATTTTGTGGATGCTTCTATATGGAGGGTTTAATCTGTGCGAGGATGCCTTCAATAAGTGTTGTAACAGACGCAAAAGACTGCGCTCCTTCAACAGGTATGCTCTGGCCATTGAAGAAGAGAAAACTTGTGGGAGTTCCACTTGCACCCGCTGCGATGGCCTCATCAAATGCCCCCGCGATTTTCGCAGTATGCCGACCGCTTAGAAGACAAGACTCAAAAGAAGATTTGTCGAGATGGATGTCTTCTGCGAATTTTGGCAGTAGAGAGAGATCGAGTCCGTCATTTGAAGGAGTTTTTTTGAAGATCAAATCAATATATTTCCAGAAAGCATTATTGCCGCCCTGGTCGAATGCGCACTCCGTTGCCTCTGCCTCTTTGCGTGCTTTCTTATGCAGAACATCAAGAGGGAAATGGCGATACACCCAAGCAACTTTGCCGCTTGTGCCGTACTCATTTATGATCTTGTGCATGGTTTCGTGGAAAGTTTTGCAAAATGGGCATTCTGTATCCGAATACTCAACAATAACGATTGGCGCGTTTGGATTTCCGAGGATGTGGTCATTACTACTTACTGGGGGCACGGTTGCTGTTGTGGAAGGAGTATTTCCCGTTACTCCTACAGCTGCGCTCTGTCCGCCAAATCCACCACGGCTAAAAAAAAGAGCACCGCCAACAAAAAGACCTGCAATAACAATGGCAATTGGAATTACGAAACTTCTTTTGCGCGGCTCCGGTTTATATGCATATTCTGCTGCGTTGTAATTTTGATTATCGTTCATAGTTTTTTGATGATTACTCTATTAGACCTCTTCGGAAAGTCATTTCTACTACAATTTTTGGTTTTCGGCTACGACTTCGTCATGCTTCGCAAAATGATTCTCGCCGTACAACCAGTACGTCGTCGAATCATTTTGCTCGCATTCCTTGTCTCGCTCGAAAACCAAAAATTTCGTAACGAAATGATTTTCCGAAGAGGTCTATCATATTTGTGCTTTGATCCAAGGGGGTATTTCTTCTTGACGAAGCGTTGTTTGATCCTGTGTTGTTATATTTTTGATAGTGTAGTTTCCTAACGCTTGCTCGTTTTCACCGACAATGAGAGCAAATGGGATGCCATGCTTCTCTGCATATTTGAAATTGTCGCCCGTTTTTTTATCCAAGAGTTGGAGAGCGACGCAGATTTCTTCGCTACGCAACTTGGCTGCCAATTTTTTACATGCGGGAATTGATTCGCTCGAATGGGGAATGATGAGCAGTTTTGTTTTTGGAAGATGCTTTGGTATGAGGTTGTATGTTTCAAGGACGTCGCGAATTGTAACATCACCCATGCCGAAGCCGACGGCGGAAACTTTTTCCACACCGAAGATGGAAAGCAGGTCATTGTAACGCCCACCGCCAAAAAGAGAACGGTTGTTTGAGGGATTTGTGTCAAATACTTCGAATATCATTCCCGTATAATAATCGAACCCGCGTGTGAGAAAGATATTTGTTTGTGCCGGTATCCCCTCACTTTGCAGAAGAGCAACAAGCTCCGCCATATATGCATGTTCCGCGTGTTTGCCTAAAGTATCGGCAAATTGTTTTGTTTGGAGCACTTCGTAGAGCACATTTGCTTTCTCGTTTTTCATATTTTCCTCAAGCGCTTTTTTGAATTCATCTCCCATAAGATGAACTTCATCGCCCTTAACGAACTTATCAAGCAGTTTGATGACACGAACAGCTTCTTCTTCGGCAAGAGTATATTCGCGCTCGAGTGTTTCTTTGAGCATGCCTGCGTAACTCACGCTGATGCTGTAGTGCTCCGACGCAAGTCCGTACTTCTGCAAAATAGCATGCACAATCGTGATTATTTCAGCATCAGCTTCGATGGTGTCTGCGCCAAAGAGATCGACATTAAGCTGCCAGTGCTCGCGCAGGCGCCCGCGCTGCGGCCGTTCATATCTGAAAAGATTGGGAATAGAGTACCAGCGAAGAGGAAAGGCGAGTTCGCGTCTCTTTGCCGCAACCAAGCGTGCGACCGTCGGTGTCATTTCCGGCCGGAGCGTTACGTCGCGTCCACCTCGATCGGTAAAAGTGTATGTTTGCTCATTCACAATTTCTTCACCCGTTTTTGCATAGTAGAGTTCGCTCGGTTCAAGAAGAGACGCGGAGTATTCTTCATACCCGTAGCGTTCAACGACTTCGCGTGCCACATTCCAAATGTGATTTTGCACCGACATTTCTTCGGGATAAAAATCACGAACACCTTTATATGGCTCTGTGGATAATTTTTCTACTTCTTTTCGTGTCATCTGTACATACTAACAACATCTTGCGGAGATATCCACTGCCGCAGTCTCTCTGGTCTAGCATTGTGGCGTATACTGTATGTAAGAACCTATCCACTATCTAACCGCAAAATATGAAGCAAAATATCACTCTTTTTCGTCAGCTTCCCCTCATGCTTCCTCAAAATACGCAATTTTCGCAACGAATTTTGAACATTTCGTCTAGGCATTAGATAGTGGATAGGTTCTAACGATCATGAATCAGGAAGAAATAATTGCGTTCATTCAAAAGCATTCTGCTGATGCGTCGCCAGAGGCGATCAAGGATGCGCTTGTGTCAAGTGGAGTTTCTGAAGAGGATGTAGAAAAAGCGTGGAAAAATATCGGTTCAGTATCAAATGACAACAAAGCATTGCACGAGACGAAGACGTCTATTGCAACGGGAGCTCTCGATACTGCATGGGATGCGAGTCTTCTTGGAAGCAGTCCAGTCGCAGCATTTGTGGCGCCGAGCACAGAGTCTCTCGAGGAAACTTCTGCAAATGTGCCTGTGCTTGTTCCTCCTGTCGAGCAAAAGAGCATGCCCATTCCCGAGACGAGTGCTTCGGCAAGTGACGTGCCAGTTTTGCGCGCAGAGCAAATATCTGCCGCTCGTCGTCACTCCACAAAATTTCCTGCAGTAGCGATTATTATCGCTTCATTTATTATTGGTGGCGGCGCGTTTGCGTACTGGTCATTTATCGAACCGACCCTGACTCGGAGAGAAGTATTTGAAAATATGGCAATAGCACTTGAATCTGTAACGTCAGGAACCTATAGCGGTACGATTGAATTCTCATTTGAGGAAGGAAAAACAGAACAAAGTTTTGGGCTTTCAACTGCGGTGTATGCTCTTGTTGAACCGCTTTTGTTTGTTCAGAATACGAAAGAACTTTCTTTTGGAGAAAAACGTCAAAGCATACAAGCGAAATTTTCAGTATCGGGCGGCTTTGATGGGAGTGATCCCATGAAAAGGAAAAGGTCATTTGAGGGTGTGCTGCATGGATCCGCCAATGGTAAGGAGTTTGAGATTGGCATGGATGCTCGAATGACCAATAATGCAAACTACGTGAAATTCGACAATATCTCGCAACTTGCTCCGGAGTATAAAAAACTTGAGGAAGAATGGATGAAGTTTGACCTTGCTTCTTTGGGAGCGCTCGAGGATGCCGCTTCGAGTGATGCGGATGAAAAGATGACAGGAGAAAAACGTCAAGAGATTTCGGCGCAGGCGAAAGAAAAGATTGTCTCACTGTTTAAGAATGCACATCTTTTTACCATGACTGGTCGCGGCAAAGAAACGATAGCCACGGGAGGCGCTGTGTATCACTACAAACTTGACGTAGACAAAGGTGGACTCGCGCAGTTTCTCGACGGGCTCCTTGCCGTTGCGTATGAGGAAGGTATGGACAAGAAAACACCCGGCATCACTCCTCCTTCACAGAAAGAGGCGAGCGAGTCAATCAAGTCCACGATTGATGCTCTGCAAGAAATGAGCGGAGATATTTGGATCGGCACCGATGATTTTCTACCGTATCGGAGTGAGATTACACTCACGATACAGGAGCCATCTGGGTCTGTGTTTCATCTCAAATTACAGATTGATTTTAATAATTGGAATAAGCCCATTGTCGTGACGGCGCCGACAAAATTTGTTCCGGCAGAGGACGTTATTTCATCTCTTGGGTTGGGTTCGGTGATGGAAGAAGCAGCGCAGAACGAGCCGCTTCTTCCTGATATTCAGATCGCCCTTGAGTCGTACAAGGAAGACAATAAAAAATATCCGCAGAGCCTCAATGAACTTGCTACAATCTATTTTGCAAACATATTAACTGATCCTATAAGCGGAGCCGAATATGCTTATGCTGTTCTGCCCGATGGTTCTGCGTATCATCTTGGTGCAACTGTTCCTTTGGATGATGGTGGATTGAGTGTGGATGCAGATTTCGATTCAGCGAAAGCTGGATATACCAGAGGTTTTTCAGGAGAGGATGACCTGTCGTGCGATGGCAGTACCACTGGGGCATGTTATGATCTGACGTCACCATAGTTTTAGTGTGGTACATAGGATGCGAAACGTTACTGAAAGTATAGCTATTGAAAAGAGAGGTTGATAGAACCTATGTATGTGGGCGTCTTTGCGAGGTACTCCGAAGCAATCTAGTAAGAATAAGTCTGGATTGCTTCGCGCATAGCGCTCGCAAAGACGAAAAGAGCTGTTTGTGCGGGTCTTGTTGAAGATGCATTGCGCAATGAGGCTGTCGTGCTACTATGGCAATGGAAACACATACGAACAAACCCTCATAGGAGCGTACAGATGGAGAAGATTATAGCGAATGTAACAGTCGCGGGAAAAGCTTGGAAGATCAAAGGATTTCCATTTTTTCATTATGACTGTGTCACTTGGATGCAGGAAGAACAGCACAAACGAATCGGAAAGCTTGAACTTGAGTTTTGGGTTTTGATCGAACGCTTTCCGGTTGCGCAACTTCTTTTTAATAATGAACCCATTGTTGAATTATTGTATTATCCCGACAGACAGACTGCTGCGTGTCTTTCGGGAAAAACGCTTCACGATAGTACAAAAAAAATGCGCCATGATAACAATTTGTTTGCACTGTATTTGGAAGCGAAACTCCCGATTGGTTCTGATGGTGATAGGGCATTAGCTCGAGTCCGAGCTGGTTTGCCGCTGGTTCCATAGATAGTAACTACAGCCCTGCGTTCGGTGAACGCAGGGCTGTAGTGTGGTTATGGCGCCGTATGTCCGAAAAAAATGGATGCCATGCGGGCATTCTCGGCTTGAACGCAATTCACGACATCATGGAGCAATGGCTGTGCAAGACCATTTGTAAGGATCGGGGCTTTCTTTCCCCAAAAAACTAAAACAGTGCCGGGTTCTGCGAGATACTGCACTTTGTCTTCTCCATAGCGGAGTCCGGCTGTACGATCCCACAGGTGATAGGTAATGCAGGATTTATCGGTATGTTCTTGGGCGAGAATTGCTCCAAGTTTCTTACCGATGCTGGGATACCAGAGGATCCGGTACACCCCCCTTCTTGGTATTTCTGATGCCAGTAATTTTTCATGGAAATAGAAACCGGGAGCTTCGCGATCGAGAGCTGCCGCAAGTGCAAGCATATGTTCATTGCACGTGTAATAGTCGCCGGAGGCATGTTCAAGAAATGAATGATATCGCGCGAAATTCACGTTGCGTCTTGTCAGTTCTTCTGTAAGCCCCGGTCGAAAGTGAAAGAATGTTTTTGGGTCGTGTTTCTTGTCTTTTCGCACGATAATGCCGTCATCTGCCTCATCGTCATCTCGGAGCTTTAGTTCCCATGATCGTATGTATCTGCGAGATTCAGAGAGGAGGAGCTGTTCGAATTGCTGCGCGGTTTGTTCAAAACAGTGAATACTTTTTATTGAAAAAGGAATCACTACCATCTGATGCAGAAGCAGTTCTTTCGCATAGGGCTGCAAAAAAGCTATAGTTTTTTCTTTCATACGCATGGCGCTCTCCATTCTGATGTGTCTGTTGACTGTGTGCTTCTGCACTAAAAATAGCACGGCACAATTGAGCAGGATATATTGACATCTTAATGAAAACGGGTGAAAAGTTGATTTATTTTTGATTTTCAAGTATTGTTTTGACATACTGCAAGGCCTCGCGGTCGGCGCAGATTTTTTGTAGCTTATGAAGGACTATCATTCGCAACTTGTGTGGCTTATGGTGAAGATCGCTGGTATCTTCGGCATACCCGCGTTTGGAGGATTTTTTGCGGGGCTGTTTCTTGATCGCTATTTTGACACAGACCGCAGATATATTCTCATAACCCTTGCATTTTCTTTTATTCTTTCATGGGTTCTTTTCTGGAGGTTTCATACGCGGATGAAGCGAGCGGAAGGAGTGCAGAACGTTGTGCCTAAGGCAGGAGTTCTCTTCGAACGAGGAGAGCTTCGCTATGACGAGCCGGGTGTGTGGAAAAGTAAACGGAAATAATGTATATATCATGTTAGAAATTTTAGGAAATATCGGATTTGACTGGCATATTGCGCTTGCAAATATCGCAAACTTTCTGATTATTTTTTTTGTGCTCAAAAAGTTTGCGTTTGGGCCGATAAAAAAAGTAATTGCGGAGCGAGCGAATCGCATACAGGAAGGCCTCGACAATGCAACGCGCGCGGAAACTGCGCTCACGATGGCAGGCGAGGAACGGTCGCGTGTTCTTGCAAAGGCGGAAACGGAGGCGACAGATGTCATCGCATCTGCTAAAAAAAGTGGTGATGCTCTCGTACTTGCGTCGAAAAATGCCGCAGAAAGAGAAGCGGAGGAGATTTTAGCAAAGACGCGAGCTCGTCTTATACGCGAACAAAAAGAGATGGAAATGGCCGTTAACGAAAAGATTGTCGACACCGTGCTTCTGGGCGTTACAAAAGTCTTACAGGAAGAAGTGAATCAGGAACGAGGCGAAAAAATTATTAAAAAGTTTCTTGCGCAATCATGAGCGCGCCCCGATCAAAATTTGTTGCACAGGCGCTTTGGTCTCTGGTGCTTGATGATAAGCATAGCGGAGACGACGTGGCGGGGCGATGTATCAGATTTCTCAATGGGAACAATCTTTTTCATCTGGCTCCCGCAGTTGTGCGTCATCTGGAGAGATTGTCGGAAGAGTATGCGGCAGAGCATACGCTTCACATTCGCGTAGCTTACCCGATTGGTGCAAGCATTGTGGACGGGGTGAGATCGCGCATGCAGGCGCCGAAAGATGCGCATACTGCTATCGAAGAAGATCCCGATATCCTTGGCGGCTTTGTAGCTTCGTATGGGGAGACTGTGTATGATGCGAGTATGCGAAGTCAGATTGCTGTGCTTCGAGAGAAATTGTTGGCGTAATTGAATATGTACATGAGTGTTGATACATTAATAAAAAATATAAAAGAAAGGATCGGCGAATTTGAAGCGAGAGTCGATGTGATAGAAACGGGGACCGTTATTGAGATTGGCGATGGCATCGCGCGACTTTCGGGACTTTCTGCCTGCGAATCGCTTGAAATGCTTGAATTTCCGGGAGATACGATGGGGCTTGCTCTCAACCTCGAAGAAGACATGGTTGGAGTGATTATTCTTGGCGACTATACGCACATTCGCGAGGGTGATGTGGTGCAACGGACAGGAAAGATTCTCTCTGTGCTTGTTGGAGACGAGCTTATTGGCCGCGTTGTTGATCCGCTCGCCTCGCCGCTTGATGGCAAAGGAGAAATACGGACAAGCGTCTCATACACGATAGAAAAAATTGCTCCGGGGGTCATGGACCGCGAGCCGGTTTCGGTTCCCCTGCAAACGGGCATTAAGGCGGTGGACGCCATGATTCCGATCGGACGCGGACAGCGTGAGCTCATCATTGGTGATCGTCAGACGGGAAAGACCGCGCTTGCCGTTGACACAATCATCAACCAAAAGGGAACCGACGTAATTTGTGTTTATGTTGCGATATCGCAAAAAAAATCAAAAGTGGCGCGTATTGTGGCAAAGCTTGAAGAGGCGGGGGCTCTTTCGTATACGATTGTGGTTGTTGCCGGCGCTTCTGATCCCGCATCGTTTGCATATCTTTCACCATACGCCGGATGCGCCATCGCGGAATACTTCATGGATCAAGGCAAAGACGTGCTGATTGTCTATGACGATCTTTCGAAACATGCCGCGGCATACCGGGAAATTTCTCTCTTGCTCCGCCGTCCTCCCGGTCGCGAAGCGTATCCGGGCGATGTATTCTATTTGCACTCACGTCTTCTTGAGCGCGCGTGTCGGAGAAACGCAGCTGCCGGCGGCGGCTCGATCACTGCGCTTCCGATTATCGAAACACAGGCAGGCGATGTATCGGCATATATTCCAACGAATGTCATTTCCATTACTGACGGCCAAATTTTTCTCGAAGCGCCACTTTTTTATAAAGGCATACGTCCGGCGATCAATGTGGGGCTCTCGGTATCTCGTGTCGGTTCAGCCGCGCAGATCAAATCAATGAAAAAAGTTGCGGGTCCGATGAAGCTCGCGATGGCGCAGTTCCGAGAACTTGAAGCTTTTACGCAATTTGCATCCGATCTCGACATTGATACAAAAAAGCAGCTTGATCGCGGCGCACGTCTCACAGAGTTGCTCAAACAGCCACAATATGCTCCGCTTTCTGCTGGTCTCCAAGTTGCCGTTATGTATGCCGCGACAAAAGGATATCTTGATAGCATTTCGGTTGATCGTCTTTTTTCATGGGAGAAGGCATTCCTTACATTTATGCGCGATAGTAAACCGGATGTGCTCGCGTCGCTTGCGGAATCATGGAGTGACGAGATTGAAGAAAAATTAAAACGGGCGATCGAGGAACACATCAAAAGATTTGAATCAAAATAAAACTATATGGCGTTACGAACACGGGCAATAAAACAGAAGATCGCATCAGTGAAGAATATCAGAAAGATCACAAAAGCGATGGAGATGGTGGCGGTAAGCAAAATGAAGCGTGCGGTCGCACGTGCGCTTATGACGCGCGCCTATAGCGTTTCTGCGCTTGATCTCCTTGCAGCGCTTGCGGCAGAACGCAAGATCACACATCCGCTTTTGAGAGCGGGTGCCGGCAATCGAACACTTATCGTCATCGTTGCTTCGAACCGCGGTCTCTGCGGCGGTTTTAATGTCGCGCTCGCGAAAGCGGTGTCGCGTTCTTTTGTCGACTACGGCGGACGGGAATCCGTGGATTTTGTCACGATAGGAAAAAACGCGGAACGCTTGGCGCGTAAACTTGGCGCGGATGTTCGTGGCAGTTTTGTGGAATTTGCCGAAACAGCCGGCGTCTATAGCGTACGAGGCCTGCGCAGACTTGTTCTCGATGAATTTCTTTTTGGGAGATATACACGTGTCGTTGTTGCATACAACAAATATATTTCCACGGTTCGATATGAACCGGTGATTCGTTCGCTCCTGCCAATATCTGAAATTGCGGTGCAGAGCACTTTTTCCGAAGACGTATATCTCTTTGAGCCAGACGAGACGGCGGTACTCGCAGAAATACTTCCTGGACTTGTTGCCACGCAACTGTATCAAATGAATCTGGAATCTGTCGCGAGCGAACAAAGCGCTCGCATGGTTGCCATGAAGAATGCAAGCGAAAGCGCCGGAGAAATGATTTCCGACTTGGCGCTCGACTGGAACCGTGCAAGGCAAGATGGGATCACACAGGAAATTTCTGAAATTGCCGCAGGAGCAAATGCTCTCGCGGTATAAATTGTTGTTATTCATGAAAACATGAGTATGAAAACGTCAAAAAAAATAAATGAGGGAGATGGTGATGGCGTTGTTTCGCAGGTTATTGGAGCCGTGGTGGATGTGCGTTTCGAGGGCGAATTGCCGAAAGTTTTTACCGCGCTTGAAGTAGATGTGCGTGGCAAAACACTCGTGCTTGAGACACAGCAGCATTTGGGACTTCGTGAAGTTCGAACAGTTGCTATGAGTACCACTGACGGCCTTTCGCGTGGTACTCCTGTGCGCACGACCGGTGCGCCGATCAGTGTTCCTGTGGGTGCGGGCACATTGGGAAGAATGTTTAATGTTGTCGGAAAAGCAATAGATGGTATGGAGGAACCTACGACGAAGACAAGATATCCGATCCACCGAGATGCGCCGAAGTTCGATGACCAGTCCATACAGACTGAAGTTCTTGAAACGGGAATCAAGGTTATTGATCTCATGTGTCCCTTTTTGAAAGGAGGCAAGATTGGTCTTTTCGGTGGCGCGGGTGTCGGTAAAACAGTTATCATACAGGAACTTATCCGCAACATTGCACAGGAACATGGCGGCTACTCATTTTTTGCGGGTGTTGGTGAACGATCTCGTGAAGGCAATGATTTATATCGAGAAATGAAAGAAAGCGGCGTGCTCGACAAGACGACACTTGTATTCGGACAAATGAATGAACCGCCGGGCGCACGAGCCCGCGTTGCTCTCTCTGCGCTTGCAATGGCGGAGTACTTTCGCGATGAAGAAGGGAAAGACTTACTCCTTTTCATAGATAATATCTTTCGCTTTACACAGGCGGGGTCGGAGCTTTCCGCTCTTCTTGGTCGTATGCCATCAGCGGTTGGATATCAGCCGACACTTGCATCTGAAATGGGCCGTTTGCAGGAGCGCATAACATCAACCAAAAAAGGTTCGATTACGTCCGTTCAGGCGGTGTATGTGCCTGCTGACGATGTTTCTGATCCCGCGCCCGCTGCAACATTTGCGCACCTCGATTCCACCGTTGTGCTCGCGCGTTCTCTTGCGGAGCTCGGCATTTACCCGGCAGTTGATCCGCTTGATTCAAATTCAACCGTTCTTGATCCGGCCGTGGTTGGGGAGGAACATTACGTGACCGCACGCGGCGTGCAACAGGTATTGCAGAGATACAAAGATCTCCAGGATATCATTGCGATCTTGGGAATGGATGAACTTTCAGATGATGACAAAATGGCCGTTGCTCGCGCGCGGAAAATACAGAAGTTTCTTTCGCAGCCGTTCTTTGTGGCGGAGCAGTTTACCGGCGCGAGCGGTAAATATGTTCCAGTTGCCGAAACAGTCCGCGGCTTCAAGGAAATTCTTGAAGGCAAACATGATAACAAGTCTGAACAATCTTTTTATATGAAAGGCGGAATTGAAGAGGTATAAAAATTGTATGGTACACACACTTTCATTCAGTGTTGTAACGCCCGAAGGAGTAGCATATAAAGATGATGCTGTTGATCAGGTGTCTCTTCCGACGGCTGAAGGGCAGATTACTGTTCTTGCGAATCATCGTCCGCTCGTAACGCTTCTTCGACCGGGAGAGATGATTATCGTAAAAGGTGGAGTTTCGCATCACTTTGCTGTATCGCATGGAGTCGCAGAGATTAGGCCCAAGAGCGAGGTTGTCGTGCTTGCGGATACTGCCGAACGCGCAGAAGATATTGATCTCGAGGCGGCGGAAGCTGCCCGCGCCCGCGCGCAAAAAATGCTCGAGGAAAAAGAACATATTGATGATGTCGAGTATGCGCGCTTCCAGTCGCTCCTTGACCGGGAACTCAATCGCATACGCGTGCGCAGAAAGCATCGAGGGTAAACGGCCAAAGAGAGCAAGTAACCACTTAGAAACTGTCTAAAGTCTAACTGCTAAAAAACGAGGTAGAATATACGCTTGCCTGTAAAAATGCCCAAATTTCAGCTACAAATCACCTATTCCTCCTCAACGTATCTCGATATGCTTCGTCAGAATATGTGATTTTCGCTCGAAATTTGAACATTTTTTCAAGGCATTAGACTTTAGACAGTTTCTTACGCCTGCTACAAGCTAAAGACTCAGCAACAGAGCCGTCATTGCGAGAACAAAGCCCGAAGCAATCCAGTGAGACTACCTCAAAATTCGAGATTTCCCCTCAGAATCCTGGATTGCTTCGCTACGCTCGCAATGACATGTGTGAGAGGTTATGAGGGCGCCATTGTTGACTTTTTTAAGAAGTATGTCAAACTAGGGGCAGAATTAGTGCGAATAGGTGTAAGTGTATTTCTCTATGGAGTCAAAGACAGGGGGCAGCAATGCGTAAGAAGAATGGGGGCGAGAAAAAGCTACCCGACGCCTTGCTTGCAACCACAGAGGACAAGGAGCACTGTTGTGTCATTAAGACCGTTTTATCGACAGACTCTTTCATACTCTTGGGAACAAGTGAGCAGGTAAAAGAAACGAAGAGGGGATCTGATGGCAGATTAAAATCAATCGTCATTGGGACTCCGGCGCAACCCGAAAAAGGCTTAGTCGGTGTTGTGGTCCGGCATATCGTGCCGGACACACGATGTTCGTGTTGTGAAAGTGAAGTGCACCAGGATACTGTTGTATTTATCTCTGTAACAACAGACAGAAACGGACGTCCGAAAACACATCTCTCTCTTGCATTTTCGGTTCCAGTTTCAGGTGTTTCGATCTCAATTTCTGATGGAGCATTTGTCGATCTTGTAACGCCGGCGGGAAAATTTACCACAAACTTTCGCAAGTCCTACGAGTCTTGCGAACATATATGGTATATTTCTCCGCACAAAATGTTTTGCTTTCTCGCACGACCGTCACTGGATTTTCTCACAGAAGCCGCAAAAAGTCTCTATTTTGAAAGACTCGTGCTTCGGTACGATGATTGGCGGCAGCAGCTTATGGAAGAAACTTCTGAAACGGAAGATATTGAGCAAGCGCTCGAGAGTACCCGGCGGATGAACGAGAAGTATCGCGAACGGATCGAAGCAATGGAACTTGAATTTGCCGGCGTTGAAGATGAGATGACGGAGATTTGTCGTGAACAGGATGAGGAAAGTGAAGCGCATGAAGAAGTCGAAGAAGCTTGGATTGCCGAACGGGAAAAACTTCTCGAGGTTATCGAGGATCTCGAACTTCGATTAGATCAGGCTCTTTGCAACGAGCGTGAACTCTCACAACTTGTCAGTGAGGCATACTCTGATTTTCCTGCCCTGTTTCCTCTACTGCTTCGGAATGTGATGGATGAAGCAGAAGAGAATACATGAGTTTCGCGCACCAAGCGCCCACAATAAACTGTTGTGGGCGCTTTCATTTTTAGATTGAAATCCCCCATATATTTCGAGCAAAAATACCTATGCCGTATGATAGGACAACTGCGCCAATAATGAGCACTAGATTTGTCGCAATCCGCCGCCGCGCGTTCATTCCTGAAAGAAAGGCGAGCACTGCTGACACCAGAATAATCAGTATTCCGCCGCATGCAAGCGAGAGAAAGATATTTTTTGATCCGAAGAGAATTGGCGTAAGGGGCACGAGTGCCCCGATAAAATATGAAATAGCAACAGTTGCGCCGCTTACAAAGAGGCGTTCATGCGTGAGAGATACGTTCGCTTCCGGATTTTTGAAGGCGAGCTTCTGCGCCTCGATTTTAGAGATTTCGTTTTGTGAGCCGAGTGCGACGTAGGCGCCGGCGCCCATGGATATTGCTCCCGCGGCGGCGACCGTGATGCTTGCAACAACCACGGAAGAGGTATTGGCGAAGGCGGCATAAAAACCGCTTATAGCGCCGAGCAACTCCACGAGGCCGTCATTGAAACCAAGAAAAATGTTACGGATGCGTTCAGGATTGATTTTTCGTGTAATAAGTTTTTCAATAATGGCGTCCTCGCGCCCGAATTCCTCTTCGATGATCGCACGCACCATGCTTTCGTATTCGGTATGCGCGCAGATATTCCAGATTTGGAGGTGCTTGCGAATACTATTTACTTCTGTTGCCTCAAGAAGAAGATGCATGGCTTTCTCGCCCCAAATTTTTGTAACAAATAGAAATACCGTGAGTTTAATTCGGCGCCCGAGCGTAAGTGAGCCCATTGCATGTCCTAAAAATTTTTGCCAGAAGACGTAGTGTTTTTCTTCGATAGCAGTGAGTTCGCTCAATACGTGCGCGAGCTCTGGTGAAGCTTTTTTACTCCAGTGTTTATATAAAAGTAATGCAAAGAGTTCATCAAGAATGAGACCTTGTGCAAGTTTCTTTGAAATTCCAGGCGGGCAGGTATTTTTCATAGAGTAAGTATAACAGAGGAAGAAAAAAATAAAGGGCAGAAGATATTTGCTATCTTCTGCCCTTCTTGCAACCTACTTCTTGTCGGCGTTGAATATGCCGGTGCCAATCGCTGTATTGTCTAGCTTGAGCGGCCCATGAAAGTGCGCGTTTCCAATGTTCACAATGGCGTCTATAGGACCGGTGTTAACACCGGATACATTGACGCCGCGTGGACATTCTCCACATCCTGCGGGCATTGACATAAGCACGCCTGCGGCGGTGTTCGTGATGTCTGCGGGGCCCGCTACGATAAGGGAACCGCCGTTTATGATCGCAACAACAGGAGCGTCATTGAAACCGCTCACGTTTGACTGCGGATTAGGCGGGGACCAATGGTGATGGTGATGGTGACGATGATGGTGTCCAAATGGGCAATCATCGCCTTGGCATGCGAGCACGGGCGTCGCCATGAGTGTGAGAGCTGCAAAAGCGATAACAATGTTCATGAACTTTTTCATGGTGTTCTCCTTGTGTTTATTCAAGTGAATATAAAACCGACTTCGAACAGCAACTCAATTTTCAGTTTCTACAATGATCCTTTTCCAGTTTAGGGTTGATGATTTGGATGCACGATTGTGGCATATCCGGCGTAAAACCATGGATACGTGTCTTCGTCGCATCCCTTCTCTTTCACGCATGTTGCATGCAGCGCAGCGAGTTTTTTTTCTGGCATTTCGATTGCAGATGGTTTTGGTATGCCTCCTTTGTGTAACCATTCTGCTGGTTTTGTTGCACGCGCAAGCACAACTCCCGATTTTGGCGGTTTCGGGCAACGCACACCTTCAATACTTTTGACGATACACCCTTTTTGCCACCATGTTACGATGTGTTGCATCGCCTGCCTTTGCTTTTCGTTTCGTTCCGGATCGAATGTGTCGTTATTGTGGCCGTCGTAGGGTATGACTTCCACAACAATATCAGAAATGCCAAGCGGACATTGCGGTGTTTTGGTTTGGACGGGTTGCGTTGCTTCTGGTTTCTTAATTTTTGCCAGTGCGGCTAAATGTTGGTGTCGCTTATAAGGTGGTATGTCTTCCGTCAATGTCTCTCCATCGAATATCCCTTGTGCATCTTTATCGCAGGTACGGTCGCCATAGAATTTTGCGAATATGTCGTATTCTGCAATGTGTGAGAGTGCGCGAAGGGCATTTTGAAATGCTTCATGTTCACCTGCTTCAAGGCGCGCATGCACCAACATTTTTTCAATAACACCGCTTGTCTTAAGATATGCCGTTATGCCCGGCACATCTTTTTGGAAATTACTGATTGCAACAACAGTTCCCGAACGATGCACAAGTCGTGCATGGAGAGAGATAAGCCCACCATACGTTCGGAGACCTGCGCCGGCCTTAAATACTTCAGCTTCGGCGACAGTTCCTTTTGAGAAATCAAGGCCGTTTATTTCAACGATCAGAATAAACTCGACTCCGGGCGGCGCTTGCCATACAGGTTGCGGCGTTTCCCCTTGAACTGCGTTCTGCCGCATCCATGAAACGATATCGCGCGCCATTCTTGTCCCGTCCATCATGGTGATATTCGAAGCGGTGCGCTTGATCGGATCCATGACAAATCCGGCAAATGCTTGGGACAAGAAGAATCCAGTGTAATAATCTCTTTTGCCGGAATAATCATTACCGTCCACGACCATAATTGTTGTTGATGGTTTTCCTGCGAAAAGTATGTTGCGCTGGCAGTTGTCGAGTTCAGGATAATAATTCTGTGACCGTTTTACTTGTGGCACCTGAACCCCTGGCTTTTCCGCCCACTCTACATTTTTTGGCAGCATACCCCTGCAACCGGTTACGATGAGAAAGCAGCCAAGCGATATAGTGCAAACGAATATTTTTTTGCGCCAGTTCATTGCGGGCACTCCTTTATGCATGGGTTAGGCTTCGGAGCGGGCGCTTGTATGGTGAATGATCCTTGATGATTAATCGAACCACTCCCAGCGCCTCCGCGACTGCCGAGGTTTGATTGTGCACTCACCGGTCCGTTGTTGGTCCCGGTAGCGCCGGGGCTATCTGAAATAATTACCCCGATTGAGGTGTTGTTTATCATGTCTCCCTCGAATGGGTAATATGTATCCCCGATTGTTTTACCGCTGCGGATTTGTTCTTGTAGGCGGATAAAATTGTAATCTGCCCCTCGATCGAGAGCACTCTGGAATCCGAGAGAATGGAAAAAGTTTTCCGCAGGGGAAACCGACGATGCCCATTGTGCGCAGGCATTACGTACGCCAACGGACATGGACAAAGCTAGCACTACTCGAAGCACTACTGATCTGTTCATTGATGCATATCCTTCATGACAATGTGCAAAATGCCTTTTTCTAGCCGTAGAGCGCTTTTGCGCCCGTGGAATCTGCGTGACATTGAACCACCACGGGAGTATATTGTCAAGTATTTGCGGGACTTGACAAATTTTTATATGTATGTAGTGTAATCACGGTTGTACATGTGAAGTTTTGAGTCATGTTTTTGTGCCGTTTGAGAAAAGGAGAGCGTAATGAGAGGAAAGCGTATGCACATGAGTCTTTTTACGGCGCTCGTGCTCGTCTGTTGTGCCGTACCTGTTTTTGGGCAAGAAAATCTTATGCAGATGCCGGATGCGGTGCGGTTGGCGATTGCGGGTCAAAAGGATGAACTTCCGGATGCCGTAAAAAGTGCCGTTGCGGGCGTGAGGGGGGATATCTCGGCAACGGAAGCTTCTACCACAGTTAGAAAGAGTAGGTCACGGATTGTCTGTGCCGATGCACAACCTATTCAGGGGATACAGTCTCTGTCCATACCGGATATAGGGGATGTGCACGTCTATTCTACGAGGATTGCATGGGGTGACACTGTTTTAGGCTATTGGAAAAAATATAGCGCTTTTACCGAGAGGGAAATAGAAACGAGAGACGCGTACCTTGAAGCGGTGAAGTACCTTGACTCGCAGATTTCTAATTTGAATGAGATTTGCAGAGGTTCAATTATTCGTTTGCCTGCTACAATGGCAATGATTGCGGAGAAAACTTCTCCACAGGTACCCGTTACCAAAGATGTTCTGGATCAAGAAATTGTAGCTCTAGGTGAACGAGTTTCCCGGTTGGATGGGATTGTGGATGCGCAAGCAGACATGATC
>VMGT01000052.1:3130-6889 GCA_007376725.1 Parcubacteria group bacterium Greene1014_15 | reverse complement strand
GGAATTAAAACGCAAATACAAGGAAGTGTTTGAAGTTGGGCCGCAATGGCTTATTAAAGGGGCGGCTTATCGAGGGAGATGGATTGATCAGAGCCAGTCGCTTAATATTTTCTTCCGCAGCACGTCAGGGAAAGCGCTTTCAGATGTCTATTTTCTTGCTTGGGAAATGGGACTCAAGACAACGTACTATTTGCGAACTCTCGGCGTATCGCTTTCAGAGAATGTACCAGTAACGGAAACAGTGAAAGTGGAAGCTTCTGTTGCTGTTCCCGCAAACGCACAAATTGAGCATGTGCATCAGTACACGATGCATACATCTGAAGGTGCGATATGCGAATCGTGTGAAGGATAATCGTCAGTTGGTAGTTAATAGTCAATAGACAATGCCAATTACAAAAAGTGACAAACAGGTAGATATCAACAAACGCCGCATTATTAACGGAGTTGATGCGGATGTTATTCAACTGTATCCGATGCGTCACATATTTGCGTGGGATGCATACAATACGGGCAATGCGAATCACTGGCTGCCGACGGAGATTGGCATGCAGAAAGATATCGAGCAGTGGCGTTCTCCGACAGCGCTGACGCCTGAAGAGCGTCAGGCGTTTGAAACGGTACTCGGCTTTTTCACGACGGCGGACTCCATTGCGGCAAACAATGTGGTGCTTGCGATCTACAAGCACATTACGTCGCCAGAATGTCGCATGTATTTGCTGCGGCAAGGCTACGAAGAGGCGATCCATACACATGCGTATCAGTACATTGTTGAAAGCCTTGGCATGGACGAGGGGCGTATATTCAATATGTATCGGACAGTGAGCGCAATATACAACAAGGATAACCTCGTCCTTTCGCTCAATGAAGGCATTTTCGACCCATACTTTAAGACAGGTACATTCGAAAGTGATCAGAAATTTTTAGAGAATTTAATCGTGTTTTCAGTTATTCTTGAAGGCATTTTCTTCTATAGTTCGTTTGCGGTTATGTTTGGCTTCCAACGGCAAAACAAGCTCGTAGGGTCCGCGGAGCAGATCCAGTACATCATGCGAGATGAATCGCAGCACCTCAATTTCGGCATTAATATGATCAATACGATCAAGCAAGAACAGCCGGAACTTTGGACAAAAGAGTTCGAGACAAAGATGATTAATCTTATGCGCCGTGGTGTTGTGCTTGAATATACCTACGCGAAAGAAGTGTTTCCTCGTGGTATCTTTGGCATGAACGCGCAAGGATTTAAGCATTATATTGAGCATATTGCCGATCGCCGGCTTGAAAGCATCGGCCTTCCCACGCAGTATCATGTTGACAATCCGTTTCCATGGATGTCTGAGGCGGTAGACCTCTCCAAAGAAAAGAACTTTTTTGAAACGCGTGTGACGGAATATAAGGTGGGCGGTACACTTGAATGGTAAAGAAAGTTGATAGTCAATAGGCTTTAGTCTATAGTCAACTTCAGACTAAAGCCTATGAGCTAGGGACTAATTTTAGCGAAAGGAGTTTTGTGGTGGACGAAATGTGTGAGAGGATGAAAGATCCTTCGTTTTGTGCGGATCTTGCTATGAGATATCACAGCAGGCGAGGGCGTTTCATACATCGGCTTGAAATTTGGGCGTTGATGCTTGCTGCAATCGTACCGTTCTCATTTCCATTCGTATGGAAATGGCTCGCCGTTATAGATGGCAAAATCAAATTTCCGTGGTTTGTTGTAGTACTTGGGGTGCTCTACACTGCAGTTTGGTTGTATGTTGCCGAAAAAACTGGCAAGGAAGATCCGTGGACACGGACAAAGTTTTCAAGAAAGCATCGTGATGCGAAGCGTCGCTTTGGTGACATCGAACGGAAACTGATGTTCGCTGTGGACAGTAATGAAGTTACAATGGCAGTTGCTGATTTAGCAAATGCCTTGCGGGAAAATCCGCTGAAGCTCAAGGTACTCACTGCGATGACCTACAATGAGTGTCTTGTGGCGCGTGAGTGGTCGCCATCTCTTCTTCGCATTGGTTGGTGGCAACGCATTATGTCATCGTGGTGTGATGTTGGTGTCGACAGAATTGTGCCCGATCAAGAACGCACAAAGAGGGATTGTCCCTCTTCATGCCCATAGGAGGTTTCATGTCTTTGCCGACTTTTTCCGATATTCTTGAGGTGTTGCGCGGGCTTGGAATGCCGGAAGCAGAACTTGCTCTACATCAAGCAAACTATGACTTTTTCTAGAAAAACCGCCATATCATTGATGCGAAATTTCACGGTTGGGCCGCGGCAGTTAATGGTGTTCTCTATTTGGATACGTCACTCTCTCGATTACAGCAGACGCTTTCAGCACTGCCTCATGGCGAACGCGGATATACAGAAGAGATCATCCCGAAACAATAATTACAGAGCGCTTTTGTCGAGAGACAAAAGCGCTTAAATGATTTATCCACAGAATCGTTTATTTTGTAGTGTCCATGGGGTTTTTAATTTTATGCCCCATATAGTAGACTATAGGTACTTAAAAGGAAGTTCTCTTTTTTATTTTTTATGAGTTCATATCATTTTGTGCGAAGTTCGTGGTCTCGTTCTGTTTCGGTTTCGGTTGCGCTTTTAGTTGTGATTCTTTTCGGTACTGTGTTTCTCGGACAGTTGTTTGCACAAACATCCACACCAACCCCTGTTCCTCCACCCCCAAGCGGTCTTCTTTTCTCTGAAGGTTTTGAAGGCGCAAAAACACTGGTTGATCCAGCGCTTGTGAATAGCGCTTCAAAAATTGTAAGCACCGTTGCCTTTAGTGGTACAAAGTCGCTCAACATGTGTGCAGGAGTTTCGTGCCTCTTTTCGTACCGTATGCCGCTTTCGGCGCCGGCCGACACGCTGTATTCTCGTTACATGTTTTTGGTCGGTAATCACACTGCTTGGTTTACTGCGGCGGGTGCACCTCTTACAGCAGAACACTACAAGAATATGGGATTTGAGGGTGGAGATGATTCTTGTAAAGGAGGTTCACCGCACACAAGTCCGACATGTGTTGCCGCACGAAGCCGTATTCTCAATCCAAACGCCGGCATTCATCTTGAAGGATTTGTGGATCCGGTGAGAAGAGTATCAATCAGTAGTGTCGACAAGACAATTAACGTTGTTGATGGTAAATGGCATTGTCTTGAAACAAAAATACAGCTCAATACTCCTGGCCAATCCAACGGAGAAGCACGCTACTGGATAGACGGAAAAGAAACAGTTCTCTCTAATCTTAATTACCGAGGCTCCAACACCTGGAAGTTAAGCAAGTGGTGGTGGACCTATTGGTCAAATGACAATTTCAAAGGACCGATATTTGTTGATGATGTTGTCGTTGCGACATCTCGGATCGGTTGTCCAACTACGACTTCCACTCCTCCCCCTTCTTCCACTCCAACTCCAGCGCCAACAGCATCTCCTGTTCCTCCTCCAGCGCCTTCACCAACCCCCACTCCTCTTCCACCACCGCTACCTCCTCCACTACCGCCACCCCTACCTCCAACGCTTCCACCACCTCCCCCCGGAGGATTAACCTCAACCGAGCCGAACTTCACCGTTGCTTTCTTTGCAGATACTGCAGTTGGAGCTGGTTTCCAAAGCGTTCTGAATCTTGTCAAAAACGAACGTGTTAACCTAGAACCTGTTGATGCCGTGTTTGTCCCCGGCGATCTCTCATACGGTGGTTCTGCGGACGATGACACGTGGATCAACATGGTCAACACAACACTTGGCGCTGACTTCCCGGTCTTTCTCACCAAA
>VMGT01000052.1:0-3100 GCA_007376725.1 Parcubacteria group bacterium Greene1014_15 | reverse complement strand
ACAGGACAACTGACCACCAATGCGGGACGCAACACAGCCTGTACCTACAAGGGACTCCGCTTCGTGCTCTCTGATGCCGGTGAATCAAGTATTGAACCTACACCGGGACTAAATACGAACTTCATCAATGCCGCACTGAATGGAAGCAATTCGCTCTGGAAAGTATGCACATGGCACCGAAATCAGAAGAATCTCCAAGCGGGAGGAAAGGCTGATCAAGTAGGTTTTGCACCCTATGAAGCATGTCGGCAGCAAGGAGCGTTCATTGTGAATGGTCATGAACACTCCTATTCTCGCACTAAAAATCTGGTCAACATGGTAACGCAAGCTGTTGATACGACTGTGACGAGTGATGCAAATGTGAAAGTTGTTCCCGGATCAACATTTGTCATTGTTGCAGGCATGGGCGGCCAGTGTTGCCGAGCATCGAGCGCACAAGCATCCGGTGCTTGGTGGGCTGCGGTACGCACCTCAAGCTCTCCAATAAAGGGGGCAAATGGCGCGCTCTTCGTCACCTTTAATGTCGGTGGTGATCCAAAAAAAGCGACTGCGTACTACAAATCAACGAGTGGTACTATTCTTGATGAGTTTGTGATTACGGCGCCGTAAACGAGGATTGCCTATTTACTTACAAAACACCCCATACTGGGTGCTTTGTAAGTAAACCCTAAAAGGTAAAACACTGGTTCGAAATAAGGGAAAATAAGGTGTCAGAAATAAGGTGTCAAGAACCTTTTCCCGCACTCACTAAAAATAAATGTTCATGTCAAAATCGGTGTTAAAAATTGGCATTTCTGTGATGGTCCTCGCTTTCTTTGTAACAGGGATGTATTTTTTTGTGCCCATATTTGTGTCCGCATCAGACCCCGGAGCAGGAGAGATCCAGCGGCCGACTTCAGCAGTCGGGAATTCGACGCTTGGAACGAAAAAAGTTTTGGTGCTTCTCGCAGATTTTGCGGACAGAAACAAAGCGATCGATCCGGGGATTCCATCGGTGAGAGTGCCCACGCCGCAAGAAATCCGCGAAAGCATTGTGCGTGTCGCTCAATATTACAGCGAGGTATCGTATGGGCAGGTCAATATGTCCGATATCACGGTACTTGGCTGGTATCAATTACCGCTTCCGTATAGTGGTTGTCCAACTGTACACAGCGATGCCGGAATAAGAGATGCGGTTCGTGCAGCAGCCGATCCTGAAGTGTTTTTCCCCAACTATCCGGTCCAAATTATTATTTCCACATGTCATCCTCACACTTTAAACACAGGGGGGTCTGGAGACGTTTTCTCTCCAGAAGACGGTTGGTACCATCTTGAGGCGGGAACATATATATCTCTTAGTAACGCAACAAACGCCAAAGTACATTGGCACGAAATAGCTCACGGGTTTGTGGGACATCCGGAACATGACATTTTTCTGTCGTGTGTTAATTCCACAGTTCCTTTCGACATTACATATGGTGATAAGACGGCAAACTGTTCTATCAGCAGCAACGGGATATTCGGCGTTTTCCATGGCGGCGGGCACATGGTTCCCAGCATGAAACAGGAAGCAGGATGGATTAACGACCAAGATATGAGAAATGTCGCCTGGGCGGAGCTCGCCGATAAAAATGAGCATCTCTACACGATATCTTCTGTTGAATTGCCCACAGCAACAGCGCAATTTTTGAAATTTCCCCTTGGTTTTCTATCGGGCAACGGCGTAGTTTCTCAAGATGATTTGCGGGATATATGGTTGGAATATCGCCGCCCCATTGGCGAGAACGCCACATTGCCAGCAGTATTAGGCGCAAGCGATGTTCTCGACGGCCTCATTTTATACATAAATGGCAAGACATTACTTGATGCAAACCCGTTACCTTCCGCATCTTCTCCAGACATTGATAATCAAAAAAATGCCAGGCTTGGAATCGGGCAAGTTTTTAGCGAGCCATCAAGCGGGGTACAGGTGCGCCCGATAACGATGAATGACGCCAGCATAACATTTGGCCTGCGCGGCATGTGCGTAGAGAATCCACCTTTTAGTCCGCGTCAGCTCTCGCCGTTTTTGGGGTGGGGATATCCTGGCGCGGCATTTCAATTCACGTGGGGAATCATTAATCGCGATACGGCGTTTTGTGACAAAAATCCGGTGCGGTTCAATCTTCAAAATAGCGGACCCGAAGGATTTTCTGTACGGTACTCGTCACTAACCGGAACGAGTGTCGCATTACTCTCTCAGGAGAAAACGGAATTAGCGATCGAGGTGCAAGCTCCTCTCTGTGTTGCTCCTGGAGTGTATGACTTTTCCATGAATGCCGTACGGACAGACAAGATTGATGCGAGCCGCTTCACATCTTCTTCGATCGGCCAATTTGCCGTCGGTAGCGAATGTCATACTTCTCCAAACATATTACCCGGAGATATGAACGTTGACGGTAAGATAACGCCTGCGGATGGCCAAACTGTTTTGAGTATTGCGCAAGGAAATATTTCTTGCCCCTGCGGTCTTTCAGTTGCCGACGTAGATAAGGATGGTTCGGTTACGAAAATTGACGCACAAATTGTTTTTGATCGTTTTATATCCGCGGACACCACCGCCCCCACTGTTTCCATGACTTCCCCGACCAATGGCACAACCATCTCTGGGATTATCCCGGTCTCCGCCACAGCATCAGACAACATCGCAGTGAGGGGCGTGCAGTTTTGGATATTGGGCCCTACTGGCTCTACTTTCCCGTTGACCCGCCTGGACGCCGAGGACTTTCTCGCACCCTACACTATTGATTGGAACACCGCCACCGGAGCCAACGGCTCCTACTCTATCATCGCCGTCGCAAGAGACACGACCGGCAACAGAGCCACCTCTACATCTGTATCTGTAACAGTGCAAAACATCGTGCCTATAAAAAACATTGTTCCCTTAGAGCAAAGCATCGTACCTATTTCACTTCCCCCTCCACAAGTTCCGCCACCACCACGCCAACCTCCTGTCGCACTCGTATCATCATCTACTATCAGCGTTTTCACTTCCCGCGTTTCTGTCGGATCAGATGACGCAGAGCAAAATCTTAAAACTGGCGCGGTGAATCTTACTTCCACCGACCTTGAACTCATTAAG
>VMGT01000003.1 GCA_007376725.1 Parcubacteria group bacterium Greene1014_15 | reverse complement strand
GCCATGCCATCTTCTATTACCGTCATCACGCCGACAGTATCCGTACCGCTGATGTGGGCTATGTCATATGCCTCGAGTCGAGTTTTTGTGCCACGTGGCTCAAATGATTCTTGCATGTTTTCTCGAGAAAGGAGAGAAACGTCCTGGATATGTTCAAGTGAAAAGAGAGCGTTTCTTGTTTCCGCAGCTTTTTCAAATTGGCGATTCTGTGCGTATGTTTTCATGTCGCGCGCGAGATCTTTGAGAATTTTTGATTTTTTTCCTTCAAAAAGATCTCGAAGTTGAAACACCCATGTGCTTTGGTTGTATGCTTCTCTGAATTATGAAATTGTATAAAATCCCTCCCACCCTCCCTTTCATAAAGGGAGGAGCTTCCCGAATTTCCCCCTTTGTAAAGGTGGCAAGGGGGATGTGAACTCCCTCCTTTGCAAAGGAGGGGTGGGGTGGATTTTGGCGTTTTGTAATTCACCGTAGACTTTAATATCTGAAAATGATGTGGTGTGCACGTATCTCGATATGGAAATATCTTGCGTACAAGCTTAAGAGCTTGCTTGAGAGCAGTTCCATGAGGATACGGGCCGAAGATATATCGAAGGTCTTTGAGTGAGAGGCCTTTCACGATATTGTCTTTTGACATTTGCGCAAGGTCTTTGCCGCGCAAAAGGAGGACTCTCGGGTAGTCTTCTTTTGTAATGATGACATGGTTATAACTTTTATCATCCTTACGGTCGGTGTTGTAGATTGGCTGGTGTTTTCGTATCAGGTTTCCTTCAAGAATAAGCGCTTCAAGCACGGAATCTGTCGGAATATGCCGCAAACCCGCCGCTTCTGCGATCATGGCAAGAACTTTCGGCCCCCGCGTAGTAGCGATATCTGTACTGAAATAACTTCGCACGCGGTTACGGAGCGAAGTTGCTTTGCCGATATAGAGAATAGCCCGGTTGCTACTCGTGAACATATAAACGCCGGGGGAGTCAGGGAGCTTCAGTTGTGCAAAATCTTGACGATTCATGGTGTATAATTTATAGTGTTTTTTAGAAATCGCAACTTATCGAGAACAGTCGGATCGCAAGAAAAGGAGACAAAGAATGTTGAGTCCATTTTTTTTATTTTTTGGTTCCATGAGTTTGATACTTGCTTTCAGTTTTTTATTTCCAGCTCCAGGGGGAATATTCCTTAAACCAGGTCTAATATCACTTGCTGCAAGTGTCGTATTCTTCGTTGCATCTCAGCTTTGCAAAAAGAAGGCCCCGTGTTGAAAAACGCTCCGCTCTTAGGTAAGAGATTAAAAAAACACACCACTCTCTATTGATTGAGAATGGTGTGTTCTGTTTTCATTTTTTCAATAGCGCTTTCTTTAAATATTTGCTCGTATGAGATTTGTCATTGTTTGCTACTTCTTCGGGTGTTCCTTTGGCAACAATGCGTCCTCCTCCCATGCCGCCATCGGGGCCCATGTCTACGATGTAGTCGGCGCACTTGATGACATCCATATTATGCTCGATCACAATGACGGAATTTCCAGAAGCGACTAGTTGTTCAAAGATACCGAGTAATTTTTTGACGTCGTCGTAATGCAAACCGACCGTTGGCTCATCAAAAAGATATATTGTTTTTTGCAATTGTTGCCGATACAGTTCCGAAGAAATTTTAACGCGCTGCGCTTCGCCGCCTGAAAGTGTCGTAGCAGACTGCCCAAGTTCAAGATAACCGAGCCCTACTTCATCGAGCGTTTTAAGACGATCGCTGATTGCGGGAATGTCACCGAAAAAGCGGAGCGCTTCTTCAATGGTAAGATGGAGAACCTCGTAAATATTCTTGCCCTTGTATTCGATTTCAAGCGTCTCTTTCATGAATCGCTTTCCAAGACAGACATCGCAGAGAACATAGACGGTTGGTAAAAAGTGCATTTCAACCGCAATCTCCCCGTTTCCTTGGCATGCTTCACAGCGGCCACCTTTGACGTTGAATGAAAAACGTCCTGGTTTCCATCCGCGAACGCGCGCTTCGGAGGTCTCTGCGAACAATTCGCGTATGAATGAAAAAGCTCCAGTGTACGTTGCGGGATTTGAACGTGGTGTTCGTCCTATGGGCGATTGGTCAATGAGGATTGCTCGTCCTGCGTATTCTGTTCCCGTAAAACTCGCGCAGTTGTATACGTTCGCACTTCTATAGCGACGATCAAATCGCGCCTGGAGATTTTTATGCAAGATTTCGTACAGGAGCGTGGATTTTCCTGATCCTGACACACCGGTAATAAGCACAAGTTTTCCGAGAGGAATCTCGATATGGACATTTTTTATATTATAGATGTTGCCTCCCTGTATTTTGAGCCATCCTTTATTGCTAGTTCTCCTTGATTCAGGCATATCGATTTTTTCTTCTCCGCGCAAATATGCCAATGTTCTTGAGTCCGATGTATTTTTCTTTGCAGTAAGTAATTTTTCGAGGTCGCCGGCGACAATTACTTCCCCGCCGTGAACACCCGCGGCCGGTCCGAGATCAATAATATAGTCTGACGCGTATATCGTATCTTCATCGTGTTCGACAACGATAATCGTATTTCCCGCATCACGAAGTGCGGTAAGCGTGCGGATAAGACGGTCATTGTCGAACTGGTGGAGGCCGATCGTTGGTTCATCGAGCACGTAGAGCGCTCCTACAAGTCCTGAACCGAGCTGTGACGCAAGGCGTATGCGTTGTGCTTCGCCTCCCGAGAGTGTATGAGCGCGGCGGTCAAGAGTAAGATATTCAATGCCGACATTGATCATAAATTCGAGGCGATTTCTGATCTCTTTTATAACCGGTCCTGCGATTTCCTGCTCTTTTGGCGATAATGCAAGAGAATCAAAGAATTTTTTTGCATCGCTAATAGAGAGCTCTGTAAAATGAACGATATTTTTACGTTCTTTTTTTGTGTTGTAGAGAAAGATATGCAGCGCCTCTGGTCGCAAACGCGCGCCGAGACACGCTTCGCATACCTCTTGACTGAAGAAAAATTTTGTTCCTAGGCCATTGCATGCTTCACATGCGCCGTAGGGCGAGTTGAACGAAAACAAGCGCGGTTCGATTTCGGGATAGGAATAACCATCGTGCGGACAAGAAAACTTGGCGGAAAAGAATGTTTCTGTCCGCTGCCCTCCCGCAAGATAGACAACTCTGATCAACCCGTCGGCTTCATGGAGAGACCTCTCGACTGCTTCTCGCAACCTCTCTTCCGCATTTTTCTTGTTATCTTTAAATTCGCTTTTTTCTATGCGGTCAATAAGAACATCAATTTCATGGCGCTTGTTTTTCGAGAGAAGTATCTGTTCCCGGAGAGCATGTCGTTTGCCGTCTACGAGTACTTCACTGTAGCCTTTGGAGAGCAGGTCATAGAGTAATTGGTAGTACTCTCCTTTTCTGCCGCGAATGATTGGTGCGAATAGTTCAAGAGACACATTTGCGACAGAAGGCATTTTCTTCCAAATTAAATCTTGCATTTCTTCACTTGATAGTTTCACAATTTCATTGCCGCAGGTGAGACAGTGTGGTTTTCCGACACGAGCGAAAAGTATGCGCAAATAGTCATATATTTCCGTGATCGTCGCAACTGTTGAGCGTGGGTTATTCGAGCGTGATTTTTGATCGATCGATATTGCAGGTGAAAGTCCTGTGATTTCATCAACATCAGGTTTTGGCATTTGTCGAAGAAACTGGCGAGCATACGATGAAAGGGACTCTACGTAGCGTCTCTGGCCTTCGGCGAAAATAGTATCAAACGCAAGCGAAGACTTGCCTGAACCCGATAGTCCGGTGCACACGATCATTTTATTTCTCGGCATCTCAACGGTGATATTTTTGAGATTGTGTGTACGCGCTCCTTTTACAATAATTTTTTCTTGCATATTTACGCACAAAACTCCCCGAATCGGGGGTAGTCTATTTGTACGCTCATCTAGAGCCTATGCCACAATAAACGAAACGTCAATCACTTTACTTGCAAATTAATTGAGCTTCATTCGGCATTTTATATATTTCGAAGTCACTTCCCATACTTTCCCGGGAGAGCATGTCGTTGGAGTAGCAGAAACAACTTCGAATACAAATTTCAAATAGATACCGGGGGGAAAGTCGGTGTCATCAAACGGGCTGTTTCCCCCGTCCCAATCACTATTATAGAGATATCCGCTATATCCCGTAGAACTTTGTCGATCAGTGGCTAGTTGTACAAATTGAGCAATAGCGCTATCCACTACCGCATTTCGAGATTTAGTCGCCCATTTTTCACCACACGTTTTGCTGATACAATACCACTCATCATCACCCGTAATTGGAAAGTTACCATTGAGCTGTGCATACGCATTAAATGCTAGAACCAGTTGTGAAATATCAGACGCGCGTTTGGCATTTCTTGCTTTTATACGACCGGAATTCAAGCTTACATACACACCACCTGCCAAAATTCCGATAATTGCGATAACCACGAGCAGTTCGATTATAGTAAATCCTCTACATTGTCGAACTTTATCGGAAGAAACATGGGGAAATCTAGAGAACATTTTTTCCTTTCAAAAAATGAATAAAGCTTTGAGCGCACACTTAATAACTCACCTTACGCAACCTGAACTAATATATGAAACTATCTATACTCGTCATTGCGAGGGCGAAGCTCGAAGCAATCCAGAGTATAGCGCCCGAATCCTAGATTGCTTCAGGCTTCGCCCTCGCAATGACGGAAAAAACATTTTGTTGCGTAAGGTGAATTAATAAATTTCTATTTTGTTTTTGCCTGGAAAAGTACCTGAATGATCTTTTCAACAACTTCGTCGAGGGATACCGTTGCTTTGATCATAAAATCTGCTGCGCCAAGCTCCCGGCTCTTTTGTATATCTTCTTCTTGTCCAAGATTTGAGAGAAGAAGGACGGGAATGTCTTTGGTTGCGTCGTCGGCCTTAATAGTTTTGAGAACATCGTATCCGTTCATGCCTGGGAGCATAATGTCGAGCACGACAATATCAGGATGTTGTTCCCGAACTATTTCAAGTATGCGCGCGCCGTCTGCTTCATGATAGAGGGTGCCGCCTGCTGTCGTGAGTCGTTTCCCAAGCATGCCGGCAAGCAACGGATCATCTTCTGCGATGAGTACTTTTATTCCGGCAAGAGCATGATCTATGGGAGCTTGATTTTCTGTATGTTCATCCATATACAACAAGTATATACCCAAAAGCATCGGGTTTGCGAATGTGACTGGGTATATAATCACGGCACTCGGAGAAAATGAAAGTAGAAACTTTCGCTTTCTCCTCGCTTGTGATTATAGCAACCCTTATTTTTTGAGGCAAGCTGAATCATTCAGTTCAAGACCCCAAGATGCTCTATGTTGACTCATCAAGAAATCCCTGCTCGATCCATGCGCGTTTCTATAAGAACCTGTCCACTATCTTGCTTGCGAGACTGAATTTTCTGATTTTGAGCGAAACGAAGTCAAAAATTATGAGGAATATCGAGATATTTCAAGAAATTTTTGACAAGTTGCAGCCAAAATCAGGAAATTTCAGGCCGGAATGAAGATAGTGGATAGGTTCTAACACGTATCCGATCACGAAAATTGTCGTTTTCTTGTTGTAATTTTGTAAATCCAGCATCCATTTTTTCTTCAAGGTGCGCGATCTTTCCGTCAAGTCCGTCAAGTTTTTCTTCAAGGTGCGCAATATCTTGTCCTGTAGCTTCAAAACCTTTAGCAACCATGCCTGCAAGCTTTTCAATTTGATCTTCAACAAATTTTTTTGTAGTTTCATCCATACAAGGAAAGTATACCAAACAATTTTTTTGAGGCAAGTTTCTATGGCATCTCTTCGCCTTGCAGTGCACGAATTTCATCCCGCAAAAGTGCGGCAGTTTCAAAGTCGAGTATCTTGACTGCCTCATTCATTTGTTTCTCTTTTTCTCTTATAACTTTTTTTGGATTTTTCTTGTACAGTTCCCGGTCAACAACAAGAAGCATATCGATTGTTTCTTGGTGTTCTCCACGCAGATGTCGAGTGATATCTTTAATACTTTTGCTGATTGTTGTTGGCGTGATGCCGTGTTTTGTATTATATGCTATTTGGAGTTCTCTTCTGCGGCGGGTTTCTTCAAGCGCTCGCTCCATAGAACCGGTCATGTTGTCAGCGTATAAAATAACACGCCCATTGCTATTTCGCGCTGCGCGGCCAATGATTTGTATGAGTGAAGTTTCAGAACGAAGGAAACCCTCTTTGTCCGCGTCGAAAATACCTATGAGTGAAACTTCAGGAAGGTCAAGGCCTTCACGCAAAAGATTAACACCGACAAGGCAGTCAAAAACTCCTCTTCGAAAATCTGAAAGAATAGTGATGCGATCTATTGTTTTTATATCGCTGTGAAGATATTCTGCCTTAATCCCCTTCTCTTTCAGATAGGTGCTTAGATCTTCTGCCATTTTTTTAGTGAGTGTCGTTGCAAGAACACGGCCTCCCGATTTGATTTCTTTTTCTGTTTCTTGTATGAAATCACCGACTTGTCCTCGATAGGGCGAACTTTTCTCGCGTGATGAGAGTATCGGCCGCACGTCAACTTGCGGATCAACAAGTCCCGTAGGACGTATGATCTGTTCCACAATCTGTGCGCTCTTTTTCATTTCGTATTCTCCCGGAGTTGCCGAAGTATATATAACATCACCAATGCGATCCTCGAACTCTTCCAAGGTGAGCGGACGGTTGTCTTTTGCCGATGGCAGACGAAATCCATGTTCCACAAGCACCTCTTTTCGAGAACGGTCGCCCCCAAACATACCCCGCAATTGTGGAATCGTGACGTGTGATTCGTCAATGACGGTAAGAAAATCTGGAGCTCCATCCGACAAGTGTGGAAAATATGAAAGCAGGGTGTAGGGCGCTTCCCCTTCGTTTCTTCGATCGAAGAAACGCGAATAGTTTTCGATGCCGCTGCAGTATCCGATTTCTCGTATCATGGCGAGATCGTAGTTTGTTCTGCGTTTGAGGCGTTCGGCCTCAAGTATTTTTTCTTCTTTTGCAAAATATGCAAGCTGTTTTTCAAGCTCGACTTTGATGTCGGTTATTGCGTGTTCATTGCGTTCCTTCGAGATGATGAAGTGTTTTGCGGGAAAAAGAAAAATACGTTCGATTTCCGCCTCTATTTTGCGTGTTATAGCATCAATTCGGAGGATGGTTTTAATTGTGTCTCCCGCTATTTCTATGCGGTAGAGCTTTTTTTCATGTATGGGCATGACTTCAATCACATTGCCGACTGCGCGAAATGTGCCCGGTGTAAGGTCAGTATTGGTACGCTCAAAGTGAATGTCGATAAGTGCGCGCATGAAATCGTTGCGCGCACATTTCGCTCCTTTCTCGAGATGCATGTTGACTTTTTCATATTCAACTGGATTACCTAGGCCATAGATGCACGAAACAGAGGCAACAATGATGACGTCGCGGCGTGAAAGGAGGGATTGCGTCGATGCATGCCGCAAGCGGTCGATTTCCTCGTTGATTTGTGTTTCTTTTTCAATATAGGTATCGGTAATGGGAAGATACGCTTCAGGCTGGTAGTAATCGTAGTATGAAACAAAATAGTGCACGGCGGCATCGGGAAAGAACTCACTGTATTCCTGCGCGAGTTGTGCCGCAAGTGTCTTATTGTGTGCAATAACAAGCGTCGGTTTTCCGATGCGCGCGATAATATTCGCGACAGTAAAAGTTTTTCCGGTACCTGTTGCGCCGAGCAAGGTCTGCCAGCGCATTGATTTTTGCAATCCGCGCGAAAGTTCTTCAATTGCCTTCGGCTGATCGCCTGCAGGCGCATAGTGTGATCTAAGACTAAAAACATTCATAGTAAATATATAACCAATTATGGGTTGAAGTGATAGTATCGTGAGGCAAAGGAGTCTTTGAATTCAAGAAATCTATTTTCTAAAATTGACAAACGTATGTTTGTCATCAGTGTGACAAAAAAGTGGAGGTTATGAATCGTCGCAAGCGTATACCCGAGAATTTCTTTTGCTCGAAAAAGATGTGCCATGTATGCGCATGTGTAGTGCTCACAGGTGTAACAGCCGCAGTCTTTTTCCAGTGAGGAAAAATCGTTTTTATATTTTGCGTTAAAGAGATTAATTCTGCCATCACGTGTGTATATTGCCCCATTGCGCGCTTCTCGTGTTGGCGCTACGCAATCAAAAGTATCAACACCATGTTCTACGCCTATAAAAAGCTGGAGAGGTTCTCCAATACCAAGAAGATGGCGCGGTTTTTTTTCCGGTAACAGGGGGTTTACCCACTTGAGAACATCCTCCATGTCTTCTTTTGTATATGAGCCGCCAATACCAAAACCTGCAACGTCGAGGTTTGCGATGTATGTGGCGCTCTGTTTTCGTAAATCCTCATAGTGGCCGCCTTGGACGATACCGAAGAGTCCTTGTTTCTCGCGCATGGATGGATTACTTTGATGAGTGGCGAGAGAGCGATCTGCCCAACGATGTGTTCTTTCCATTGCCTCTTTTTGATAATCGTATGAATCGATGGGTGATGTGCATTCATCAAAAGCAAAAATAATATCAGCGCCGATGTTATTTTGTATCTGTATTGATTTTTCTGGTGTCAGTGTATGCGTACTCCCGTCTCCATGCGATTTGAATACGACCCCTCCCTCTTTAATAGTTGCGAGCGGATCTTTCGTTTGCTCGGGTATTTTTCCGCGTACGAACGCTTCGAGTTCGCCGCGACTGATAAATTTATTGAGATTTCGAGTAAATGCGCTTCCCAAAGAAAATACTTGGAAACCGCCCGAGTCAGTCATTGCGGGCCCGTGCCAATTCATAAACGCATGAAGACCGCCTGCGTCGCGCACAATCTCATCCCCCGGCTGCAAATAGAGATGATATGTATTCGCAAGCACGATCGTGGCGCCAAGTTTTTTGAGCTGGTCGGTTGTAAGGGATTTGACGGTTGCTTTGGTTCCTACAATGACAAAAGCTGGCGTTAGAAGAACGCCATGGGGTGTCGCAAGGGTTCCGGCCCTTCCAAAGGCTCCCTTTATTTTCTGCTCAATCTTGAATGTAATTGGATCTGGCATAACAAAAAAGCACAGAAATGAACGTGCTGGGAGCGTAGTATAAAAATGTTAGAAAAGCAACCGGCCAAACACGAAGAGTGCAACAACACACACTGATACAGTAATAGCAACCCATTCATTTGTGTCTCGTTCTGTTAATTTCTTTCTTGGCATACAAAATAACTTTCAAACAATTTCTTCTAGCTTCGACCTAATCAATGCAAGCGCTCCATGCAGTCCGCCGAATGCACCGAGCTCGGCGGGAACGATCTTTGGTATTTTTGGAAATATGGTGACCATGTGCTGCAAGTATGTTTGTGCGCGATCAAGTGGTATAACAGGCCCGTTCGTGCCGATGATCATTGAGCCGCCGATAACAATGCATTCCGGAGACCAAAACATGATGACGTTGTGGAGCACGACAGCAAGAATACGCGCCGATTCATCCCAGATTTTCTCATCGGTGATTTCGTATGGTTTTTTTACGAAGCGTCGTTCAAAAGCAGACCCTGTTATGAAAGCCTCCGGGTGTTGCCATGTTGGCGTATCAGAGCAGGTGCACTGCGTTTTTTCATTCCAATTGATGATGTGATGTCCGATCTCAAATCCATACGCATTTCTATCAAGTTTTCCATCAACAATTCTCACGCCGTTTGCACCCGTGCTCACCGTGACGTATGCAACTATCGCATGGCCCTTACCGCCGCCGGCGACTGCTTCCCCAAGCCCGACAATTGCTGTGTCATTGTCTACAAAAACCGGAGCGGAAAATTCCTTTTCGAGACGTTCTTTGAGAGGTTTGTCTTTCCAGTTTGGTAAATTGGGCGGATGAAGCAGTACTCCTTCTTTTGGATTAACCGGCCCCTTAACACCGCCAGCGCTAGCAGAGACCGCAATACCGCTGCGGAGGATATTTGCAGCGTCAACGATTCGCTCAATTCCCTCGTCAAATTTTTCCGGAGTGCTAAAAGTAATCGGTTCGCCGTATGTGCTGCCGTCAGGTGACGCAGCTACGCGAATGTTTGTTCCTCCGATGTCAAAAAGAATGTACATAAGGTTGGGCGAGTTTTATGTAATAGCAAAATACATAAGTGCACACGAGGTAAGAAACAGCATGAGACCGAATCGTATCAAAAAGTTTTTCTTGAGTCGCATTTCATTTCCGGATTGTCCGCTTCCGGTTATACCGACAGCTTTGTTGATAGGCTCTGACAAACGGACAGACAGAGCGATCGCTCTGTCTTCAAGAAAAATACTGGGAATGAACATTGCTCGGAGGATCGTGCCGTTATTTCTAAAAAAGAGCATGAGCAATGAAAAAAGAAATATGATGATGCTCAATAGGGCGAGTAATAATTCAAAGAAATTCATGCAATTTTCCGCTTAAACTCTTCGATCATGGGAACTTTTTCAGGATCGAGATTATAATGAAGAGCGGTTTCGAATGCAGACCAGTCTGCGTAGACAAGTGAAGAAAATATCTTGGAAAAAAGACTTTCTCCGGAAAGCTCTATTTTTTCTGCGCGCAAGTTTCGTTTGAGAAACATATCAAAAAGAACACTCATTCTTTTCGCATCTTGCGGATGATCGAGAGGATCCGCGAGAAAGAGAAAATAGAAACATTCGGAGAGATGCTCTGTTGCTCCCGTAACATCAAAGCCGGTCATCTCGTTATGGTTAAGTTCGGGAATGACATTGCAGAATGCCGGTATTTTCCCCGTTTCATTATACTTAATTTTCCAATTGTAAGCTATGGAATAATTTCGCGTTGAGGCATAGATGACGGGTATGTGCCCTGCCATGCGTTTTGCGAGTGCTTCGCCTTGGTCGTGGAATTTTTTGGGTTCAAGGGTTTCCGCGAGATTGGCGGTTTCATCGAGAATGCTCTGTTCCTGCATGAGGGCGAGGAGTGCGCGCAGGGAATAGCCGAGAGCCGATCTTGGCTGTATGCCGGTATCGGGAATTTGAACATACGGAACAGAGTGTTTCTGCGCAAGGTGGAGAAGCTTTCCTCCTGTCGCAATGACTGCGCACGAGAGATTTTTTTCGCGTACGGCATGGAACGAGTCTATGGTTTCTTCGGTATTTCCAGAATAAGAACTTAAAATAATGAGACTTTTTGATAGAAATTTTTGAGATACGAGTGGCAGGCCATAATCACGATGCGACACGATGTCTATATGAGGCAAACGCATCTTTATGAGCCCGGGGGCGAGGTTTGAACCGCCCATGCCGCATACAATAAACGACTCTGTTTTCTGCAGATTTTCTTTATTGCTGATAACAGGAATAAAAAGAAATTGCGTATTGAATTGTTCTATTGCCGTGTCCATAGTGCATATAGTATATCATTAAGTTTACCCAATATAACTATTTCCAGAGTAAAAAGAAGCACCTGTAGTGTTGTTAACTGCAGGTGCTGGTCGAATGTGTTACGCGGTAGCAATATCAAGATGGGCTCGGATATAGCATGACCGTCGTTTGAGAAACTCTTGAAGCTCAAAAGCGGTCGCATCTTTATCGTCGTTCCACACGATTTCAAGAAATCGAATATCAGGTTTTTTGCAGATGGCATTCAGGCGTTCACGAATCATACTTTGTGTCCGAAGAATTTGCTTTTGAGTTCCTGATCCACTCCATAGGGAATGTTCTGCTCCGCGAACAGTAATTGCGACATTCGGGAATTGATTTTCGAGAGGCGAAAGAACACGGATGAAAATCACCTCATTTCCCTCTCGTTCAACACGTCTGCAGGCATTTTCCAACTGTCCCCATGCCGCTTCGTCCTGTGGCGGAATAAGAAAATCCGAAAAGAGACAGATCAATTGTTCCGGCGTTTCTGCCGAATGAAGTTTGAGAACACGTGGAAGACGTTCATAGTCCTCGTGTTCATATCTCTCGCATTTATACACTAATCTTCGCAGTGCGCTTGATGTAACTGCCTGGTCTGCCAAATCGGATATGTACATAATGCGCGAACCGACACCGATGCATGCTGCTGTGCCATGATTTGGTTCTCGGAAAAGATTTACTGCGAGGCTCGACATGATTTTCACGGCAACAAAGCGTTTTGACGGAACGCCGAAGTCGATTGCAGGACCAGCATCAAGGTAAAACTGTACGCCGACTTCCTCGTTCCGGGTGTGGTACACAGCCATACGTTTTTTCATTCTTGCCGATAGTATTGGAGAGTACCATTCAGAACTGTCGCCAGGCTCCATTTCTCTGATCTCTGCAATTTCTTCGCCAAATCCGTGAATTGAACTTGGATGGTCGCCCGTTATATATCGCTGTGACGGGATGGGAATGTGCCAGAGAGGCGCGCCTCCGAGTCGAAACGGTGTAATGGGATCAAATGCCATACATAGGTTCTCCAGAGAACTGCCCTGTGTCGCAGAAACACAGGGCTCTTATGCTCTTATGCTGCAACCGATGGAGCACGTTGCAGAGATGTTGGCAACGGCACCAAAGAAACAACCCAGTTCGTTGCAGTTCTGACGAAATCTAATATATCTTCTTCATGAGCTGCGTCGCGAATATCGATACCGCCTTCATGTATGTGATACATAAAGCGATGCGCAAGGACAGCAAGGGCCATTGCTTGCACAGAGTTTTCGCTCCTATTGACGATCGTTTGAAGTGACCCGTACGTCAAGAATGAATCTGCACGGGAGAGTGACTCAAGATGTTGTGGAATGCGGCCACCCATCTGATGAAAGAGCGGTGCGGTGGGAATGCGTTTCATAGCGCGCCACTTCGGCGGTAATTTTTCCCTTGGAAAGCGATTTGCCCAATTATGATGCGTGAGCAAATCGATTGTTCCGAGCATTTCTTCCATGTAGTCGATAATGTGATCAGGCGTATTTGTTTCCTGCTCGACAAATCGCCTCGTTTGCATGATCATCCGCGGGGAAAGAACGGGGGTGAGAAGGCCTTGTTCCCGAATACGTCGCCAGTGTTTCTGCGGTTGCAGCAATTGGCGAAGGTTTTCTTTGGGTACATCAAAAATAGTACCTGCGATCAAACGGTCAACGATAAATTCGGCGGCGCGTTTGGTTCCCGCTGATCCCAAGGGATTGGACGTCGCGACGATAATGAGGGGTTCATCCGGCGGAGCGATATCAAAAATCCGTCCCTCGATCATGATCTTACCTTCAGCAAAAATTGGGCCAAGGTCATTGAGCCGACTGACAGCGCCACGAACCAACTCATCACAAATGAACATGTTATATGAGCCCGGTGTCAGTGCGCCTGGCCGATATTTGGGCTGTTCATTTTTGTCGAGAATCGAGTAGTCAAGAAAGCCATAGAGCTGCCCGCTCGTGAGTTCAGGACCCCAGACGACAAATGCTGTGGGACATGCCATGAGCATGCTGTATGCCTTGGCCGCTGTGGTCTTTCCACTCGCTGGCGGTCCAAAACAGGTGAATGTGGAAACATTTTTCGCCCATTCTTCCGACTGCGTCGGCACGAGCACGGAATTTGAGAAAATACGATGGCCAAATTGCTGGGATGACCCAAAAACAATTTGCGACATTACTGCTCTGAACTTTAGAAAAGGAGCACGAAGCTCGCTTACTATTTGAAGCATTTTTTCGTTCATCTTTCAGTCCTTTGTATATTTCAAAGAAATGCACTCCGGTGCGTATATCCAAATGTATCCTAGCAGGAACAAAAAAGACTGCAAGAAGAAGACTGAAAAAAGACGCCCGTACAAGTACAGGCGTCCGGCGCTAACTCTGTTTTCTAAACCATTTCAAGAAGGAAAAACTTCCTGAAGTGATGGAGAAAAAAAAGAGTGATGCGACAATGAACAGCAAGGAGAGATCGTTTGGATTTACAACGGTGATGTTGTGATTATTGCGCAGGCCGCTCATGATTGCGTTGCGTATTAGGTTGCGTCCGCTATAGAGGTCATCTGCGTGCATGTATATTCCACCCGAGAGTGTTGCGATTTGCCGCAGTGTTACGGGATCGTATTCCGTCAACACATTGTTTCCGGAACCGTCTTGGATGAATCCCTGAATTCGACCGTCGGATGACGTGAATGGAATCGGGGCGGGAGTTCCCGGTGTTCCTGTCCCTAAAACATAGATCGGTATATTTCGATCTCGCAACGGCCCATAAGCTAAATTATTGACCTTGAGGCGAAGAACAACATCTGCCATGTGTGATCCGTCTTTGCCGCCATCCGAACAAAGAATGATGAAACTTGGTTCTTTTTGAAGAATATGGTGGGCTTCTTCAAAAATGCGCGACATATCTGTTCCGGCGCCGATAAATGAAGGTTCTATATCGTGTAAAAGGCTGCTAAAAGCTCGGTACGAATGTGTCGAAAGTTGTACCCAATCCCCCGTTCTCAAGTCTGTTGATCCGGAGAACGTGAAGAGAATAATTTCAGCGCCGATAAGATCAGCAAGTGCGTTGCTTATATTTGCAACACAGAGGCCGAGTCGTGATGGGCGCAAGTCTCGTGCTGCAAGCGATGTTTTGTCTGCATGCGAAATATCGCTTGCTGCCATCGATGGCGAGTTATCAAGAAAAATGGCAATTTTTGCCCCGATTTCCTCTTGGAGAATATCTGTTTTGTGCCTATAGGGACCCGCAAAAGCGACGAGCATGCTTGCAATCGCGATTGTGCCGCATAGGGTATAGCGAAGATGCATCGAAAGCGCGCCCTTTTTGAATATCTTTTTTTGAGCGGTTGCGAGCCGATGCGCGATACAGAAAAATAAAATGACTGAAATCAAAAGCGCGTATGGCGCGGCGTACATCACAGATTCATGATGAAAAAGAATGCCTGTACTATCCATGAAGCATCTTCCTTGCTTTCAAAGGTATGCCACCGAATCGTTTTTTTCGAATCGGTGGCGTGGTTGTGCGAACCGGAAGCTAGTACCTCGTTAATTTAATTTTTTCGGATGAAAATTTTTCAATTTCGCGCGAGACGAAGTCAAAAAATCCGAGGAATATCGAGATATTTCAAGAAATTTTTGACAAGTCGTAGCCGAAATTGAGAGATTTTGGCCGAAAAAATTAGGTTAATGAGGTACTAGTGGATACCAATCGGAACACCTGGCGTGAATTTGCGATTTGGATCACTTTCGCGATCTGGTGGCGGTACCATCATGCGTTGTTGACTTTTCTTTTCTCGCGCCGCCTCGTCTCCAAGAATCGCTTTTATCATACTGCTTTCTTCCGAGGCACCAACACGGTTTTCAGAAGATTGCTTTTGAGCCTGCTTCTGTTGTTCTTGCATAATCGGGAAATTTTTTTTGATAATTTCACGATATCTTGCAGCTTCACGCACCCCGATTGTTTCTATGCTGTCAGGATGCGCAAATGTTGCGAGCGCGCATTCATACGCGGCAATAATCGAAGCAAGCATATCTTTCACGACGGCGTAACGTTCCCCGAGAGGCTCACTTTCTTGATATGAACGCAATGACGCGACCATTTTATAGGTGAGCACATTACCGTGTATCCAACATGCAGTCGCGGTAATAATAGTTTGATGAGGAAATTCTTTTGCGAGTATGTTCTCTGGCAGCCATCCCAGCAATTCATCAAAGAAACGGATCTGCCAGAATAATTTTCCCTCGTGCGGCCGCGGTCCTGCAACAATATTTCCCTTTGTGTTGATTTTTTGGGTAGGAAGCTTGTCGCTCCAATTGTTCTCATAGGGTGCCCATTCGGCTTTTTGAATGACGCGGTCGCCAATGCCGAGATTAATATAGCGCAATGCGCTCGTACCTTGTGGCGGAAGATAGGGCGCAAGCATCTTTTCTATTTCACCGGCGAGCAGAGCAGCAGAATGCAGTTTTTTGCGCGCAAGCGGTTCCCAGGCGGCTCCTTTTCCAAGCAGGCTAGTTCCACTGCGCACAAGCGCTTCAAGCCCATTTTCTTGGTTTGTCACCATGTCGCGTGCTCGATCGATTACTGCATATGCTTCTGCCCTTGCTGCTTGCTGTATTTCTGTATCACTGTTTTCTGCTGCACTGCTTGCAGAAACGACATAAAATAGCACGAGAAGTATAAGGGAAATAATGCAAACCCATGTAATGAGCTTTTTCATGCTGTTTTTCCTTCGATGCAATTTGAAGTACGTCTGCTGTATTTATAAAAGTTTTTTTAAATTATGTCAACTAAAAATTGCGTACACTGTCACTCTTCAATAGGGCTCTTCTAAATCCCCCTTTCTCCCCCTTTGCAAAAGGGGGAAACCAGGGGAAGCTCCTCCCTTTTTGAAAGGGAGGGTGGGAGGGATGTGAACTCCTCCCTTTTTGAAAGGGAGGGTGGGAGGGATTTTGAGGAGCGTGAGCAGGTACAAAATTGCCGCAGATACAAAAGTATCTGCGGCAGTATGTGGCGCATGTGTGCATATTCTCTACCACCCCATAATGGGACGGACGGCGCGGAGCAGCATCCAAACGAATGCGAGGATGCATGCAAGAGCGAGAAGTGCACGCTGTGGGGTTGTGTCAAGAGTTGTGTGTGACTGTTCCTCCCGCCATGCCGTATTTGTGGTGAGTGATGTATAGACAGAATGCACCGCCTGATCTATTTTTCTTTTTTCTTCCTCGGTAAGCACTCTATCAGGATTGCTGAAGGAATCGCTCAAAAGATAGAAGTTTCCTTTGGTCCCCCTGATAAGTCGCGGAAAATTGAGCGCGACTGTGCCCGACATTGGATTCGTGGAAACGATGTCAATCGGCAAGTTAATAGCGGCGGCAAAATTGAAAAGCCTCGTGATACAGATATCCCCTCTCGAAGTGAGATCGAAGTCTGTGTCAGTTCCGATGGCCATACGTTTGCCGAGCATTGACTTTCGGAGCGAATTGAGCACATCAACGTTATACGTTTGCACAATGAGCCGAGCAAATGCTTGCGGACTGTCCTCTGTGCCCCGCTGCTCAATGCAGGAAAATAAACCGGTTTTTCTCATGTGTTGGAGTTTTACCGCAAGATCTGGATCGCTCATGCGTGCGAGATCAAGGAGAGCGACCCAGAGCGAAGGTGAAGGTTCTGTGCCCATGCCTGCTCCATAACTGCCCGTGTTGAAACGCTTAACAACACTAAGGAGCATTCTGTAGGTAGCGGTCGGCGCAACATTGAGAAGCGGGTGTGAGGAAAAGTAATAGAGACCCACACCGATACGCTTTTCACCACGTAACCCATCGGCAACCTTGACAAATTCTGTGAGGAATGTTGTCAAACGCTGTGCGAAGATTCCGTTCATTGAACCAGATACATCAACAATATACACAAGCGCAGGCCGATTCTGGTTTGGCTTGGGCCGATTTTTTTTGATAACCGGCCCGGCAAGCGAAACAACGAGCAGAACAAGAACTGCGATCGCACACGCATAACTTCCTTGTCGAAAAAGCGCCTCTCCTACGCGATACCGAAGCGGCTGCTTAAAGAGCCACGATGCTCCGTGATGAAGAACATCTCGTGCACGGAGCGTTCTCGTGGCGAGCAATGGGATGAGAACCAGAAGAAAAAACGCATTTGGTCGAAGCCACGTAAAGAGAGTAACATCATGCAGATAGTACAGATGTTCAAATACGAGAGCGAACAAGTTTGCTAGCTGCATGTGAAGCCTTCCCGTTTCTCATACTCAAGCGTTGCGGCATGAAGGTATTTCGGCAATGCAAGAAAGTGTCGAAGTGAGAACGGTCGCAGGATATGCGCATGGTACGCATGCACGGTGTTGAGGGGCAATTTCCATATACTGCTGTGTTCTTCGATCCAGAGAGCCGCGAAAACGGATTCCAACTTACTCCGTGGTGCAAGCTTGACCCAGTCATAAAATGCTTGCTGATCGAGATCGAGGTTGATCCCACTGCGCAGCGCAAGCGATTCAATACTCATATTTTCTATATTCTCTCCTTTGTGAATAATCGCAATCACTTTTCGCAGAGCCCGCGAAGGGTCTCGATCCATCATGAGCGGTATTGAAGCGTAGACCACGAGACGTACAACAAAGGTAGCTCCTAATTTGCATGTCTCAAGCAAGGATGGAAAAATTCCCCAACCCCACAGATACGTGCGTACAAGAAAGGCACAGAGAGAGACCGCTCCCAACGTCATAACGATGAACAACTCGCGCTCTCGTAGAAATGCTCCGGGCGCGTGAATAAAACTCGTAGCGCCTTCATAGACAGCTTTCATGATCAATTTGATCGTGCCGCCTATTTTTTGACGCATGTGCGTTGCGATTGGCCCACGGTCGGCTTCTGTTTCCTCTGTGTCTCGTGCAGCTATTTTCTGTTGCGGAGCGGAAAACGTCCCAATAAAACTCACAATGCCATCTTGCTCGGGATGACGAAGCTCGACCGTGTTAAGAACAAAGCTTCTTTCGGTATGCATCGTAAATGGCATCCCGCCTGTTTCAATCTCAAAACGCAGTGGCAGCGAACCAATTTCGAAACGGCCCGGAAGCGATGGTACAAAACGACAAGCAAAAAATACTTGGACGGTTTGTAGAGCGCTGTCATCGGAGCGATACTCCCAGCATGCTGACGGATCGATTCGAAGAACGCCCTCTGTTTTTGGCACAATCGCTTCTTCAATATTTTTTGCAAGCTCGGAAGCATTGGTGAGAAGTTTGAAATACGGCTTGCCGCTTTCGTTTCGCAACAAATCAACGGTAATCGAAAGTTGGAGCGTAGCATCATATGAAGCCTGTTCGCTGTAAATCGTTTCCCCATCATGAAAACGTATAGACGAGCGGTCGTTTCCAATGCGCTCCATGAAGCTTTTCGTGTTGATAGTTGAGACGTACGGAATAAATATCGGGGAGACGCTCGAAACGAACTGCCGATGGCCGGAGAGAATTCGAGCGGCACGCAAAGGAAACAGTGTTTCTTTGGCGCGCAGTATCATTTTCCAAATGCCTTCAGTTTGGTCAGGCAGAGAAATTCCCTGGTAAAACTTCAGGTTCTCTCTTTCGAGTGGAGTAAGTACCTCGCGCACAAAAGTGTCAGGATGCACGCCGGGAACCAGGGTGACCAATAGATAGTCGCGGAGAATTTTGCGCTCACCACGATGGATGAAGACAAGCAAGGCTTCTCCAAATAAGACAGTTGGTTTCTCTATCTGACGAAGTGTCCATGCTTCCCATCCCGTGAGAATGTCACAAACGGTCATGGGCTCACTCCACTCTATGACAAGAAATGTTTGGAGCTCCGTGGCCATTTTATTTTTTTGATGCGTTTCGTTGCGGATACGGAGGGTTGAAATTACGATGCCGCTTTTTGCCCAGACTTCGGGCAGCCATTCGGGCATTTGTGGAAGATCAAGAGTTGAACGCAGAAGAATGGTTGTCGTATCGAGACGAATATTGCGTACCCCTTCCGCTTTCATTGGAAATCCTGTTACGTCAACGAGATCTTGCGGTCCAACATGTGTGGTCCCGCATTCGTTTTGTGGCATGATAAGCATGTTAAACGAATGACTCGTTTTCACGGTGCCTAGAAATAGAACCAAGGCAATACAGAATCCTATATACTTTATGGTATTCATTACACACTACTCCTATCAACGAACTTTTGGGTACTTCTATCTCTTAGCTTGCGAATTACTGGAAAAATGTCAAGCACTGTACTTTGAATTACGAAACGCCTTTGCAAGCGTCATTGCGAGAGCGAAGCCCGAAGCAATCCAGTGTGAATACTGTATAAGAACTGGATTGCCGCGCCCCCTTGGGGCTCGCAATGACAACAAAAAGAGAAGACGGGCGCTTATGCGGCGCCCGTCGTTTGTCATACTTGTTAAAAATTCAATAAGATGTGCTCTGTTCCCGGTAGACTATTAGCACACCACACGTTTCGATATAACCGCAAGGAGAAACATGCGCACAAAATAGCCCAACATCGCGCCAGAAAAAGCAACGGCGAGTGTTGTGATGATATCGCCTTGCGCTGCGAATCTCGCGACAAGTGAGAGCGCAGCCGCCCATGTGCCGCAGGCGGTGTATTCTTTCTCGTGGATATAGCGAAGGGCGAGAATCATGAATGCCCAAATCTGCTTGACGCCCGGGATGAAGTTCCGCAGCCCATGCCACGTGTAATACAAGATATAATATGCTCCAAGAAAGTGAAGCGATACTATGTTGTATGTGAGGGCCGTTTTCAGTGTTTTTTTTGTATCCAGATGACCAGTGTCTGGAATAACGCATACAAGAATGGTCATAGCGATACTAAACGCAACAGGCATCAAAAGAGAAACGACAACCATGTTTTTGATAGCAACATAGTTTAGCATTACTGTTATATCGAAGAACATTGTCGCGAGGTATAACATCCCAAGGAGGTAGACCACGACAAGCAAAAAAGCCCCAATCACACTTCCGGCAACAATGCCCCAACATGCTCCTTTAAACATAACAGCAAGGAGGTTTTTCTTGCCAAAGGTTCTTTTCCAAGCCAACACCACCCAATATTTTGTGGTTTGCCAATCCATTACCGCTCTCGTGCCATAGGCGAGAACAAAGGCAAGCGCCGCGCCGAGCAGAGCACCGAGTAAAGAGTTGAAATGTAAGGTACTGCCGACGATCGCTCCTACAGACGCACCGAAAAACACCGCTAAACTGAATTTTCCAAACTCGTTTGTACGCATCGAACACCTCCGTGTTGGGTATAGGTGAGTGAAAAAAGGTCACATCTACTCGACATAGAGTGGCATAAGCATTTAATTTAGTCAAGGGTGGGTGCATTCTGTAACCCCGCACACCTTTGGAAAATCCCCCTCATTCCCCCTTTAGTAAAGGGGGAAGTGGAACGCCTCTCCTCCCTTTTTGAAAGGGAGGGTGGGAGGGATGTGAACTCCTCCCTTTTTGAAAGGGAGGGTGGGAGGGATGTGAACTCCTCCCTTTTTGAAAGGGAGGGTGGGAGGGATTTATTCATAGCTGTGAGGGGTTACTGCATCACATGAAATCGCGCATTCATTGTCGAAACAGCGATGGATGCTTTTCTATGTATGTGTTGATGGAAGATAGACAGAAAATATCGTTCCAATACCTTGTTCAGTTGTGAATGATATTTTACCGTGCATAGAAAGCACGAGCTGGCGAGCAATAAAAAGCCCAAGGCCAGTGCCTTCGATTTTGTGAGCATCTACGGACCGCCAGAATTTTTCAAAGATGTGAACCTGGTCCCCGGTTGCTATTCCTTGTCCTTCATCGCGAATATGGAGTGTTACGCCGCCAGCTTCGCGTTCTGCGGAAATGAAAACTGTTCCTTTTTCACGGTTGTATTTGATTGCATTTGCAATCAAATTATCGAGAATTTCCTTGAATCGCACCTTGTCGGCAAAAACCTGCAGGGCGTCGTCATGTATGTTGTTTATAATAGAGATGTTGAGCTTAGCGGCATATGCGGCAAGTGATGACAGCAATTCCTTGAGTACGCTCTCTATGGAGACTGTTTCGAAATGAAGCGTGATTGCTCCTGTTTCAATGCGAGCAACTTCAAGAAGATCTTTGACGAGATCGAGGAGCCGAGCGCTGCTTATCGAAAGAGCATCGAATACCTCCTTCTCCTTTTCAATCCACGGTGATTTTTTTATCTCAAGCGATTCGAGCGCCCACTTAATTGCATTGGCGGGCGTGCGCAGTTCATGAGCTGCGACAAAAACAAACTGATCTTTTATGGCGAGCATTTCCCGGTGTCTGGCGGATTCCTTTTGGCGAGCGGCAACAACCTGCTCGAAAGCTCGCATAATTATAAACGATACCACAAGAAGAAACATTGACAGAAGAACAACGGAAAGGATGATAACTTCAGGGCTCGCATACCGCTGTGCAAGATAGTATGTAGAAAGTATGGCCGCAATGTTTATAATGCCAAATACCAAAAAAAGAAATGGCGGACACGACCAGAGCGGAACGCCAAGATGCCTGCATTGAGCAGCTATGTTGAAATGAAAAACAAGCGTATGAAAAAACCTCATACCGATACTATAGCATTTCTATTTCCATGCGGCACGGAGTAGTTCAACTGCTTTTTCCACTGCCCGCTTTCTCGCCTCACGCGCAGCGCCCAAAGCATTTTTACGAGTTTCTATTGCTTGGTGGTGGTCTGCGCGCGCCGTGTCTTCGACAGCAGCCTGCTCGCTGCGAAAACCGTCACGAATGCCGCGAAGCGTTGTCTTGAGTGTGTCGTCCGCAGCTGTGACCGATGCGTCATTTTCCCTCAAGCAGGAATTTTTTGCTACTTCGAGGGCAGCGTCAAATTGCGCCCGACGGTTTTTCTCAGCTTTCCCAAAGCCCTCTCTCCTTGCTGCAATCACTTCACTTATACTTTCTCGAAAGCTTTCAATGCTGTCAGCTACCGCGGAACGAAACGTTTGTCGCGAAGTTATGACCGCATTTTCAAAAGCTTCGATGGCGCTATTTTTTATCACATTTTTCCGCGCCTTATTTCTTAGCGTTTCCACATATTTGACAAATTGCGCATCGGTATCAAGGCGTGCAGCCGCAAATGAGTCGTCTTGTCTCGCTCTTTCAAGCGCAAGACGTTCATCTTGCTCTTTTTCAAGCTCGGTGCGCGATTGTGCGGCAACATCTAAATCAGCGTGAACTGCGTCCTCGTGATTCACAATCCTCTCGCAAAATGGTGCGGTATTTTGCGCATTCGCGATTCCTGCAAAGAGGAGTACTGCGCTTGTGCATATAAAAATTTTTCCAATATTTTTTTTCATAGACTCATGGGCTGTTAGTTATTAATTTAATAATGATCAATGGGTATATCTGTAAGTGTTTGTAAGTATATGGAAAAAGTATCTTCGGGGAAAACGCCATATGCATCGGACGACTCGTTCTTTATGAGCGGAGTAAGTGTTGTCTCCAAACTCTCATCAAAGAGGGTTCCGCGTGACGCCTGCGGTGTGGAAGAAACACCTCTCGAAGAAAGGGCATGTTTTTGATCCGCATTGGCATTGTCTGCATTGAGCGTGGTGGGAACTACGGGCGCTTCTGTCAATATATCAAAATGCGGAAGTGTTTCAGCAGGTATAGACGCCGTTTCTTGCGCGCTCACTGCACTCGATGGAATCACTTCATCATCGGGAAAGGTGTCTAGGGGATACTCTGTGCTCAATTCAAAAAGAACAGCATCTGTGCCGATTGGTTCTGACGTAACATACTGTCTGCTCACAACGAGAAGAACCACGACAGCAACAGCTGTCGATAGAGGAAAGAAATATTTTTGTAGATGAAATACCGTCGGAATATGTGGCATGACAAATATCTTGGGCGCCTTTGGCGAAACGATATGCTCGGCAGAAGCTTTTTTTTCATGCGTGTGTTTTGTAACTTTTTCAGGAATGCGCCCCGGGATCGGATCGTCAAGGCGCTGCAAAATGTGTTCAAAATGCTCGTGTGGGACTGGAAGATGTTCTCGGACAGAATCAAGGAGCATGATGACATACAGAAGCTCGCGCGCTTCCTCGCGATTTTCTTCAGGTAAATCTTTGAGAATTTCGACAACTGTCGCACCGGCATCCAAACGTTGCAGAATGCGAATCATGTCGACATCGCCTATGGGGTTGTGTTTATGTAAGTAGTTCATGACTTCTCTGGTTCATCTGAAACGCGTCGTCCAATTTTTTTCCGTAGCTCGCGCAGACCGCGTGACGCGATGGCGCGCACTGCATCTTGCGATTTTTCAATGAGGCTCGAAATCTCGCGATATGACCGACCTTCTATAAAACGTAAGGCAATCACATCTTGTTGATCTTGAGAAAGATCAAGGAGCGCTTTGCGCACAAGAATGATCTGTTCATCGTACAGTTCTTTTTCCTCGTTTCGCGGTGAAAGAGAGATAGACTCATCACGTATAGGTGTATCATCGAATAATATGTCACGCTTCTTTTTTCTGTAGTCGTAGACGGTATTGCGCGCAATCGTAAAAAGCCAGGCCAAAAAGGGTTTGCCTTGGTTTTCGTAGCGCGCCATCGCTTGCCATGCCTTGAGAAAAACTGTTTGTGTAATGTCGTCAACATCATGCTTAACGCCAATACGCACATATACATACCGGTATATAGGTGTGAAATATAGTGCATACAGTTTGCCAAAAGCTTCCTGGTCGCCACCCCTCGCCTGCTGTATCAGTAGAACCATATTCTGCTCTTCTCGCGTCATATAGTGTAACGATTATATCCCTCTTTTATGACATCTATCAATGCATAGCCATCCATTCTGTTTGCACGGTATACTACAGGCAGATTTAGGCATCGTAACTCACCTTACGCAATATGAATATTTTTTCCGTCATTGCTATGCGGAGCCCGAAGCAATCTAGGATTCTGCCATTATACTCTGGATTGCTTCGGGCTCCGCATAGCAATGACGAGTATAGATAATCTTCTGTTTTTAGTTCATGGTTGCGTACGGTGAGTTATTTACGATGCCTTAGTGACGAGCAATCGCAGTCATATGGAGGCGGTATGATGGAGAGAGTATCCCGACGCTCCGTCGTTACGAGTTTGATTGTGCTCTATTGGGCGGCATTCTTTTTTGTTTTTGGCTATAGCCACTGGGGCAATTTCGAGCTCTTTGACAAGCAATGGTGGTTTGATTCTTTTGGTCATGCGCTTTTTGGGATATCGGCATCCATCAATTTGTTATATCTCTACCGGAGGCGTGCATGCCACGGCGCCTTCAACTTTACCGGTCATATTTTTCTGGCGGTAAATATTATCGGGCAGGTGCTCATTGTCGGCGGTGTTTTTTGGGAAGGAATTGAAGCAGCATGGGACCAGATTATCCAACCATGGTGCTGTCCGCTCGCTGCACAAGCTCAAAAAGGCGCACTTGATACGACACTTGATATTGTGATTACGTTGTTTGCATCGACGGTAACCATGGGCGTCTGGCTTGCATATAATAGAATATACGCGCAAGTATTTCCGAATAGAGTTCTTGAGGCGCTTCTTGAGGAAACTCTTGAACGCATCGAGTATATGGGAGCAACAATACGCCAGAGTCATTTGGAAAATCTGAAACTGCGAGAAATTCGCCAACGTTTTTATAATGCTGTCAGAAAAGTACGGCATTGTCTGCAAGAAAAACGTAAAAAGTAATTCCCTATTCAAAATGTAGAATATGTTGTATAGTCTCTTCGGCATGTTTTTTCTAAGTTTTACTTGCACGCAAAAAGGACAGATACATGGACAAGAATTCGTTGCCTAAAATGCAGCCTGAATCAAACGCGGTACATTACGGATATATACCGCGCCTCTCTGAATATGCTGCGGTTATGCCCACTATCGACTCGACGAGTTATATCGCAAAAAGTGCCGAAGGGCTCGAAAGAAAATTTGCCCATCTGCGGAGCGGTAAGAAAGGCGAGCTCGTTTACAGTAGGCTTGCGCAACCAAACGTAGAGGTTTCAGAAGGACGATATGCCAAAGTCTTCTATGACAGTCTGCAAGAGCCCGAAAGCATTCTCACCTGCAGTGGTATGGAGGCGATAGCTTTGACGCTCGACGCGTATCTTAGGCCAGGCGATCTCGTATTATTCAATGAACCGCTCTACGGAGGAACATTTGGCCACCTTAAGTGGCTCGAGAAAAGATACGGGATTTTGTTGCGGTCATTTAAGTCTGCAAAGGAACTGAAGAAGTTCGACCCCATTTCAGACGCACTCAAACTTATTTTCCTTGAGTCACCGACAAATCCGACGCTCGAGGAAGTCGATATCGAGGAATGCGCCGCTTTTGCAGCCGCACATACGCGAGAGCGCAGTGACGGACTGCAAACACTTGTTGCTGTTGACAACACATTTATGACGCCCTATTTACAAAAACCTCTTTTGCAAGGTGCGCATATCGAAATTCATTCAGCAACAAAGTATTTGGGGGGACACGGAGATTTAGTCGCAGGCTTACTATTGGGCGAGAAGAGATACCTCGCTCCCATACGTGCGCTTCGCAGCCAACGGGGAGGTACTATCGACGCACAACGCGCCGTTCGTCTTTCAAAAAGTCTTGAGACACTCGCAATGCGGATGGAAAGGCACTGCGAGAATGCAAAACAGGTTGCCTGGTTTCTCTCGAAGCATTCTAAAGTTCAGAATCTTCGCTTTCTCGGATTGCTTGATGTGAACAGCGAACAGTTTCGTATCCACCAGAAACAGTCATGCGGTACGAGCGGTATGATAGCGTTCGAGGTTATAGGTGGACTCAAGGCGGCGCGAAAATTTCTCAATAAGCTGCGCATGATCATGCTTGCGGTGAGCCTTGGTGCAACACACTCGCTTGCATGTCACCCCGGCATGACGACACATTCAGGAATTGAAACTAAAGAACGTAAACGAATGGGGATTTCAAATAACTTGATTCGCTTGTCCGTCGGAACTGAAAACTTTCAAGATATTATTGCAGATCTCGATCAAGCGCTCGATTCGCTGTAACTAAATGCCCGTCAAATACACGTATGTATTTGACGGGCATGTGCTTTTTAGCGATTGATGTCCTGCGGCGTTACGTGCAGCAAGTGCATGATTTTTTCTAATCGCTCATACGCGCTCGACCGCTTCTTTTTGTTTTCAGGATTTTCTTTTTGAATGGTGCTTTGATTTGTTGCAGGATAGATTTTTATGTTCTCTTCAGTATGTGCGTTTTTGAGCACGAAACAGTTGCTCCACTCGAGCACAATGTGCTGCTGGCCATTCCAAAAAACAAGAACTTTTTTTGCATTTTCAACAGATGCCAAAACAGCATCGAGTATTTCTTGCGCATCTTGTTCAAAATCAAGGTGTTTCAGAAATCGTTTATTTGCTTGCCAAATAAAGGTTTGTATAGTTGCGCGCGCTGTAGTGTCGACAAGTGAATCCCTTTTCCCTTTATTGCAGTTCTTACAGCTTGTTGCAAGGTTGTCGAGATGTGATCCTCCGCCCTTGCTTGCGGGAATAATATGGTCGAGTGTAAGTGTATCACTCTTACCGGAGCAATCGATTCTGCAATAGACGCAACGTAGTTCGTCACGCATATAGACAAGGAGTCTAATAATAGCTCCTACTTTAGGGCGTCCGCCCCCACAATTACTGAAGAGTATTCTTAAAATCGCTTTTTTAATTTCTCCAGTGTTCGCAAACGGTCCGGCCATTCAATTTCTCCGTCAAGGCATAGTTTTGTGTTAGAACCTCTAGCTTTTCTATATAACAATTGATGCCTTAAGTCAAGAATTTCTCAATACGGGCGGCGACATCGCTTATCTTGGTATTTGCTTTGATGATATAATCCGTAACCCCGAGTTTCATAGCTTTCTCCACATCTTGCGGTTGACCGAGATTCGAGAGAATTATAACCGGAACTGATTTCCACACAGGATGTTTTCGAATTGCCGCAAGCACTTCGAAACCAGACTTGCCCGGCAGCAGGAGATCAAGGAGCACGAGATCGGGAGGCTGTTTTTTCAAATACGCGATAGCCTCATCGCCATCTTGCGCAATCCAAACAAGTATGGAACGATCTTCTTCAAGAATATCCTGGTACGCGTGGACCAGAAACAAATCGTCTTCAACGAAAAGCACCTTCTTTTTCCTCCCGGTATCCGTTTCTTTTTTTGTCAGCTTTGTTTTTTGGGAAATTTGACGGTGAGATGTTGGTGATTTTTTAATCAGTTCTTCCCCGAGAACTTTTTTGAGCTTCTCCACAACGGTGTCTATTGACTCCATACCCTTGACAATATAGTCCAAGGCGCCCAATTTTGTTGCCCGTTCGATATCTTCTTCGCTCCCAAGTGCCGACATGACGATAATCGGAATTTTTTTAGTTTCTTTCTTTTCTTGCAGATCGCGCAAAATATCAAACCCGCTTCGTTCCGGCAGCATAAGATCAAGCAAGATGAGATCGGGTTTTTCTTCAGTTGCTTTTGTGACACTCTCGGCAGGATGCACCGCTATGGAAAATTCCAGATTCGGCATGCGCTGCTGCAATATCCGCACAATAATTGCATTATCTTCTATTACAAGAATTTTTTTCATGTAAGTTCGTTGTTATGCTGCAACACGATATAAAAAGTTGTTCCAACATTTTCTTTGGAGGTGAAAAATATGCGCCCACTCGTGCCTTCGATGATGATCTTTATGATGAAAAGCCCCAGCCCGGTGCCGGTTATTCCTTTCTGTTCTACATTTCTACCACGGAAAAAATTGTTGAACATGTCGGCTTGCTGATCTTCCGGAATTCCGAGACCAGTGTCGCTTATACTGATAAGTAAAAAAGTTTTTATTTCTTTGTCAGTTGCCTGCAAATACTCCTCGATACCAACACTGTGCCGTGATTTTTGCGCTAGAGCGCGAATTTCGTTTGGTGTGGCATCTGCCGCTTCAACAGTCACGGCGCCTCGAGGGTTATTATATCGAATCGCATTCACCATGAGGTTTTGAAAAACATCGTGAAATCTATTGTTATCTCCAGTAACGGTTGTCGAAATGCCTTGAGGTGTGTTTTCAAATAAATGAAGAGAAATATTTTGACTGACCGCAAGACCCTTGAGCTCATCACCAACCTCTCTTGTAATTTTCCGCAGATCAATCGTCTCTTGTTTGAGCTTGAATTTACCTTCTTCAAAGCGTGCGACATCAACGAGCTCGTTGACGAAATTAGCAAAACGAACAGAAAGTTTAAGAAGATCGTCGAGCATTTCCTTATGTTCCTCGGTAAGATTATCCCCTTCTTGTTGAATGAGCTCGAGGCCCCACCGAATCGTGCCGAATGGCTGCCTAAGCTGGTGCGAGACAAATGAGAGAAATTCGTACTGTCTTCGTCGTACTTTTATCTCGTCACGAATATCCCGTACAACAATTACGACGCCTGCAAAATTGCCGTCTTCTCCGTAGAGCGGGGTCGTTGTTGCGTCGACAGGAAGCAAGCCGCCGCGAAGCTGTAGAAGCGAAGTGCCTTCGGGTAATCGGATTGAACGATCGCCCGTAAGCGACTCACGAAGATACCATGAGAAATCAGCAGCCTGATTTTTCCCGACAAAGCGTATTGTTTCCTCTATATTCTTCCCAATAAGCTCATGCGGCATATACCCCGTAATAATTTCAGTGGGTGCATTTGCAAGAAGAATTTCTCCCAAAGTATTGGTGACGATAACCGACTCATGAATACTTGCAAGAACGGGAGCAAGATTTGCAATGTTTTCAAGAAGATCGGTTTTTGTAAGAGTTGTATCAGTTGTCATTGCCGTGGTGATATTTTAAAAATTCGTTTTGAAACGTACTTATTAAATATATCAAGAAAAAACTGAAAATCTCAATCAGAATGTGTATAAAACATTCGTATTTTTACAAGTACTTTTGTAAAATCAGATATACATGCAGCGATTTCTGGTCGTGTTCCTTGTTGTTGCACTACTCGCGTCGCTTCTTCCGCCGCCGCGCCTTGTTTTTGCTGCAACGTTTGTCGAAGATACACAAAGCGAGTTTGATGCGGGAACGCATAGTAGCACTGTTTGGAATACCGACAATGTGCAAATGATGGCAGGAAATATATCAGGTTCATTTATATCGCAAGTGCTTGATGGCGGTACAACCAACATACCACGTTTCGATACGCTTGCGTGGAGTGAAGGAATCGGCACGGTTGAAATTGTTACCGTTGATGTAGCAGCCGATGTATACAACTCGATCGGAGCAGGCGCCACATGGAGAATTGCAAAAGATGATTATAACGCTGCAAATAATAATGGTGCAGATGGAATGGCTGTAGACAATAATGGAATTTTATATATTGCACACAAACAAACAGTGTGGTCTTCGAGCAACCGCGGCGTGAGTTGGACACAAACGACGACCGATTACAATACATCAGGCAACCAGAACGCTGTTGAAATAACGACGGACAGCAATAGCTCGATCTATATTTTCAATTCTGCTGAAGCTGTTTGGAAGTCCACCGACGGCGGAGTAAATTTTACGCGCGTCAACACCGATTTCAATGGCAACGGAGGTACCATAAAAGGAGCAACGCACGCCGGCACAAAACTTTTTACGGTTGATGCGGGAGCTGATGTTTGGATATCGACCGACGGTGGAATAAATTGGACAAATCAAAATACCGATTATAACAGTACCGACGGCAATGGAAACACGACTGGGATCGCCGCAGATAGTAGTGGAAATATATATATTCTTGATGATCAAGCGATATGGAAGTCAACAAATGATGGCGCGAACTGGACAAAAGTTGCCACAGATTACAATAGTTCTGAAGGCCAAAGCGGTTTAAAAATTACAGGAGATGGGAGCGGCGACTTGTATATCGCCGAAGAAGACGAGGATATTTGGAAATCCACAAATGGTGGTGCAAGCTGGACAAAAATTGGCACAGATATAAATGGCGGCAATGGCAACATAGCGGGCATTGTTGCGTTTTCCGTTTCAGCAGATGTGACGTATCAAGTGCGTTCAGGCTCTACAAACCCGCCGACGGGAAGCTTTGTTGGTCCCGATGGAACGAGTGGGACAAGTTTTACAACTCCCGGCGGCCAAGCTGTGAGCGTAGCAAACAATCGCTATTTCCAGTACAAAATATCTTATACATCTGATAGTGCGAACTACTCGCCCACGGTCTCTTCAGTAACTGTCACCTACACGCTTGTCGAACCAATTACGTCCACTGGTTCAGTAGACACGTCGTGGATAAAAGGAGGACAAACAAGCAAAAATATCACTTTTACTGTTACAAACGACAGTGGGTCTTCTGCGGCAATACAGTGGGTGCGTTTTACGCGGCCATCGAGCAGCTACACAAGCACGGGAGGGTCAGCAAGCGGTTGGAGTTCGTCCGCGAGCGCCTCTGCAGTGACATTTACAGGAGGAAGCATAATCGCTGGCGAAAACAAAGCATTTACGGTTATTTTTGATGCCGCTTCGATTGATGATGCTTTGACTGCTTGGACAATAACAGCTGACGATCAGTCTGACGGTGGAAGTGCGGTCGGCGTCACCGCTGCCCCCCAAAGCTCAATAAGCACTGGTATTGATGCGACAGCTCCAATGAATGTTTCTATTGCATCCACGAATGCCGACTCTGCGACACAAGTGACGGCAACCGCCGCAAGCTCGACGGACGCTTCTTCAGGTGTTCATGCGACTGCGTATTGGTTTGATGAAACCACAGGCGCCGCAGGAGCTACTGATTCGACTGCATGGCAAGGAAATAAAGAGTATGTTGATTCAGGACTTACGACGGGAACACAGTACTGCTATAAAGTCAAAGCGCGCGATGCGGTCGGCAATGAGTCTGCGTATTCGGCAGCTTCATGCGTCACACCAACGGCGGCAGCAGACACGACTGCGCCTGCCGCCGTAACAAATCTCTCCGCTTCAGCACAGGGTTCTGCTTCGATCAAACTGATATGGACAGCGCCCGGTGATGATGGAAATACAGGCGCCGCGACAAGTTATGATGTGCGCTACTCGACATCTGCAATTACTGAATCAAACTGGGCCTCCGCAACGGCAGCTTCCGGAGAACCAACGCCGCAAGCGGCGGGTTTATCGGAATCTTTTACTATCGGCAGTCTTACGTCGGGAACAGGTTACTACTTTGTCCTCAAGACAGCTGATGAAAGCAGCAATACTTCAACTATTTCGAATATCGCAGGCGCGACAACGACAGCAGTTTCTACAGATACATCATCCCCGATCATTTCAAGTGTTGGAGCGAGCAATATTACATCAATAGGAGTCACGATCTCATGGACGACAAACGAGATTGCGGATGCGGAGGTAGAATTTGGCTCGACTGCTTCGTATGGTCAGTCGACAACAGAGACTTCTTTACTCACATCGCACACAATAAATCTTTCGAATCTTTCTCCGGGAGTGACGTATCATTATCGCGTACGGTCACGTGACGCTTCGGGCAATCTTGCTACGACAGGTGATTCTACATTTACGCTCAATACTGTCTCTGTCAGTGGAACCGCTCCGGCCGGCGGGGCGTCCGATACGAGCGGCCCCATTATTTCCGATATCATTGCCTCTTCGACGTATAGAACAGTCATTATCACATGGAAAACACAAGAAAGCGCGACAGCGCGGGTTGAATTGGGCAAAACATCGAGTTATGGCACAACGACAAAAGAGACACAATTTTACGCAAACGAGCACTCATTGTATATCGAAAATCTTGAGCCGGAGACCGAGTATCACTTCCGCGTTATTTCAGCAGATCTTCTGAATAATTCTACGATGTCTCCAGATCAAAAATTCAAGACCGCAAAAGCTCCTGAAGCGCTGCCTCCTCCCCTACCGCCAGCTCCGCCACCTCCTTTAATCACTGAAATTTCTGTGGTTTCAGTCCGTCCCACATCGGCGCGTATCACTTGGAAAACTGACCTCCTCTCTTCTTCCCAAATTTTTTTTGGCACAAAGCCGAAGGAATACACCATAATTTCACGTGAATTCTCTTCCCTTGTACAGGAGCATGATCGTACCCTTGCCGATCTTTTGCCGGGTACAACGTATTACTTCCAAATTGTCGTAAAAAATGAACGCGGTATTGAAAGCCGCTCCGAGGAAGGAACATTTACGACAGAAACTATTGAAATTCAAACAATAATCCAGATTCAAAAACCAAATGCCTTGCCGCCGGGATCACCAGGCACGCAGACGCCGCTTACGGTCGCAGGGGAAACAACGGTAACGGTTTCTATCACATCAACAGATGGTGATATCACAGCCCCCGAAGTTACTCTTTTTGAATTCGATGAAAATCCTACAGAAAATGTATCTCCGATTATTCGCGGCAAGGCAAAAGATGCTCTTGGTGTTATTGAAAGCATCGCATACTCCTCCGACGCGGGCGTTTCTTGGCATCCAATAGGAGATGTAACTGGCATAGGATCTTCAGCAGCGATATTTACCACAAAAATACCGAATCTGCGCGACGGAAATTACCCAATTCTTTTTCGAGCGCGAGATAACTCGGAGAATCTTGGGCTTTCAAACTCTCGAATACTTATTGTTGATATTAAACCGCCGGCGACCGGAGCAAATATCTTTCTTATGGGCTCACAATCGATCATTCCTTCTGAATTTGGCACAATCGAAACTCTCGCCGGCATTACACAGAGATTTGTAACAACAGCAATAGGAGGCGCAACTGCGGTTTCGTTGATTGCAAAAAAAATCGATACGTCTGCAAGCTCGACACCTGTGCGCACACATGCGTTGCTGCCCGGCCAAAATATGCGTGCGAGGGGAAGGATCAAAATTACAAACACAAGCGCAGAAGCCATACGCCTTATCAAAAAAACTCGTTTTGCTTCAGAGAAGAATGTAATCTATCGAATTGACGAGGAAATTACCATTCCAGCAGCAACGACAGATGCATCTGGTAGCACCCTACCCGGTTCTATTGAAGCAGATGTGGTAGCTGACAGTGATGGTGAGGAATTTATTCTGAAGACAGGAATATTGACTGTTCCCGGTCTTAAAGACACAGATCTATTTACACAAATATCTGCAACTGTTCTTCTACCTATAACTGTTGCAGAACCGCAAGAAACGAGTAGTTCGGATCAGATTGAATTCCCTCTCGTCTATTCAAAAGCGCAAGATGTTTGGTTTGGGGATATTCTCCTGCCTAATGCGGGAAAATACGAAACCTACGTTTTTGCAATTGATGGGGCACATCGAGAATCTCTTCGTTCCATGAACGAAATTCACGTCTCTTCGTCGGGAAAAATTCTTGAGAGCAAAAATCAAAATCCAATTGCTGGCGTGCGAGTTACCGTTTGGGAATATTCAACAGAGACCAAAGAGTATCAAGTGTGGCCGGGAGATATTTTCAATCAGGCAAATCCACAGATCACAGGAGAAAAAGGTGAATATCGTTTCATTCTTCCGCCCGGAAAATATTATCTTAAAATTGAGGGTGATACGTATCAGTCTTTGTATAGCGGCATATTCTCTTTGAGTGAACATCGTTCCATTAACAACTCTTTTTCTTTACGCAAAAAGAGCTCGATTGCTTCTTTTTCGGTACCATTTATTCGCAAAAGAATTTCTTTGCCGTCATTACCTGATTTTCAGAGCAAAGGTGTCGGTGGGAGAGAAAATGTTATAGCGAATCCTCCGAAGGTTATCAGTCAGCTCATCGGCAAAACTGCGCCTTTGTTTTCTTTACCTGACGCCACAACCAAAAATCCCGTTGATATTCGCTACTTGCGCGGCAAGAAAACAATACTCTCGACATGGGCCACCTGGTCGCCGCATGCGCAGATTCAAATCCCGATACTCGATGCCATTGCTCGCGCTGACAACGATAACATTCGTATTTTACTTGTTTCCATGCAACAAAGCAGCGGCGTTGTCGAAACATATTTACGTCGAGGAAACTACAGTGTCCCGAGTGTTGTTGACACGGAAGGAAAGATCACGGCGATCTACCCGATTTTTTCACTGCCGCAGCACTTTTTCATTGACAGAAAGGGTATTATTCGAGAAGTGCATATTGGTTTTATGAACGAAGAAACTGTGAAAGAGAAATTGAGCAAGTTATGAACTGCGCATGATAGTACACCGCCCGCACTTTCGAGTATAATTTAAGCGTATACCACAATGTGGGAATTATTTTGGATACAGAATAGTCGTTACGTTCTTGAGATATTTATCGCCTTCCTCATGGTGACGGCTGGTTGGATATATCTTGACGGATGGATGATAGAGCGCAAGGGTAAAACCCTCCTGCGCGCTGTTGGTTTTTTTGTGTTAACTCTGTGGGGATTCATCGGGGCGGCGCCACATGGTTTTATCGGTTTTGAAGGGCTCAATCAAGCGCTTCTTGTTGATCTTATTGGTCTTCTTGGATTCGGTTTCATTCTGGCCAGTCTTCTCATGGATCCTGTTCCGATCAAACCAGGGAAGCGTCCGCCGCTCTTCTTCGGATGGATTCTTGAAAAACAGACCGACTTGGCCATCGTTCCTCTTTTTATTGCTACACCCCTCAAACACGTCCTTGCAACACTTGCTCCCCTCATAGGTGTTCTTGGCTTCATTTTTACGCAACCTAAAATTTGGCTCTGTATTTTCTCGAGCTTAATCACAGCTCTTCTCTATATTCACTACTCATACGGCATCCAGAGTGAATGGAAACATTTTTATCGAGGTTTCTTGTTTCTTTCGATAGGTCTTGGCGTAGCAATTTTGAGTTTACTTGAAAGCTCATCTAATGTGCTTATTGCTCGTTTCGCGGCCGACAACGGATTATTTTGGATAATCGAAAATTTTTTCAAGTTCATCGGCGCCGTATCGCTTGGCGCTTGGGCCTGGGGCTTTATCCGCTTTCGCATATTTCCTCAAATTTTCTCGAGTTTTGTCGCTCTTTCTTTTCTCATTTTTGTCACAACAACTATTTTTTATACCGGTTTCTTACTCAATAAAACACAGCAGCGTGCAACACAAGACCTTGAAACAAATGTTAAAACACTCGAATTTGCTCTTTCCAAAGTAAAAGAGTCAGCAATCCTTGCAGCCCGTATTGCATCAACAAACCCCCAGACGCGCGAAGCTGTGCGCGCAAATGATAAAGATGCGCTCTTTAACAATCTCAATGCCTTGATGTTCGAAAACGAAACTGACTTCATGCTCGCGGTCAATACAGGAGGCGAAGTTATTATGCGCGCGGAAGACCGAGATCGGTTTGGTGACAGTATCGCGCAAGATCCAGTTGTATGGCGCGCTCTCGATGGCAAAGCGGTTGTTACCACCCAGTCTGAAGAAGGAGTCACCATACCAACAATCTCAATTCGTGCCGCGAGCCCGATTGTAGACACTCGTGAAGACGGTCGACTTGAAATTATCGGTGCTGTTGTTACCGGCTATCTTATGGACATTGCCTTTGTTGATGGAGTTAAAGAAGTGACTAGCCTCGATGTGACCATTTTCGCAAAAGATGTAGCGGCGGCAACAACATTTACACTTCCCAATACAAGCACGCGCCTTATTGGGACACGTGAAGTGGACACAAATATCACGACAGCAGTGCTTACGAAAGGTGAAAGACACACAGGCACGGCGTCCGTTTTGAATCAGCCCTATCTCGCCTCGTACATCCCGATACTTGATGTTGAAGAAACACCGATTGGCATGCTTTTTACGGGCAGATCTCAAGCCTCTATTCTCGCTGTAGCCAGTGATACACTGCGCCTTACTTTTTCACTCTCAATTATTTTCATGTTGCTTTCCATTCTCCCTCTCGCATGGCTCGCACGCTTTATTACACATAATCAGCAGGTATAGGATAGTCTATAGGTAATAGTCATTAGTCTTGAAGAAATGGGTCTTGAAGAAATGGGGACAGGCACAATTATTATCTCCTTGGAGGAGATAATAATTGTGCCTGTCCCCATTTCTTCCTCTGTCCCCATTTCTTCCTATTTCTTCCTACGCATTTCTTCCGGTGTTCTCTCTGTATGAGTCACTCAATTTCTCCTAGTGCTCTCAAAACACCCATCCTTTTTAGGACGAGTGTTTTGTTATTTTTTCTTTTTTGACGTTTCCTCAATGACTTTTTTGCTTGCTGAAGAGCTCGCGGCATCAGGCACTTCTTTTGATTTTGTGTAGCCTGCAAGAACCTCTTTTACTTTTGCGACTACTTCATCTGGACGATATGCTGATTTTACTAAATATGCGACAGCGCCAAGTTCAAGTCCCCGTTCAATATCCTCTTGCGAACCGCCTAAGTTTGTAAGAATGATGATCGGTATTTTGCTTATGGTGGGATCCGACTTGACTCGTTCAAGCACCTGCAGGCCATTTACCTTCGGCATCATGATGTCGAGCAACACAAGGTCAGGAGAAAAAGAACGAATCTTCACGAGTCCATCTTCTCCATTAACCGCAACTTCAACGTCGTATCCATCATTAATAAGTTTGCGCTGATACATGCGTACCATGAGCGGATCATCTTCAACTAACAATAATTTAGCCATAGCTTATAGTGCATTTCATTGTATCATGTGATCAAAATACCGTACAATATTCTTATTCCTTGCGAGCATCGCTCCCCGACTTTAAATAAACGGCATGATAGTTATAGAGTTGTTTTCCACGCTCACTTCCGGCGATAGGAAGCCGGAAGAAAAATGTCGTTCCCTTGCCAAAACCATCAGATTCTGCCCAAATCTCTCCACCAAGCGCCTTAAGAACATGCCAGACAAGATTGAGACCGAGGCCTGTGCCTTTTTCTGTTGGTAAGATGCGTTTTTCGATATCTGGAAATTGTTTGAAAAGTTTCGATATATCTTCTTTTTTAATGCCGCTGCCTGTGTCAATGACAGAAACAAGAATTGTATCTGGAACATTTGCGTGATCATCAACGACGCGTATCGTGACAGAACCTCCGCGCGGTGTAAATTTGAACGCATTTCCAATAAGATTGTCGAAAATTTGGAACAGACGCGATTTATCGCTGTACACGAGCGGTACATCTTTGAAACAGTCTTTGTAGAGAACGAGTCGTTTTTCTTTTGCTATGGGGGAAAACTCTTTTTCCACGGTTTCAAGAAGTTCGCAGATATTTATTTCCGTTAATTCAAAACGCATTTGTCCTGTTGTAATTCGCGCGATATCGAGCATATCGTCGACAAGCCCTGTCAGGCGGTCGGCTCCAAATAAAGCATCGACGAGATATTCACGTGTACTTGCTGATATTTCGCCTGCTTCTCCCTTGAGAACCATGTCAAGATTTCCGCGAATGATATCAAGCGGCGTCCGTAATTCGTGGTTTGTTATACGAATAAACTCGTCCTTAGTTTTTGCTTCCTCGCGAAGATCCTTGATTTGTTGTTCAAGCAATAGAACATCGTGCTTGTTGTAATGGGTGTCTTTTGCCATGACGATATACTACCATAAACAGACAATTACAGAACTACTTCCATGCATGAATCATGTCATTTCCTGTGGTTTCAATCTGCTGAAGCGTAAAATAAATTGAAGATCCTTCTTTGCAATTGAAAGCGCCCGCAGTTCCTCCGTGTGCTTCCGCAAAGCGTTTAACGACCATAAGGCCAACACGGTGTGTACGCGCGAGAGCTTGCAAAGTGAGTTCATTCGTGTCTGGAAATACCAGATCTTGTATCGCGCCATCAAACATGGTCTGCATTTCATGTTGTTCGAATATATCTCGTGAGGAGTTAATCAAAACGACAATCTTGTTTTGATCAGAAAGCAGCTGTGGAAGTTCTTCCGGCAAACTACACACGATCCCACTCTCTTTTGCGGCGGATGCAAAAGTTTCACCGCTTGGAATATAAAAAACTCGCAGAGTCACGGTATCATCTGCTTTTGAACGTTCAATCATGCAAGAAAGTAAACGATCAATCATATTGCTCACCGCATGAGAATCGAACTCCATTTTGGGTGGCAGGCCTTTCCCTATATGCATCTTGAGCGACACGGAAGATTTAAATGCCCGGGATCCATAAAAGTGAAGTCGTTCTTCGACAACAGCAGGCAGAGAATAATCTCGAACGAAGATTGCAAAAGCATTATTTTCTATACGTGAAATATCTATGTAATAACGTAACGTTTCGAGCATACGCACAACATTATCATCAATGATATCTATGTATTCGGCCACTTTGTTTTTGTCTTTCTGTATTTTTTCAGAACCCAACAGTTCGGTGAAATTTTGTATTGATCCGAGCGGCGCATAAAGGCTGTGTGCCATAATGTGCAGTCGGCGTTCATAGTGTGCCATTTGCGTACGAAGCATTTTTTTTGTGCGCCGCATTACACCGAGACCGTATGCCCCGTGTATCAATAAGGTAACAAAGAGTAGAAAGATAAAATCATCCATATTTACAGTCTATTAGGACCTACGCATTTGGATGCAGTTCGAGGAAAAGACGAGCACCAAGTGAGACGTATTCCTTATATCGACCAGTGAGGATGCGAAATGAAAGTTACTATTTTCATTTCGTCCGAACGCCGTCGATATATAATTACTATCTATATACGACGAACGCGGCGCGGAGTCTTTGACAAAGAAGTGCGCCAAATGCGTGGGTCCTATATATGTAAATGATATAACAACCTATATACTTATACTATGGATATATTCAGTAAAAAAACATACATGATGATCGTCATCGTTACCTGTACGCTTGCTTTTCTTATTGGTGTCTATAAAAGTCTGCGCACTCATACGTATGTATCGCGTGTTCCGCCTGTTACAACTTCCACCCTTCCCGCGGATCGGTCGGTTAAAAATGACAACTCTGACTACGAAGGAATCGATGTGGAAAACAAACCAATCATACTGCGGGGCGACCAGAAGCTCGTTATCGAAAATCAACACTATCTTGTCGGAGAATCCATCGTACTCAAAGACAATGCGACACTTGTCGTTAGAAATAGTTTATTTGAGCACGTAAGTTCGCTTGGTAAAATAATTGCGCTCAACGCGTATGACAACAGTAGAGTCATTCTCCAAAATTCCATCCTTGCCGTTTCGTGTGAAGAAACCGTTTCTTGGAATTTTCATGATAGTGCTTCTCTTGCTGCACAGGATATAACAACAACAGCAGCCGGCTGTTTCCCGTTTCAGAAATTCATGGATTCAAGTCGCGCACACATAACCTCGTGGGACTCGGTGAATGTGACCACATGCGACAACACTGAAATCACTCTACAAAACTCGAAAAAACTCCTCCTCGACCCTTGCTTTGGAACAGGGGCTCGTGTGGATGAAGCATTTCCACAACAAACAACAGCGGCGTATGTTTTTCCAAATAAAAACGAATTTGAAATTTCTTCCGTGCTCTCGCTTTCAAATTCCTCTGTCAAAATGTGGCATGTTCGTGTCGTGCCAGCATCAGACATAACTATCAGAAATACTGACAACATTTCACTTGATATTCATGCACAAAGACCATGGGAACAAAAAACTGTTTCCGCCCGTGGTTTGATGAACGGATTGTTTAAAGATGAGACATTGAAGTTCGTTGATGCCAAATTGCACCTTCTCAATACATCGGTGCGGGCATGGAATTTTTTTCTCGAGCATACTAACAAACTTTATCTCGAGAATAGTGCTGTTCATACCATAACCGAATCAGAGGATACCGTCGCAATTGTACAAGACAGCATAATCGATACTATTGAAACAAAAGATTTCTCGGAGGCGACATTTCAAAAATCACGTCTTTTGGAAGCCGCATATTCATTTGACAAGAGCAAGATAACGTTTATTGACTCAACAATCGGAAGCGACGATGGGGTGAGCACACTTCGGGCAACAAACAAATCTGTTATCACACTTACGCATACAGTTTCAAGTGCAACAATGATCGAAGATTTGCAAGGGAAAATTGTTGTTCAGTAAGACGAGTTAGGATTCAAAAATTTCGAGCGAAAATGGAGGATGAGGTTCGAAATGAATCGAGATTCATTGAAAACCGAAACTCCATTTGCAGCCGAAATTCTTGGATCGTAGCCGTCATTAGTTTGTTGACGGGGTACTAGATTAGTCTGGTCGCAAAAACACTGGCATTCTAATTTCACTGCCTGTGCCTGTTACTTTGCCTTTTTTCAAAACAATACTTCCCTTGAGTGCGTCTGTATCTCGTAAACGCCATATCATTTTTCCGCTAAATTCTCTTAGAGTTTTGTTTATATTTCCTTTTTCAGCTTCAGCAACAAACTGACCAAGAACTATACCTTCTGTATCAACGAGCGATCCTGAAATTTTTCCGTCAACGAACCAATCTTTCCGAGCTTTCCCTAAAATAACTAAATTAGCGGTAATAACCGTGTTTCTTTCAGGCGCATTGATTTGGATTTCATTTTGCATTTCAACCATATTTCCAACATCTTCGATATGAACGATGCTCTCGTTGTCTAAACATCTCTTGGGAAACGAATCAATGACCGCATAGCCCGCTTTAATGCATTCATCAAAGGTTGCTACTCTTACCGTCTTGTCACGTCTGACAAATAGAAAAACACCTATCAAAAACAGACAAACAATGATTGCAATAATCATCCGAATCTTCGTATATTGGCTCAACATATAGAGAGTATCGCACGTATACTTACCTTAAACAAGAACGCCACCAGAAAAAAAGGTGGCGTTCGATGCGTCTATGTTGTTCGGTCAAAAGCTTCGAGAATCTCAATTGCCTCTTCAAGCTCGTGTATGAGGATGCAGTGCTTTTCAGCATACGGTAAGTAATAGCGCTTGGTCTCAACTATCTTCCTTTCCCGTTTCTCTTTCGTCGTCCCTGTACCGGTAATGAGATTATGAAGACGATCGGCAAGCTTAACAAAAAAGAAATCTCGTGGAGCATATTCAAATCGCTCATGATATACGCGATCGCGTTCTTCTTTGGATGTATATAAGGACACATCTTCCTTGCTCAAAAACTCGAGGAGACGCGCAATTTCAATATCGTATTCTTCGCACACACGATCAATCGTCCACGATTCTTTATCTTCTACAATATCATGGAGCAGGGCAGCGACGATGAGATGGTGATCTCGCACACGCAGCCAATCTATCAAAATAAGAGCCGTGCAGCGTAAATGCTCGAAATATCGTATGCCTTCGTCCCGATACATCTCGCGAAACGCATCCTTTGCGTCATCATACGCACGTTCGATCATGATATAACGGTAGTCGAGTTTCGGATAAAACAGCGCTATACGGCGAAAAAAGCTTTCCCGATTCTCGTTTGCTTTAAGGAACGTCATCTTTTCGATTATTGCCATGGCCACCCCCTTTTTTGTCCTTGTCTGCCTGCACTATAAAACTTTGCTATACATCGTGTCAAACGAACCAAATCTCTGCTATAATCACAAGCGAGGAGAAAGCGAAAGTTTCTACTTTCATTTTCTCCGAGCGCCGTGATTATATACCCAATAACATTCGCAAACCCAAGAGCCTATCCACTATCTAACCGCAAAATACAAAGCAAAATATAGCTTGCCTGCCGAAATGTCCAAAATTCTGCTGTAAATTATGTATTTTTCGTCAGCTTCCCCTTATGCTTCCTCAAAATACGCAATTTTCGCAACGAATTTTGAACATTTCGTCTAGGCATTAGATAGTGGATAGGCTCTAATGCTTTTGGGTGTATTATGGTCTCATGAATAAAAGAAAAGTTGCGATTTTCGATGTTGACGGAACTATTTTTCGTTCAAGCTTACTTATAGAAATTGTTGAAGAATTGATTAACGCCGATATTTTTCCAGAAAGCGCGCGCAAAGAGTATGAGCTTGCACACCTGCGCTGGCTTGATAGAGAAGATGAGTATGATCCGTACATTAATGCTACGATAACAACTTTTCACAAACACATAAAAGGCGTTTATTATCCAGATTTTATTATTGCCGGCGAACGGGTTGTTCAGAAGCACAAAAACCGTGTCTATCGTTATACCCGCGATCTTATTTCAGAATTAAAAGCAAAAGGGTACTTTCTGCTTGCTATATCGCAATCACCAAAAGATGTTCTCGATAAATTTTGCCATCATCTTGGTTTTGACAAAGTGTATGGTCGCATGTATGAAATCGGACCTGGAAACAAACTTACAGGAAAGGTGAGCGATCTGCACCTTATCGCCAACAAAGCGAATATCGTAAAGCGGGTTGTAGAAAAAGAAAATCTGAAACTTAAAAAATCAATCGGAGTTGGAGATTCCGAAGGAGATTATGCATTTCTCGAACTTGTCGAGACACCTATATGTTTTAATCCGACTATGGTTCTCTATCGCCATGCCAGACGAAACAAATGGAAAGTGGTCGTGGAAAGAAAAAATGTTGTCTATGTTATCAGGTAACTTCACCAACCTATACTTTCTCGCAGCGAGTCAATAACTGCCGCAGATGTACCAGCTGTACTTACGCCTGGGTAATCCGCCACATACATAACAACTAAAACGGAGACAACAATAACAAGTAATAACCCAACAATGCCGACAATCATAAATGTTTTTACGGTTTTTGCTGTTTTTTGATCATTGATAACCGGCGCGGCGGATTTCATTGTCCGAAGAGATTTGTAAACAAATGAAGTGTAGATGATTGTGAGGGGTGACATTACCAATATCTGAAAAATCGTCCGCACAGCGGCAAATAAAGGAGAGGATGGCACAGGGGCCGATGCTCCTGCGCTTGGATCCAGCAATCCCTGTTTAAGAGTAGCGAGTTTCGGCCATATATCGGGAATGAGAAGAATAAGTCCGATAATCCCCAAAATAGCCAAGAGAACTATCATTCTCCACAGAACCGAACCCCAATTTCCTTTCACATACTGCCAACTTGCGACAATTGCAGATATACCACGTTTATTTTCAGCAAAAAGAACATATACAGCAAAACTTGTTGCAATCGCGGCATATATTCCAGGAATGATGAGCAGAAAAAAGCCACCGATGACTACTGCCATTGCATATGCCTGCACCATGACAGTTGGCCAAAACCAGGTAAGGCTTTTTCTGTATAATGTACTTATACCCTCTGTTGCACTCCATGTACCTGCCAGTAAACCGATAAGAACAATGGATGAGAACATACTCGAAACCATTGATGCAATGGTCACAAGCGCTGCTACTGAAGGAATGAAAAAAGAAAGAAGCTGCAGAACGAGTGGTACGAGCATGACACCCACAATTGTCGCAACGTACTCTTTGTAATATGCGATTGAAAGCTTAAGCAGTACAGTTGACCCAGGCAATCGAGGAGTGCTGGCGGATTGCGATGCCTTTTGGGAAACATTTTCAGGTGCTATATTTTCCATAAAAATAGATTGTTACGAACGTATTCAGTATAGCAAACACGAGAAGGATGGCTACTACTGTGTGTGAACACTACCAACGATTGCTTTGTGGTCGCTTATACCTGTTTCAGCTCGAACATTGTCGACACTATATTTTGGCGTACTGAACAATCCATCAACAACGTATTGCAAATGCGGTGCACGATGCAGATATGGATCAATCGTTGAAGTAATTTCAGCTGGAATATTATCTTTATATTTCTTCGCAAGTTTATCAAAAATTTCTCTTCCGCGAGGAGCATTGAAATCTCCACAGAGAATGACATCGGGTAGTTTCTTAAGAGCACGCAAGAGCAGGAGTATATTTTTTCGTTGAAATTCGTCTGCTTGCCCATCCGGCGCCCAAGTAAAATGAGTTGTTGCGATCGTATATATCTTGTTGTCTTTGGATACATCGCACGAAAGCAGCACATGATTATATGTCCGGGCATCTTTGTCTACATAGATCGGAACGCGATTTTTGTATCCGGCATACAAAGCAATACTGACATTTGAAACCGGATGCTTGCTAAAGATCGCAACTCCTTCCACATGGAGCGCCCCTTTGATATGTCTGCTTACGCAGAGATTCATAGGAGCAAACAGCCCACGCATACCAAGTTCATATTGGTATCGCTCGGCTTCATGGGAATAAATTTCCTGCATGCAAACAACGTCAGGCTGTTCTCTGTGTAAAAAAGGCAACACCGTGTCGTGATGCTTGTCTGTCTCGATATTGATAGAAATTATTTTGCAGAAACTTTGTTCTGACATTATGTTTGTAGTATGACACATAAAGTACAAAACAACACTCACGAAGCGACCCGCTGATAAAATATCAGCGGGTCATGCTTTTTTCACTGAGTAAGGGCTCGTTAAAAAATTAGTTCACAAAGATCGTGCACAATGTGCGGTCAGATACGACTTGGCGCGGAATGAGCGAAATTTGAGTTGTATTCCGATACAACGAGTGGTTTCGCGATTGAGCACGAGTCGGAGATGACTGCACAGTGTGTGCGAGATTGGGAAGTTATTTTTCAATGAGCCCTCATCCCCGCGTATGCCGCAAATGGCATTTCAAAAGGAAACTCCACTTTGATTATTGAACGAATGTCGAGAGCAATCCGCAGAGCATTTGGAACAACAAGGTTTTCGCGCCGATACAGAGGCATCCCGACATTTGCTCCAGCTATCCTCACCGATGGCGCTCGTATGTATTCGGAAATACGTTCCCATAACTGTGCGGTAACTTCGCTTGCAACACTACAAAAACTTGGAGCCTCTTGCACAACTGCAAATCGTCCCGTCTTTTTTACCGATGCAACAACCGTATCAATATCGAGGGGGCTGATCGTCTGCACGTCAATAATTTCGACACTGATGTTCTCTGTTGCAACAAGCGCAGCCGCATCAATACATTCATAGAGCATCGAACCCCAGGTTATGAGCGTTATGTCGCTCCCCTCCTGATGCACTCGGCACTTGCCAAGCTCCATCGGTTTTCCATCATCAACAATATTCCCCCGTACGCTTCGATACAAAACAGACGGTTCAAATACAATGACCGGATCAGGGTCATTGATTGCGGCAAGTGTGAGTCCGTACGCATTTTCTACCGTCGAAAGAACCACTATTTTAAGAGCCGGTATGTGCGCAAAGAATGCCTCATTTGCTTCGGAATGGTGTTCTGGCGCATGTATACGGTTTCCATACGGCATGCGAACAACGAGAGGGCAAGTAAGCGTTCCGAGTGTGCGCGCCCGCATACGAGCCGTATGGCTCACAAAATGCTCAAACGCGCTATAGCTGAACCCGCTAAATTGTATTTCAACGACAATTTTCACTCCACCCATACTTGCACCTGTGGCAGTTGCAACAATTGCCTGCTCCGAAAGAGGCGTATCTTTGATGCGGTCATCACCGAATCTTTCCCAAAGTCCCTCCGTTACGCAGAATACCCCGCCATTCTTCCCAACATCTTCGCCAATGAGAACGACATTTTCATCAAGTTCCATTGCTTTCGCGAGTGCGGCGTTAATGGCTTGAAGAATTGTGTGTGTGCCTTTTCCTCGTGTGCTGTGTACTGGCACGTTGATAACGCCGCCTGATTCACTCATGTTTTTTCTCCTTCTGCTACTGCTTTTTGATATGCGAGCAGAAGCTCTCGCTCTCTGATTTGCGTATAATGCGGTGATGCCACCTGATGATCATAGAGCTGGGAGAGTGTTAACGGATTTCCTTTGACATAATTTTCGTAGCGCTTAACTGCTTCTTCAATGCGCTCTTTTGCCCACGCGCAGTAAGCGCTCTCTTTTGCCTCGTCCCAAATACCAAGATGATCAATCAAGCGACGCATGCGAAGAAGGGGATCCTTCTCTCGCGCAGCCGCCACTTCCGCGTCTTCTCGATATTTTGTCGGGTCATCAGCTGTCGTATGTGCTCCGAGGCGATAGGTAATTGCTTCAATCAAGCTCGGCTCGGAATTTTTCACTGCACGTTCAAGCGCTTGATATACTACATGATACACAGCGAGTACGTCATTTCCGTCAACTTGTTCCGAGTGGATACCTGCCGCAATTCCTTTCTGTGCAAACGTTTCTGCAGCAGTTTGCCGTTCTCGCGGAACAGAAATCGCATACTGATTGTTCGAAACAATCACAACAAGAGGCACCTTGAGCGCTCCGGCAAAGTTAATGCCGGTGTTGAAATCACCTGTCGAAGTAGCGCCATCACCGCAGATACAAACCACTGCTCGCTTTTCTTTTCTTATCTTGAGCGCGAACGCGCGTCCTTGCGCGAGTCCGACTTGTGTTCCAATGGGCACGCACATCGGATGGTCATCCGGACGATTCTTTGCGGCAAGGTTGCCAAGTTCTGAGCCTCCCCAATAAAGAAGTATTCGCATGAGAGCGGCTTCTTTATCATCTTCGTCGAGCCAAAGCATTGCCGCATTCTGACGATAATGCGGCACATGGATATGCTTTGCGCCAATCACTTTTTCATGATCAGTCATCGCTGCCGCATATCCAACAGCATAGCCCTCCTCGCCTTCGGTCGAAGCATTTGTTCCCGCTCTTCCCTGCCGCTGCAAAGAAAACGATTTTGCATCAAACAGCCGTATCATTCGCATGTGGCGGTACATGCACAACAGACGGTCTTTATTTTTTAAATATTCTTCCGGTGTATCTTTATACGGGATGCCTGATGCTGGCAGAAACTGTGTTTTTATAATACGAAAACGCCTCACAACTGTTTTCATCATTGTTCTCCCGAACAAGCCTCTGTAGTATATAAGGAAACAAATCCAAGTTGATTGTAAAACTAAAAAATAGAAGTGTCAACACGAACGCAGCGTACGCACGTAATCCCTCAACACCCTCGGAAAATCCCCCTCATTCCCCCTTTCACAAAGGGGGAAGTCGAACGCTTCTCCTCCCAAGAACCTCCCTCTTTATCAAAGGGGGAATGAGGGAGATTTCAAAGAAAATGGGAGGGATGTGGACTCCTCCCTTTTTGAAAGGGAGGATGGGAGGGATTTTGAGGAGTGTGTAGTTACACAATTTTCGCAACAAATTTTGATCATTTCAGTACTGCATCAGATACTGGATGGGTTCTAAGGCCTCGTTGATTAATAACTTGACATGATTCGCTTCCATATTTCCGCAATCTTTAATTTTTTCTCAATCACAAATCTTTTATCGTAGCTCGCTACGCCTCAAGATTTGTTCAATCGAAAAAATCAAATCTCACGAAAATCTGAAACCGATATTAGGAAACTTATTTTTACTTAAAGCCTAATCTCCTCTCATATAACATAGTTCGACCTGCACGTGATAGTGCAGGTCGAAGAGAGAAAGCGTTACGTCGAGAGTACTCGAACAACATCGAGAGCGCTCATACCCTCCTCGAGAGCGAGACTGCAGGTAACTCCGACGTATTGCCCATCGAGATAGGCCATGGGGTGACGTGCGCGGAAGATTTTTTGATCGTTGTTGCCGCACATATAATCCCATTGGTCGGCGCCGTTATACTCCAATGCCGCATCTTCCATTAACTGACGATAGTTATTCCGTTTTATCGCCACGCAAGACCTCCTCACATTCTCTTGAACAACAAGTAACGAAATGCAGCTAGATTCCCATTTGAATCCGAACGCTATTGTATACTTCTTGTATGAAAAAAACAAAGAAAATTCTCACATCTTTCAAAAAGGGGGAAGTCGAACGCCCCTCCTCCCTTTTTGAAAGGGAGGTTGGGAGGGATTTATTCATAGCTGTGAAATGATACATACTGCGTTAATTTAAATGTGCAAGGCCAGGCCATGTTGCAATGTCATCTGTAGATTTCACCACATGCATGCCATACTCGCGGAACAACTCGTTGTATTCGTCTCCTTTTTCTGTAAAGTCAACTAAATACTGTGGACCAGATGCGGGGTCGTTCTCGTTATAGCCGCTATTCGGAACAACAACGGAACTCATGCAGTCATCGACAATGTATACTTTCTTCGCTAGAGATGGATCTACTGTAACAATTTCTTCAAGAAGTGAGTAGATCGAAGAAGCAACACAGTGACTCTTTGCCTGCCCCAACACCACAATAGCATCGTACCCCAACACAAGATTGATCAGTCGCTTGTTTTTTCTTGCAAGCGGCTTGCCACTCCAACGCGTGAGCACTTCGGGAGAAAAAACAGAATAATTTTCTGTCCATGGATTTCCACCTTTTATTTCAGGCGTAAGCAGTGCATGGCGTACATACGAGTGAAAGAGCATGGCTTCCTGAATCACTCCGACCACATTGTGTCCTTCACCGCCAAGCAAGCAATGCTCCGGCCACGTATAGAGCATGTATTTGCGCATTTCAGGACTACCGAGTGTACCTTGCGCTTTGTTCAGTTCTGCGCAATAGTGCTCGATCTGCTTTTGCATCCATTTTGTGTTTCCGTTTGCGAGAACTCCAGCGACCGCAGGGTTTGCGTATGCCTTGCCGACAGTTTTTCCAAACCGCAAGATATCCATACCGTCCGTGACCATGTCGTGCGGCTGTAGAAATTCTCCATTCTGGTCTATCAGAAATCCAGGAAAGAATATCTGCAGTGTCGTATGCGTATCGAGTGTCGGCATGAATCTCGTAATACGCGGGAGATTCTTGTAGGTCCACTCTGCTGTCCGGCGATTATCATCAATCGCCCCTGTACCACTTCTGCCTCCGACATAGAGCGATCCGAGCGGATGGCCGAAATCGCGTTGCAAATCAATCCCCAACACGAGCAACTTAAACGCATCATACGCCGCCGCGGTGATGCTCCATTCCTCGCGATATTCTTTCGCGAACTCAAACAGCGCTCGGGCATCCGGATGATAGTTCCACAACTCTGCATGAGATGGGTTATAAAAACTTGGAAGGTACAGATTGCCTGTCGACATACTTTTTTCCTTGTTTGAAAGCGCTGTCGCATATAAGGGCTCGTTAAAAAAATAACTTCCCAATCTCGCACATACTGTGCAGTCATCTGCGACTCGTGCTCACTCGCAAAACCACTCGTTGTATCGGAATACAACTCGGGTTTCGCTCATTCCGCGCCAAGTCATATTTGACCGCGCATTGTGCGCGATCTTTGGGAATTAATTTTTTAACGAACCCGAACGACAGCGCTTTCTACAGTTGTTTAATTCCCGGGAATCCAAGATTTCCAGTAATCTAGGAGCTCAACGGCAATTGATTCGCGTGTCGGCACAAGAGGCTGCCGAGATTCAAACATCACTGCGCGCTCTCGGTCCCAACGGTTGTGTTGCGGATCACCTACCACAGGTGCCATGCTTAACGCATTCGGTTGTGGACCATGACAGAACCCTTGCGGATGAAATGTCATATCCCCCATCGCAACACTTCCTGCGCGTGCCGCATACGTATCAATGAGAAACATGCACTCATCGTAGGTATTATCGTGATAGTAAGGAATCGAATGCACACGCCGCGGACGAAATATAGATACTGCGACACTTTCGTCACCTGTTACAAACGCTATGAACTGGGTCGGATCCGTATGCACCGTATCAACCACAGGAACATTGATATATTTCTCGTTCACGATAAACGGGTACGGGGTTCCGCTCCAACCAAAACATGCAGTCGGATTTGCGAAGTATGCAAGAAACGACCATGCGTTCGATCGTTTGACTGCAAGCACATACGGATTCTCACAATCATGAAAAACAACAGGAAGATGCATTGTTTGTTCACAGAGAGGCACGCGCATATCGCGAATACTATACGGAACGTCATCCATTGAAACCAGAGGACGAAGCAAGGGTCTCGTACTTTCAACACCAACAAGAATCGTATTGTTCGTATCAGTGTGAGTTACTGAAGACAAATCTGCGTAGATTTCGTATATGAAACCTCTCGGTATGTAGAGATAGTCCCCTGCGCCATAAAGAAGCGCACCAAGTTCAGTGCGCACCATGCCATTTCCTCGATACACATACCACAATTCATCGCCGTCAACATTCTGATATCCGCGTACAACGCCCAATCTGCTTACCAAGGGACTGTTGCTCGCCGCATCAACAACAAACACACGAACAGAGACTGATTTGTTATGTGTTTCAAGTAGTGTATGCGGAAACGACCATGGCAAGAGGTTTCCAATCTTGTATGCGCGTGGTGTCGGCGTCAGCAGCTCTGAAATATTTCCGACACGCGCTTCTTTCGGCACATGCGGCGATTTCAGAACATATGGTAGTGGTCGTGCCATCATATACGACGGAGGATATGGGATCGCGATCTGCTGATGAAATCCCTTTTTTCGAATCACATATCCGACATCTCGACGTGATGCTCCGTCAAACTTGATTTTTCCGTCCCATTCCTTCTGAATGTCCCAAAATATAGGATATTGTCCTGTTCGCACAGCATACTCCTTTTATGCAGGTACATCTTCAATCCTAGGCAACTATGGCACACATCTCTCGGAAAATTTTGGACAACATTGAGCCCGCATATACGTGTGCTTCCTGACCCAATGGCCGGCAATAGCATGCTCATCGTTCCCAATACGCCTCCTGAACAATTCGGAACATTTATTGATGGGTTGAAAAATACGCCGAGTTACGGTCTGCACAATCCATACCGCAACATTGAGCGCTACAACATGCTCGGAAAAGTTTCTGCAAAAGTCGCAGAGGCGCTTAGTCAGGCAGATATAGCGGATTATTTTGCAACTCTAATCCAGCGCGTCATGCCAAAATCTTATGCGCAATGTATAGGAGAAGTGACAGTTACACGCGACTTTTTCTACAACTTCGCCGGAGACAATCCACGTTTTCATTTTGGCCGCGGGTTCTCGGTGACTGGAAATCACGATGGACAAAGAAGTAACGGTTACCGATGGCCGCATGGAGCAGTCGTCATCATCACACCGTTCAACTTCCCTCTCGAAATTCCAGCTCTGCAAATCATGGGAGCACTTCTCACCGGCAACCGACCTCTTGTGAAATCCGACTCGAAAGTTTCTGTTGTCACCGAGCAATTCATACGGTTGCTCATCGCGTGCGGATTGCCAACTGTTGATATCGACCTCATCCACTGCAGTGGAGAGAATATGGGACGCTTGCTTAAGGAAGCAGAGCGACATATCGATTTTTGTCAATTCACTGGTTCGTCAGAAGTTGGCGAATACGTCATGCAAACCTTGAAAGGTCGAGTAAAACTCGAGGACTCCGGATTCAACTGGAAGATCATCGGAAGAGATGTACCGGATGAGTATCTCGAGTATATAGCATGGCAATGCGATCATGACGCGTACGCCGCATCAGGACAGAAATGTTCCGCACAGTCGCTTTTGTTTGTGCACAAATGGCAAAGTATAACACTTGAGATTACATTAAAGAAACTCGCGAAGCGGCGTAGTTTGAGTGATCTCACTGTTGGACCACTTCTATCTGTGAACAATGAACAAATCTACGAACATATTGCAAAAATTCTGACGCTTCACGGAACATGCTTGAATTGGGGGGGAAACCCGCTTACTCTCCATACTATTCCCGCATGCTATGGCGCCTACGAGCCGACAGCGATTTCAGTACCAATTTCTCTCTTCTGTGTAGAACAGCAGTTTGAGCTTTTGACAAAAGAGATTTTTGGACCATTTCAGTTGATCGTCGAATACAACGATGAACAAGTCGATACCATGCTCGAAATTCTTGAACGCGTAGCGCATCATCTCACCGCAGCTGTGGTATCAAACGATCAGGAATTCATTGGCAAGGTCCTCGGTGCAACCAAAAACGGCACCACCTACGTCGGCCTCCGCGCACGAACAACAGGCGCGCCACAAAACCATTTCTTTGGCCCCTGCGGTCCGACCGCTGCAGGCATCGGCACACCAGAATCCATCATCGCAACATGGACAGCGCATCGCGAGGTGGTCTTCGACACATTTCCTCCGTCTGCGACATGGATACTGCCCGATCCGTCATAACCTATTTTTCAATGGCTCCATTTTGCATCTGCAAAATGGAGCCATTTTATTTACCCATCGCGCGAACAACGGCACTTACGTGCTCTACAAATTCATTCAAGTCGATACTTTTGTGGATCACGTCTTTCACATAGAGTTCTTTTACCCATTGTTTTGCCTCCAAAGAAAAATCTTCATTTGTTAGAAATACTATTGGAATATTTTTTGTTGCATCTTCTTGCCGCATCGCTCGAGCGATCGTGAACCCGTCCGTACCCGGCATCCGTACATCAAGCAAAATCAGATCGGGCTTATAATTCCGCGCCATTTCTCGTCCGTTTTCGGCATTTGTCGCATAGAGTACTTCATACGCATGTTCCGCAAGTTTCGCTCCAAAAAGCCGACGAAAATCTTCGTCGTCATCAATGAGTAAAATATGTATCTTTCTTTGGTGTGTCATGAGAGTATTTTATCATGATACACGTGGCAATGAAAAACTGAATGTTGAGCCTTTGCCCTCTTGCGACACAAACCAAATTTTTCCGCCCATCTTTTGGACAAGCTGCTTCACGATAAAAAGACCGAGACCTGTGCCGTTAACTTCTTCAGTGCCGGCAGCTTTAACCCGATAAAACTTTTCAAACAATTTCTTTTGCGCTTCAAAAGAAATACCCACGCCAGTATCTTCTATGTGTGTTATCACCATTCCTTGATCAAGCTCATATTTGATTGCTAGAGCGCCTGCGCCAAGAGTATATTTGATGGCATTGCTGATCAAATTTGTCAGTATCTCTTTGAGTTTATCTGGATCTGCGAGCACGTGCAGATCGGCAATTTCCCCTTGAACTTGAAAAGTGATTTTCTTTTGTTCGGCCAAAATACGCATTGTCGCAACAACATCTTTCACGACTGCCCCAAGAGAAACCGGTTGCACGGCAATTTCTATTTTACCTGCGTCAGATCGGGCAACTTCGAGCAGATCATTCACCAGATGAACCAACCCTTCGTTCGCTCTGTCAATTCGATCAATAAATTCTGCGGCTTCGAGTGTTACCCCACCTTTGGCGCGTCCTTCGACCAGAAGAGAAACATATCCTTTTATTGCTGTAACGGGTGCGCGCAGTTCATGCGCAGCAATATACACAAATTCATTCTTGAGTTCCTCAAGTCTTTTCAGACCTTTTGCCATCCGATTGAACGCCAAGCCAAGTTCTCCGAGCTCATCCTTGGTTGCAATGCTTACCTCTTTGTCGAAATGTCCCTGCTCTATTTCTTCTGCTCCAGACTTGAGCGCATTGATGGGTTTCGTCAGTCGCGACGCAACAAGCGGAGCAAAAAAGAGAACTCCGAGGATACTTACAAGGGTTAGAATTAACACTTGATTGCGAACACCGTTTATGACCGCATCGGCATCAGAAAGAGGCCATTCTGCAAGAAAAGCCCATCCCAGATCGGGCATCTTCTTTCCTGCCCCTACAACAGGCTCTTTGTAAAACAAACTTTCATAGCGATCCTGCGGCTGCAGTGCATCAACTTTTTCTCCTGCAAGAACGCGCTTGATAGAGAAGATATTTCCAATTTTCGCTCCACTCGCAAAAATAGGCTCACGATGTGCAATCAAACGTCCGTTATTATCTGCAAGCACAATTCCTCCTCGTGCCCCGATACTTCCTGCATTGATAGACTGGACAACTTCTTGAAGAGATACCTCTGCAGAAAGAACCTCAACAATAATACCATTTCTGTTGCGCACAGGAGCCGACATCGTTACAAAAGGACCTTTCAGTGTGTAGTACACTTCACTGATGTATGTCTTTCCTTCTTTTGCCTCAATAAATTTCGGCAGAAGTGCGACAGTAAATAATTCAGGATTTTTGTACAATTTGCTTTTTTTTGCTGTTTCTTTCCCGTATGCAGCAGAATCAACAGACGCAAAACTGACTTCTTCAAAAGCGTCATTTTCTGAAAGAAGCCCGTCCAAAAAGAAATTCTGCTGTGTAAGTTCTATGTCCACTTTTTGGTCGTAGCCAACAACCACTTCAAGAACGCCAAGCGTGCGCTCTAAAAATTTTTCAGTCTCCTCAATCTTTTGGTTGATAAGCTGTAATTCGAGTGCAGAAACATCACGGCGATGCGAAGCATCTATCAAAGAAATAGCCACGGCGCCAAGGACAAGCACAGGCGCTGTGGTTAAAATAATAAAATAGAGCAAAAACCGCGTGCGTAGGGGTGAATCTGTAATTTTGATCAATGTATACATGAAAAAGGCTACAGTCCTAATGCTTGAAGGGATTTTTGCGAAAGGTATGTCTGCCCGATCGGAGTATACCTGCCAAGTCCCATGATATCTTGTGATGTCACGGTGCCTTCGGGAAGCGTATATGCATCCGGCAAGCCAAGTGTATGATAAAACTCATGCGCAAGAAGACTTTCGCTCACAGGAGCATATTCACTGCTTGTAAGAAATGTCCGAGAAATGAGCGCGATATTGTCTCCGCCTATTGAACCAACACCTTCATACATCACGACAAGCACATGATATGCATCTTTCGGAATCGTTCCGAAATCATTCCGGAACAAATCTCCATTCGCTTCAAAAACTCTCGATTCTATTTCTGGCACAACATGACGCAACGCCTCTGGATTGCCGTGCTGGGTAATAAAAGTGTCATATTCGATATTATTCAGACGACCGATAATGGGTTCTGGATATATTGTGTACGTAAGTTCAGATTTTTCTTGAAGTTCCACAGTATGAAAACGCATGAGAGCTTCAAGTTTTTCTTGAAGCGTCGTGCTCCATCCTGTAAAAATATCTTCCTTTTTGTTTTTCGGAACAAAATAGAAAGCGGAAATGTATATTTTTGAAATTGATTGCTCTGCGTTGTCCGCCCGATGAACGTTTAAAATAACATCTTTCGCTCCGTCATATATGACTGGTACGCCAATATAAAAATACATCAACGTGAGTGCGCCAAAAACTAAACACAACACCGCAATAAGATACTTGAACATTACTATTCATTGTATACTGTGATTTGTAAAAAAGGTAAGGCCGCCTGTCGCAGATTGTGCGATAAGGCGGCCTTTGGCCATTGCCCCGCTACTGGGGGGTAGCCAACTTGCGTCCGAGCCTTCTCCCTGGCGCGATATGTGTGTTGTTCGGAGAAGAAACCTGTTTCTCCGCACGTCATTCGCGATGGTAAGTGGCTGGTGCCCTAAAGGAACAGTGGGGGGCGCGGCGCGTAACTGCGGCCCCGGAGCTGCTAAACGCTGGGCCCAAGCCCGAAGCAATCCCGACCGATCGTCGGAGACGCTCGTAACGACAAGCACCAGAAAACACCCATAGCCTGTGTTAAAGAGGGCACCTGCGCAGCAGCCCACATCAGAGCCGGCGGCCCTCGCCACTGTCCCATCTCGGAGCTTGTTTACATGTGTGGCGGCTGTTCTACCACGCAAGCCCCAATGTTCAAATCAGCCTTTAACTACGGACAGTATATCATACTAATTAATTCTGTCAAAGATTTCAAAAAAGAGCCCTTAGCAGAGGTCTTTTTTGAAATCTGTTCTTTGTTTTACTCTGCCAGTGATGTGTTCATTTTTGTCCGCGTTTTTACCCCGACAATACCAGTCCCTTTCGTGAGATTAAGGGACGTCAAAATTTCACTCGCATATTTCTCTTGATACTTGATAACAGCTGTCTTGGTCAATTTTCCAAAATAGCCTGTGATCTTTGCTTCCGGATACACATTTTCCCGTAGAAGTAATTTTTGAAGCACAGTTACATCTGCACCACGCATGCCCAATTTTAAGGTGCGAGAAATTAATCCTGTTATTTTGACTGCTGCTCCAGTCGCCGGAATTGGAGCTGGCGGCAGATCGAGCATGGCAACTTTGACCAGACTCGTGCCAACTGCAATCGCTTGCACCTGTGTCACATTATTTGACTCATTACCTGCAGGATCTACGGCACGAATTGCGTAATAATATGCGGTCGCATTTTTTAATCCTGATTCATCGGTGTATTCCACACCGGAAACTTCACCAGCGATAACCATACCAAGACTATTTTTTACATCCGAGCGATATACTTTTGCATGATCGAAATCTTTGAGCGGGTTTGACCACGTAAGTCGTACTTTGCCATTGCCGAGGGCAGATGCAACAAAAGCTGTGGGAGGTTCCGGCGGCGTAACATCAGCCGCTGCCAAAACGGCAAATCGTGTAAAGTGGTTCACAGCCGCTGTTACTGTATTATCCACAGTATTTACGATTGAATTATCTATATTTTTCCATGCGCTGACTCCTTCGTCCCAATAACTAAGGACGAGCTCTTTTTCCGATACTCCAAACGCAACGACATCAGCTTCGCTATAAGGAATAGTAATAACTACATCTTGTGAAAAATTCGTAATATTTTGACCTTCTACATTTGTCGCACTAAAATCATAGGCCGTACCGACAACATGTGTCTCTCCTTGTGAAGGGGCTCGTGTGTCGGGCACGACCGTGATCTCTACAGTTCCCGAAGTTGAAAAAGTATTTGCCGGAGCAGTAATCGTAGGGCCGCCGCTTGCAACAGTCACCACAACCGGAGCATTCGCCTGCGCTTCAAGAACAGCGGCTTTCGGAATTTCTCTGCCAACCTGCAGATTGATATCATAGTGAATCGGAGTTACACCCGCGACAGCAACGGCAACCTCATTCGCCATATATACAACGTCGTTTACGTGCGCTCTCGCCGCAATAACCCAGGAACTATCAGGGAGAACTCGCAATGAATACATACCGTTACTTGTTGAGATTGCTTCTTGGTAACCTCCCGCTTTTGACCATGTCCAGACGAATGCCCCCGCCACAGGAGAACCATTAATGGAAACAATGCCTGATATCAAAACATCTGGCTTCTGCAGTTCCAAATTTATTGTCGTCTTAGCCCCGCTCACGAGTATTTGCCGCTCTTTTGCATTGATATATCCTCGATTGGCACGCACGAATGTTCGTACAAAATATGTTCCAGGGGGTACTTTCGTCGTGAAATAGCCCCGCGCGTCTGTAGTCATTTGTTTCATTGTGCCCAGAATGTTTTGGTTTGTCATGAAAACAACTGTGTTCCCCGGAGAATACTGCCTATCATCTATGGCCACATATACATCTGCAACACCAGCGCCATCGTGATCGAGAATATGTCCTTCGACAATACTCGAAGCTTTTTCTACCATAAAGTTTCGTTCTATTCGCGTATCTGCGGTAATAGTAATAGGAAATTGCCTCTCACCGAAAACGATGTATTCGCTCTCACTTTCTATTTCAACACCAACAAGCCACGTACCAATGCCGAGCTTGAGTATATACGTTCCGTCCGTCCCAATGAGCGCTTCCTGCCACATGCCATTGTTTGATGATGCAACAACTCGGCCAGACACACCGGCCGCAACAGCGCCGGTTCCAGTCTCGAGGATTTTACCTCCAACAATCGAGGCATTGGCGCTCGCCGTAAAGGTGACTTCGGTATCATTCGTAACAGTAATTCTTTGTGGGACGGACGGTGTATAGCCAGTTGTCGCTGGCAAAAATATCTTGACATAGTAATTTCCCGCAGCAACTTGAACAGAAAACTCTCCATCAGTAAATGCAGCTCCCGCAGCTTTTCCAAGAGCTCTATCTTCATAAAATACCTCAACATATCCGCTCACAGGGAGAACAGAGCCATCTGTCGCATGTACTGAACCGGAAATTACTACAGGACTTGCTATCGCTTGCGGAACAGCAGGCTTTATGTCAGTCATCGTTTGTGATTGAAGAATCACTCGAGATGGTACGGCAGTAGGACTTTCAATTGGATCAGTTGTGGGAGAAAGCGGCTCCGACAAAGTGGTGGTTGTAGAAGTTGTATTCAGATTCGTGACCGTTTGCGTATCAGGAACAATAACAGAAAGAATGTTAGATCCTGCGCTACATCCTACATCATTGCATGCTCGTACGACATAAAAATTATTTCCAACAATTCCATGATGTGTCGAGGATGTGGTACCACTTGGAATAGTGCCGACGCCTTGGAAAAGTTCTGTGTCACTCTTCCACGCGAGTTTAAAAAAATTCTCATTTGTTGCGTTATCTATCCAAACCAATGTAACATTGGCGCCGTCTTGATGAGATAGCGAGAGACTCGTGGGCGCAGCAGGAACACTTTGCTGTATCGTCATAAAATCAGATGTGGTTGTAGAGATCAGCGTCGGACTTGTTGTTATCAGTGGGGTCGGCGATGTCGTAGGCGATGTAGTTGATGTTGTGGGTGGGGGTGCAGTTGTTGTAGTCGTCGTTGTTCCAATAAACATTTTGCACGTCTCCGTATCGGCGCTCAACACACCTATCGACATACAGTATGTTCTGCATGCTTCAAATGACACACAAGAATTACCTCCTGAAAATTTAAAAGGAAAAACTATTTCAGCGCGCACGAGGGATGTTGCAAATAGCAAAAGACACGCAACGGCAAAAAACAAAGGTGTGCGCACACGAAGTCTAAAACAACGAGTAGATGCCATAGAAAAGAGAGATTTTATTAACAACAACTTATACTCACGAGCCTAACACACTCGCTCGTGTCAATCCATTGTGGTATCCACAATAGTATCCAAAATTTGTGTCACTTTTTCTGTAGTCACAGCGTGTTTGTTCTTTTTCCCACAGTCCTGTTGAAAACTATCAACAACATCATACAAAAGCATGTATACTTGAACCATAGTGTATGTTTTCAAATAATCCTCTTACAAAAAAGCATATGTGTGTTGCGTTAAGTGCAATTGGTTTGCTTTTCTTTTGCACATATATTCTTCCTGGCAAATTCATTTCCGTCTCAAAACTGCTCTCAAACATCAAAAATTTTGCCGCAGTCATAGATATGAGCGGCACACAGCTTCTTTCAACAAAAACATTTGTTAAAGATTCCGCGAATTTCACTGCACCACAGCTTTCTCCAAAGCTTTGGGATGGGTGCACAGTGGGAACACCAGAATGCACGGCAAACGCTCCAGATACAGCCTCGTTCTTTGTAGAATTCGATTTTGGCGCAATATATGATTTACAATCGGCGCGAATATTTGGAGATGCGGATGGCACAGGCATTTCCGAGAGCTGGACACTCGAGTACAAAAAAGAATCCTCTCATACTTGGGCAAATGCCTTTAGTGCAAAGGAAGCGCTTGGAAATGGGTGGTTTGAAGAAGCTTTAACCAATGTTGCCGCACGCTATATCCGCGTAACAGTGAGCAGCAATCGTGTCTCCGCTTCAGCAACCCAGGCGCGCGAGATCGAAGTGTATGGGACTCTCGCCATCGCAAGCACACCTGTTTCCGCTTCTTCAACACCAACAGTGTCTCCATCTACGCCCGCGGTGGCACCTCCGACATCAATCATAAGCACAGGAACCACATATATTGTCTCTCCGCAAGGAAATGACATCAACGCGGGCACCCTAGAGGCGCCTTGGAAAACAGCGCAAAAAGCAGCTGACACGGCACGCGCTGGAGATACGATTTTGTTCCGAGAAGGTATGTATCGAGACGGATTCACCGCGCGATATTCCGGAACTAAAGATGCGGTGATCACATTTCGCAATTTTCCGGGTGAACGTCCCCTTTTTGATTTCGGAGTTACAAATGCTTTGAGTGCAACGAAACGAATCGAGTTGCAAGCCGTGACAAACAAAGCATCCCCCATTTCATGGATTGTTATAGAAGGGCTTGAAATCAAGAATGCACACGAAGGAATCAGATTCTATAATGCAACCGATGTAGTCATCAAGAACAATACTATGCACGATACCTTTTATTCGGGTATCGAAGGCATAGGAGGACTCCGTGTCACCATTGACAGCAATCGAGTGTATCGTATCGGCCTAAAAGATTTGGCAAACAAAACGAATGACGACAAAAACCACGGCATGCACCTTACCGGCAGCGATTATCGCATTTCAAACAATGTCATATACGATGTGCGAGCGTACGGAATCTATTTGGCGGGATATCCATTCTCAAATCTAAAATATACCAATGAGCAATATAGTCGCGTACGTAATGCATTACTTGCAAATAATGTTATTGCTTACAGTAGATTCCGCGCAGGAGTTGCGCTTTGGGAAGACACGACAAATTCAAAGATAGTGAATAACATATTCTATTTGAATGCTTTAAATCTCTCAACAGGTGACACAGCAGGAATTGATTTCATCTACGCAGGGGCGGGACATAGCATTCGCAATAACATTTTCTATCATTCATCTAAACTTGATGCTTCGCCTGGCTCAAGCGGCCTCTCTACTTCAGAGAAAAATTTCAGCGCAGATCCAAAATTTTCTAATGCTTCCGCTTATAACTTCTCTCTGCAGGCAACGTCCCCTGCTATTGATACGGGAATAGCTGTGTCCGGCATTTCTATCGATTTCATCGGGAACAGCCGGCCACAAGGATGCTGTCTTGATGTTGGAGCTTACGAATACACCGTAGTCGACAGAGCGCCCTCTCCTGCTGTGCCAGCTGCACCCGAACTGCCGATAGTGAGTACCCTTCCAATTGCGCCCTCTCCAGTTGCTTCTCCCACACCTGGCGCATTTTCGATCGGTTCGTATGTAAAAGTGTCGTCCGGGGAGACCGTCCGTGTCCGAAAAACTCCATCACTTCAAGGCACGATTCTTGGACGTGAAAAACCGAACGCCGTGGGAGTAATAGGCGCTCTCCCAATACAAGCAGACGGGCACACTTGGTACAAAATCAAATTCCAAGCAGATATGATTGAAGGTTGGACATCAGGACAGTACCTTGTATCCCTGTCTCCGACGTCAAATTTTGCAATAAACGCGAGTGTGCAAACAAAAGAAAAAGTAAATATCCGCTCGACTGCCGGGGGTGTGAAAATCGGCGAACAAGCGGGGAGTTCCATCGGTTCGGTTTTGGGAGGTCCTATCTATCAGCCCTACAGACAAACAAATTGGTGGTGGAAGATTGATTTCAAAAGCAACCCCGATGGTTGGGTTTCGGGGGATTACATTACATCAAAATAGTTTTTGCGTTTCCAACATTAAAAACAGGGGGATTTCTTTTCGCGAACGGTCTTCAGCAAATTGCCGGGGGCCTTTTTCGCTTTTTTTATGCGATATCCATTCTTCAAGACGTGTTACCACAAAACCAGTTTTTGTAAAAGCTTTAAAAAAATCTTGGAGCGAGCAATGATAGGAAATAGTTTGTTGTTTTGTTTGTTTTCCCGGATGCATGTCAATGCTCGCAGAACGTGCCGACAAATAGCGATCAACTCTTCGATATTGTACGGCACCCTCTTCGTCCCATCCCCAACTTGAAAACTTCGGAATTCGAAAAGCTGGATGATTGAGGACAATAACAAATCGTCCGTCGGATAGTAACACGCGCGCAACTTCAGAGAGAGTTCCTGAAAGATTTTCAATATTCTGCAGTGCGAGAATACAAACAACAACATTAAAACTTCCATTTTTTGCAAACAAAAGCGCATCAGCAGAAGCAGTATGGAATGCAATCTCTTTTGGTGATTCTTTTTTTGCCAGTTGTATCAATTCTTCCGAGATATCGCATCCTTCCACATGAGCGCCGGTTTTCAAAAATGCGCGCGAGAAAAAACCTTGACCGCACCCAAGGTCAAGGACGCGCTCATCCTTTTTCAAATCAAGAATTCTTAAAATATTAGGGAGTATCACCCTGCTCTGATATGTATCTTCAGAATTTTCGAGATGCGCGTCATACCAATCTGCAACCCTCCCCCATGATGTATCTTTTCTTTTTACCATATACGTCTGATGTTACTCACGAGTTGCAACAAAGGCAACCCTAAAGTATCTGCTCACACCTGCCACAAGACTCGGTAACAGAGCCGTCATTGCGCGTGGCTCGAAGCCATTGACGATTCGTTCCGTCTCCCACTTTCAGAATACCTCATAGTAGTAGAGGTAGTTGCTTTATATGACGAAGTTTGTTGTTGAATAAGGTAGGTGTGAGAGGTTACACTCTAAATCCTTGACATTTATTATATAGTATCGTATTGTCGAGTTCAGAGCCTATCTACTATCTAACCTCAAAAAAAACAAAACAAAATATGTTTCCGCAGAATATGAAAGTTTTAGAATGAATATTGGACATTTCGCCAAGGCACTAGATAGTAGGTAAGTTCTTAAAAATTTTTTCTCACAAAACGGGGGCGATTATGTTACTTTTCGATGATAGTGAAACTGAATTTGATAGGAATGAATTAGACAATCTGCGTGAAGCATGCATTCTTACAACGAATAGTGTTGCTCGCTGTAAAAATTGTCCCGGTCATGTCTTCAACTTGATGGTATTTTGTACAACCTGTGGCTTCAAAAACCATGGGTTTGATGAAGAGATTTTTCGTATTGCAACAAGCATCTCAATAGAAGGTGTGTTGAAAAAATGCAATAACGATCCGCCTTGGCATCGTGTGCATGATGATAGACAAAAATTCTGCTCACATTGTGGAAAAGATTTACGGTCATCTGAAGAACAAGGCGATGACATTGACGAATTTCTCGCGGATTTTAGAAAGGAACTTATATGATATACGAAGATGACGGCGATGGTGACATTGCTCCTTCAAAAAATAACGAGAAACTAAATGGCGCAATCGGTCTTCCCGTCTTATGCAAAGGATGCGGCGCAACACTCTGCACACTTACTCATTTTTGTGGGTATTGTGGGTTCAAAAACCTCGCGTTTGACCACAAGGGTTTTGTCAGCGTCTACAACGTCACAGCAAATGATGCGAGAAAAGAGATGTGCACACGCCACTGGCACACTCTTCGAGTTGTTTCTTGGACCGAGCAATCCCCCCAAGCACAGACACTCCGCGACAACCTCGCAGCGTGCGGCATCGATGCGAGCAGACTCCGCTACTGCTCGCACTGCGGTCTCGAGCTTATCGTCGATACCAAAGCACATGAGCAAGACGTTAACGAGCTCATTGCGAGCATCTTTGAGTAGCACAATCCCCACGAACATGTTGTTCGTGGGGATGCTCTGTATCTACAGATGATTAGCCATATTTCACGAAATGTAAGCTTTCACAGCTATGAATAAATCCCTCCCATCCTCCCTTTCAAAAAGGGAGGAGTTCACATCCCTCCCATCCTCCCTTTCAAAAAGGGAGGAGTTCACATCCCTCCCAACCTCTTTGAAATCTCCCTCATTCCCCCTTTCATAAGGGGGAAGTTCTTGGGAGGAGAGGCGTTCGACTTCCCCCTTTGTGAAAGGGGGAATGAGGGAGATTTTCCGAGGGTGTGAGCAGTTACCACGAAATTGATTGACAAAAGGCTAATTTAATATATAATGTAGTCTTACTTGATACAAACTCATTCGAAATGCAAACTAGAAATTTTCGTCATACAACAGGTGCCCGTACGAATTTTAGACAAAATCCAAATCGTGCTCATCAAAAACGCGCTATTAAACAGCTTAAACATGCTGACATTACGCGTTTCATCAATAAAGCCACCGCTCCAGAAAAAGTTGAGCAGTTCGTTCCTACTCATCGTTTTTCAGACTTTCCCATAGAAAATCGCCTCAAAGAAGCGATTGCGCAAAAGGGATATCGAGAGCCGACACCAATTCAAGATAAAACTATCGCACATATACTACGCAAAAGCGACGTCGTCGGCATTGCAAACACCGGCACCGGCAAGACCGCCGCTTTTCTTATTCCTCTCATTCACAAAATACTCACGCAGCCACGGGAGCGCGTTCTCATTATGGTACCGACACGTGAACTCGCAGGACAGATCGCAGAGGAGCTTCACGAGTTCGCCTATCGCTTGAACATCCACGCCGCAGTTTGCGTCGGAGGCGCTAGTATGGGAAAGCAACTCTCACAGCTCCGCAATAGACCGCAATTTGTTATTGGCACCCCTGGACGCCTCAAAGATCTTTTGGAGCGAAGAGCTCTCAATCTTTCAGAATTTCGCACCGCAGTTCTCGACGAAGCCGATCGCATGCTCGATATGGGCTTCATCAAAGATATGCGTCGTATCCTCGCTCTCCTCCCTTCACCGCGCCATACGCTCTTTTTTTCCGCAACGTTTTCACCGGAAATCGAACGACTCGTGGGAGAATTTCTTCACAACCCCATCAGAGTGAGTGTAAAAACTGGTGACACCGTAGCATCAATCGAACAAGACATTGTTCGCGTACCTCTTGGTACGAGCAAACTCATTGTTCTGCAAAATCTTCTTATGAAACCAGAGTTCAGCAAGGTGCTCATATTCGGAAGAACAAAGCACGGTGTTGAAAAGCTCTCAAAAATACTTGCACAAAAAGGCTTTCGTGCAGAATCGATTCACGGCAACAAACTTCAAGGAAAACGGCAAAAGGCTCTCGACTTGTTTAAGCGCGCGCATATTCAGATTCTCGTTGCAACAGATGTGGCGGCGCGAGGCCTCGATATTGACAGCATTTCACACGTCATCAACTACGATCTTCCTGCATCGCACGAAGACTACATACACCGCATCGGCCGCACTGGCCGTGCGGGCAAAAAAGGCAAAGCGCTTACATTCATTGAACAAACATAAACTTCCACAACACCCCGCACAATCGTGCGGGGTGTTGTCTGGGAGAATAAGAGCTCGTTAAAAAATAACTTCCCAATCTCACACACACTGTGCAGTCATCTACGACTCGTGCTCACTCGCAAAACCACTCGTTGTATCGGAATACAACTCCTGGTTTCGCTCATTCCGCGCCAAGTCGTATTTGATCGCGCATTGTGCGCGATCTTTGGGAATTAATTTTTTAACGAGCCCTAATCAATTCACTCCCGTTGCGGGCCCAATGCAAACCCACTTTCCATTACTACATTCCGGCGATGCGGGAGACTCACAGGCAAGCCCGGGTTCACCACACGCAGCTTCTTTGAGCGCGGTTTCGGCCGGATAGTTAAGTGTTGCGTTGTTTGTTTCAGGAAATACACGCGAACCTGACGCGGCCTCTCCGACATGTTCTCGACAATACCATTTTCCATTATGACACACGGGGGATTGAGGTGAAGGACATGCAGGGCCGGGTGATGCGCACGCCGCTTCCTCACGCAATACCCCACCGGCGCCGCATGCGCGAATACAGGCATCAAATCCCGCGGACCCGCTGCCACCATACTGATTGCGGCATGCTGCTTCACAAGCCGCCTTTGTTGCAACTGCAGGATCTGCTTCACGCTGCATCTGTTCTGGCTCTTGTACGACAGTATCGCGTGTTTCTCTCGTTGCCATAAACTTGGGCGCGGCAACACCGGCCAAAATTGCAAGAACTGCAATAATGATAATAACCATAAACAATCCTATGCCGCGTTTATGTTGAGGATGTTCTTTACACATATTCATAGAGTTACTGATAGTATGCATATATTGTAGCATGCTTTTTATGGAAACTCGCGCGTATGAAAATCTTTAATTTTTTCTCCATTTGATATACTACACAAATGCGAAAGTTTCCCGAACAAAAAAATAAAGAATTTTGGGTGTTCAAACGTCTCAATTCCCCTTCAAAAATTCAAGATTTTCTCAATGCAATTCCGATTAATTTTGGAGCTCGCGGTGATAGTTGTCAGTCACCGCTTCGTGTATTGCGAAATAACAAAGCCCAGTGCGTCGAAGGCGCAATGCTCGCTGCTGCTATTTTTTGGTACCACGGACAAAAACCACTCCTCCTTGACTTAAGAACAACACGCGAGGACGATGACCATGTTGTTACGCTCTTTCGATACAATAACAGGTGGGGAGCCGTGAGCAAAACAAATCATGCCGTCTTGCATTATCGTGACCCTATCTATGCAACAATCCGAGAACTTGTCCTCTCGTACTTTAATGAATATTTTCTCGACAACGGCAAAAAAACTCTGCGCTCGTATTCCGCGCCTTTTAGTCTCCTTAACTTTGAAGACGACTGGCTGACTACCGATGAAAATATCTGGGGTATTCCTGAAGAATTGGATGATTCAAAACACTACGATATAGCAGACAAAAAAACAATACAATTTCTTCGAAAAGCGGATTTGCTTGAAATAGAAGCTGGAAAAATTGTGGAGTGGAGAAAGCCATAAAAATGCATCTCCCATGCAAGTTCGTATATCAGGGACTCAAACTTGATTAACAGAAAAAAGTATGATATGGTGTGTTTGGTTTATGGGATGCACTATCGCGTCAAAACAATTCCAAGGAGAATCCAGTGAGAAAAGTACTCGGCGTCTTTTTCTGTCTTGTGCTGTTATTGGCAGGCAATACAATATTATTTGCTCAAACGCAAACGGTTGAGCTCCCAGACTTCACAAGTTGGCCAGTCAAAATCTCGACCATGACAGTAGATAACATTAATGGTAAGCAAGTCCCGGGTGTAACCGACACATACTATGACAATGTCGAGACGCGTCAAGCAAATAACATTGTTCTCGATATTCGAGTCGAAGACAGACATGCCGTCCTGTGGTATACAATTACCGACAGAAGTGGTGATATGCTGACTATTCTAAGTCGGTTTTACGTAGAGAAAACAACCCTCGTTCTCATGATGAAAGAACCGACAACGAGCTCCATAAATGATTTCTATAAGTACTTAAAAGAGGTTACTGAAGCGCCAAACAGGGGTCACTAAACGATATCCGGCCATAACAACCGCCGTCTCTTCCCAAGAGACGGCGGCTCTCTGTTAAAAATTAGATGAGGAGGATTCTAAAAAAATATTGAGTGACGTAGTGGCAATCTTAGGATTATTCGAAGTGTCTGAATATGTAAATGAAATTTGTCTCCCATCGGGAAAAAAATCAACCGTTGAAAAATGCATGTTTGCATAACCGATATCCACGTCAATATTACGTGCTTGTAGCGGAGGAGAATTCAAAGTATTGATTTTTCGCAGATCAATAAGATAGAGACCACTCGGGGAATTTGTCATCGAGATTGAACGTGCCATAATAAGAACCCGTTCTCGCGGGGCCCATGTGATATCATCCATGATTCCCGAAATTATCGTACGGTACTCGCCTGTTTGCGTATCCACAATGCCATACGATTCATTTCCGCGCATCATCCCCACAATGAGCGCATAGCGTCCATCTGAAGAGTAGGATGCAACTTCGAGAAATACGAGCGGATTGTTTTTATAATTCTGATTCAAAACAGTATAAAGCACCTGTTCTTTTGAATCTCGCACAGTTAATCCATCTTTTTCTATCACGACATGGTTAGTCAGATCCTCATCTGCAGGAGGAGCAACCTGCTGTATATTTGAAACAGCAGGAGCACGCTTTTGTCCCACTATGTAGCCTGCACTAAACGCTACCCCAACCAATAGTACTGTAATAATTTTGTTTGCCATGAAAGTCATTTCGTTACGAAATTTTTGTTTTTCGAGCGAGACAAGGAATGCACGTAAAATGATTCGACGACGTACTGATTGTACGGCGAGAATCATTTTACGAAGCATGACACAGTCGCAGCCGAAAAACAAAAATTGTAGTAGAAAGGACTTTCCGAAGAGGTCTATTGTAGATTGGTTTTTACTGTACAGGGGAGAATGCTATACTATCCGTCCGTGGGTATTTTAAGAAAAAAGGTTGTACCGTTGCCAATCGTACTCTCGAAAGATACTGTCCAACCCAAACTGTCTGCAATTGTTTTTACAATAAAAAGTCCTAACCCAGTCCCGCTCTTTTTTGCTTGATGGGTGTTTGAAGCTCGAAATGCTTTAGAAAAAATTTTCTCTTGATCTTGAGGAGGTATGCCGATCCCATTATCTTTGCACGTGAAAATATAAAAACCATGCTCTTTCTCCTTAAGCAATTTCACTTCAACTTTTCCGGAATTTTCATCAGAATATTCTGCAGCATTCGCAATAATGTTGGTAAAAATCTGTAACACTAAAACCTCATTTGCATACAGAGGATTCGTACCTTCGTTTGAAAAAGAAAAAGATATCGTAGGATGTTGCCGTTCTATTTGTGCAATAATTTTTCTTATTACTTGAGCAAGATCAATGGTTTTCCTATTCGTTCCTACGTTGCCGGTGCGAGATACTAATAATAAATCATTGACAAGATCGAGTAAGTTGAGATTAGACGCATAGATATCTTCTAATGACTGGCGTTGTCTTACCGTAAGACCTCTATCCTTTTGCAACAAATCTAATATCCAGCGAATAGCTGCAAGGGGGCTTTTGAGTTGATGACCTACTATGGAAATAAACTCGTCCTTAAACCGTTCTTTCTCCTTTCTGTCAGTGATGTTTGGCTCAATGCCTATCAAGAATTTAACCTCGCCGCGAGCGTCCAAAATGGGAGAGATGTGAAGTTCCTGCCAATATTCCTCACCATTTTTTCGCACGTTACGAACTTCTCCGACAAAAGGTTTCTTTTCAACTTTTATTGTGTTCCACATCCGTGTGTAAAACTCGTTTGGCATTTTCCCACCCCACAAATCTCCGGGGTTTTTGCCCATAACTTCATCTACTGAAAAACCCGTAGTGCGTTCCATGGCTTTATTTGCATAAAGAATGCACGCATTTTCGTCGGTAATAACGACATGATCACCCAACTTCGCAAAACCTCTTGCAAGAGGTTTAATTTTTCTTACTCGCACGATAAGCTTATTTTCAGGAAGCGGTTTTCGAACATTCATTATTCTTTTCTTTTCTCCTTATCCTCAATCAGATTTTTGATTTCCTTTTGCACGCCAGTCACATAATCCAATGAACGAAATGCCACGTAGATACCGCTCTGTGAGGCATAAAAAATAAAGTGACTAAGATAAATAAGATGATACTCATGTATCTCAATATGATCGTGGACTTCATAAAAAATACTGACAAGCGCAGCAGTGACAACGAGGAAAATAACAGGGGCAAACGCGCGCGAAAAAGAACCCAGAAGCGGGACAACGCTTCCTATTTTTCGAATATCAACAACAGCAAAGATGCCGACCAATACAGTTGCGCCTGTATACAGATATGGAGTAATTTCATCAAGTTCGAGGGAAACACTGCCGGGATTGGTAAGATACCAGACAGATGAGATGCACAAAAAAACGGAGAGACAGAGAACAGGCCACAGCACGAAACTGGATCTCCGGCGAATACGCTTTAAGAAAACTTCTGCGCCGATAATAATGACACACAAGCTTAGTAAATAAAAATTGACCACCGCAGCCCACAGTTCGTCACTATAGTTGCCAAGGATTTTGAAACCAATGAATTCCACGACGTGTGAGAGCGAAAAAATGGCAAATGCCCATAATGTTCCACGTAAAAAAGATTTCTGCAAAATGGGGTCGGCAATATAGTATCGCCGATATAAAGAGCTGAATGCTAAAAATACAAATACAATCGCGAAAATATGGATAATTCCTGTTGTGTAGAACACTGTTCCGTTTCCAATAAACACTGCGGCAAAAATGATGCCAACATTGAGCACAACGAGCGTGTATACATTCAAAATTTTGTTGATAGCTTGCATGTTTGAAATTATACCATAAAAAAAAGAAAGTGGCGTAGCCGAATTTCTCTGCCGCGCTCGAAGTGTCACCAGAGTCATTTGCACGTATGTTGTCCTGAAATATATGGTTGGTCTTAAAAAACTAAGGCACTGTAACAAAATAAATTAGGCAAGATTACGTTTTCTGCGTATTCAGATATCCTGTTTTCATCAATGGGACACCCGCGTTGACTTGTGTCAGGGGAATAAGGTGAGGAATAAGGTGTCAGGAACCTTTATCCATGAGGTCAATTCTTGTCTAGCTTGGGGTACTGGACGAAGTTAGAACCCTTCTCCTGCAAGAAAAATCGGCTTTTTCATACAGTTTTGCGATGTAGCACCTCAAATCAACCCTCGTCTTTTCTTCGCAAAAAAAGCGCGGCGTGCCTTTCGGTTGCCGCCCTCCGTCACATTACTTTCCTGTGTATCCGGGATAAAATCTATCTCCTCAACAGATGGGACCCGGAACGAAAAGGTTGTTTTCCCATCAGTATTGGTAACAGCGAAATCGCCGAGGCCAATTATATCCATCCCTATTAAGAGTTGTGGCTGTTTATCATCTGATGTATTATCGTCAGGAATAAGTTTTACTTCAGTTACGCGAACATTCCCGACCATAACTCCGTTGGGCAACAGGATATTAACAAGGTAGGTGTTATTAAGAGATTTTCCATCAGCGTGTCTTGTTTCCCGAACGCCGGTTGGCTTTAATCCCAAATCATCTACAACTCTTTTTGTTATAGCAGAATGAGTGGCACCAGTATCCCATATAGCAAGATAGCTCCTCGGCTTAACTTGCTGTGTTTGTGCCTCACCGGGAGTAACAGGCAAACTTACACCAACAATGTTGTGCAATACTCTTGCTCGGCCGTTATATCGGGTAGTAAAAGCGTGGTGTTGCATAGGGTCAAGAAAGTGCCACCCGCGAGTGAAAGGTTTGGGTGTAACTTTCTTGACCGGGGAGAGCTTGTTGAATTAAAAAAGTTCCAAGTTCAAACTTTTTTTTGGCCTCCGTATATGCTTCAATTTCTGTATCATAAACACCTTTCACTTCTTGGTCTTTAACAACAAGAAACTTGCCCTCGTATTTCTTTACGAGTTCCTCTTGATGATATTTGAAGTATTCAAGCTGTTTTTGGAGGTTGCTGTCTGTCATATTTACGATAGTAGCATATCCGAGGCAGTTTGGAAACCCCTGACACACCTCGCACCAAATCAGAGCTCCAATGCCCTCCAATTATCCCAGTTGTCCTCGCGGGCATCTTTGCCGTTGCCTTCGTATCGGGAATAAGGTGGAATAAGAATAAGGTGTCAGGAACCTTTATCCATGAGGTCAATTCTTGTCTAGCTGCCGAGCGTGGAGGCTGTTAGAACCTGGATTATGACAAATAAGGATATGTTCAGAGTACCAAATCTGGCTCTATAAAGCCAAACGAACGGTAAATCACCGTCATTGGTGCAACGTCGGTACATACTAGAACCATAAACAGACGGTGCGTATTGAGAGCCCATTCCGATTGCTCTTTCCCCCTCATCTACCACAACGTTCAGCATGTTCAGGAAGTTCAGTGGACTACACGCAGGAAGCCATCCACGAAGCCACACGTCTTGCAGCACGGCACGTAGAAGAGGAGTAGTCATGGCACACGCCATACCGTCGGATGTTCGGCAATTCTATGCTGCCTGGGGTGGTGACAATCCACTTACGCAAATTGGACGGATTGCCGCCTGGAATTGGGACGGGTCTGTCTATCGGATCACTCGCTATGGGCACGTGATCACCAGGCGCTATGTGTATGTCGGGATGGAACTGCGGCAGCGGTGTCTCACATTTCGGTTTTTTACGGCGCGGAGAGAAATCGCACAGGCCCAAGAGGAGTGTGATACAGGTCAGGACGTTGAAAAAGGAGGTCGTTTCAGAGATTGATTCTTCGCGTTCTCGCGCTCGAAGAACTCCCGCGGTGGCATTTTAAGCGCACTGTGAATCCTCTCTGTATTGTAGTAGTGAATGTGTCGTCCAATTCCCTCGATAAGGCTTTCCAACGTAGCAAATCGGCTTGCTTTTCCAAACTCAAGTTTGAATGAACTGTAAAAAGATTCTTGGCCGCCATTGTGCCACGGTTTTCCTTTTGGAGAATGCGATGGTTTGATGCGGTGACTGACAAGCCACAAGATGCATGCATGACTTGCGTACTCGCTTCCTTGATCAGAGTGAAAAATCATCGGTGTCTGTAGACGTTTGCGAAGTGACTCTTGTAAAACATCAATCACTAACTGACTTGTGTGATGTACGCCAATTTGCCAGCCAACCACCTCTCGGGTAAAGAGATCAATTGCTGTTGCCAAGTAAATGTTACGGCCTGCATACCACAAGTAGGTAAAATCACCAGCCCATATAACGTTTGGTGCAATGGGGCAAATTCCTCGAATGCGGTTCGGAATACCGCTCTGCGATGTTTTGCGGCCGTACTTCGGTCGTCTTCGCCGTATTCGTGGCTCTATGCCGTACTTGTGCATCACGCGGAGTATTCGTTTCTTGTTGGTTTTCAAATGCAGTGCAAGTCGACGGTGTCCATACGCAGGATGTTCTTCAAGTGCATGAATGATGTGTTCTTTGAGGAGCTCGTCTTTCTTTGGTTGTTTGGGCACATAGTAGAGTGTTGAGCGAGAAACGCCAAGACTTCTCGCGAGTGCTGATTTTGACATACATCGTGCAAAATTCTCACGAGCTAAGAAAGGAACTTTTCTTTTTCATCTTCTGGTGGAGAATCATCTCACCGATAAGCTCCTTGAGCATTTGATTTTCCTGCTTCAACTTCTGCACCTCTGTGATTGAGGTGTGCGTATTATGCGTTTGTTTTCGAAGCCATCTGCGTATTGTTTTTTCAGCAACTAAAAATGTCTTGGTTTGCCCGTTGTTCAGGGCTGATGTACTGTGCCATATATATGTACGTTAAGCCCTACTAATGCGAGGGCAGTACTGTACAGTATATGGGGTACACTCCACCGCTGCCGTTGAGGGTCACACTCGCGTCTTCATCCACACTCTGGTCCGGGCCGGCATCGGCGACAGGAGGTCGATTCGGCACGGTGACGACCTGGCGGGTTCGGCTTCCGGCAGTATCGTAGGTGTACTCAACGATTGTGCCGTCGTCATGCTCCACATGAATGAGACGGTTGAGTTCGTCGTAGGTGTAGGTGGCGGCTTGTGCTCGATGGTTGATCGTGACAGGAGTAATAAGGATAAGGAGAAGTAGGCTTGATGAGCATAGGATTTTTGCCATAACGCAAATCCTTTCTAAAACCAAGAAACCGTGATACAATAATCTGATCAGATTTATTTTGGACTAACATATGATTTATAGACCGAAATTGTCAGAAAATTGGATATTACCAGCTCTTCTTTTATTGATGAGTATTATAATTATAATATTTAATCCATATAATCTATATGTATTTTTGATGTCTAGTTTTTTAATATTTTGTACAATAATATTAGTGTTTATGATATTTAGATGGACATGGATTAAAATAGAAAAGGAATATCTTTATTTTGTTTTCTTTTTTATGTATAGAAAGAGAGTAAAAATTGATACTATTACAAGTATCTATTTTAGAGGAGCATTTGTATTTTCCAAAACTCGTTTTCCTTTATTGGATATTTATAAAGAAAATAATGAATATATATTTACAATCAATCCAAAGCCTTTTACTAAACAACAAATTGCAGGATTAATAAAATATATAGTAAAACTAAATCCATCGATTGAATTAGATGAAAGATTGAGTAATTTTGTAAAATCTATGTGAGACGAGGAATCTACAGATAGCATGAATCTACTTTATCCTTCTCACAGGCACGATTAGATGTGTTGACGGTGCTTGCTGTTGAGCAAGAATTTTTACTAACTCACGACCTATATCACCTATGTACGAACTAGTTACAGAAACTGCCTCTTCTACCCATTCCCTTTGGGCATGTTGTCCAAAGAAGAATTTTTGAGTGAATAGTTTCGGATACCTGCCAGGAACCTTTGGAAAGGTCGTTACCACTCCGGCTGTAACGCCACTTACGACTGCGTCAAGTGCTGCTCCACCCCAATCCACGTTTCTATTCATAACTAAATCCTTCGCAATTGAGGTTGCCGAACTGCCAGCACCAGCACATGCCCCGACTGCGACAGGGCCGCCTACTGAACAATAAAGAACCAGCTCTCCAGTCGCTGCTCCACCTATTGTGCTCACTGCGTATTCTTTCCAATTAGATCTTGGAACAAAGATGCCAAATGTAGTTTTTCCCTCTGAAATATTCTGGGCGATGTCACTTGCGTATTGCCCAATTAAACCACCAGCTCCCCCTATCAAAAGTGCAAAAGCATCATCTACACCAAAAAAATTACCACTAGGATCTATAAAGTTCTCTGGGTTATTAAAAACGTATATATACCTGTTGGTACTGATAGGCTTCTCAATAAAACCAGGGAATTGATCTTTTGTTAGAAATCTTCCCACACTCGGGTCATACCATCGAGCCCGGAGATAATAGAGGCCAGCAAAAGTATCCAATTCCTCTCCTGTAAACTGGAAACGGTTCTGAGCCGTCGGAGCCCCTTCTCCCAGCACACCCCACGGGTCATATGTATACGAGGCTGTGTGGTTCCCGGAGGATGCGTATAACGATGTGCAGGCGCGCTTGCATCGCCTGGAGCGAGAGTTTACCTCGTCCCAGAACTTGGACTACTCCCTGTTCACCCCCGAGCGGTTTCGCGAGCTCAAGGCAGAACTTCTG
>VMGT01000051.1 GCA_007376725.1 Parcubacteria group bacterium Greene1014_15 | reverse complement strand
TGTGGACTCCTCCCTTTATGAAAGGGAGGATGGGAGGGATGTGGACTCCTCCCTTTATGAAAGGGAGGATGGGAGGGATTTATGTTTCCACAGGTTGACTATAACTAGATGTTTGATTTGGGGTATACTGTAATAAATGAGTTTCACTGAGCCTCAAAGTAACATTGATCAATTTATGATTCCGGAAGGCGCTCGGGTTGCTGATCTCGGCGCTGGTTCGGGTATGTATACTATTGCCGCCGCGCGTGCCGTTGGAGATACCGGCAGAGTTCTTTCAGTTGAAGTTCAGAAGGAGCTTTTGGTGCGGCTGCAAACTGCCGCCAAAGGGGAAGGGCTGAGTAATATTGATGTGATTTGGGGAGATATTGAAAAACTTGGCGGTACAAAAATCCGCGACATGTCGATAGATGCGGCAATTGTTTCGAATGTTCTTTTCCAAATCGAGGACCGGCGCGATTTTATGACGGAACTCAAACGTATACTGAAGCCACGAGGCAAAGTCCTCGTCGTTGATTGGTCGGGCTCGTATGGCGGTATGGGACCCACGCCCGAGCAGGTAGTGTCTGAGCAGGACGTAAAAACTTTATTTGATAAACACGACATGGTGTTTGAAAGAAGCATTAACGCCGGAGATAACCATTATGGACTCATTTTTCGCAACACATAATTGTTCTCTATGGCATCGTAAGGAACCCATTCAAAATAATTATGTGCCAAGATACGACAATTCTGAAAGAGCAAAATGTGAAGCGTACTATGTGTACGATGAACAGTTTGCGACCGAAGAAGTGTTGTAGATTGGTGCACAATGTGTGCGAAGTGAGGAAATTATTTTGAATGGGTTCCTAAGTAAATAACCTATGCGCCTCGCGCTCATTATGCAACCATCTATACTTGCTACTCTTTCACAAAACTCTCGCCATACACACAGTATGTCTCTAATTTTGCTCAGTCGTAGCAACCATATCTGGGTGCACACTGAACACGAATCTCACAAGTTATTTATTTACGATGCCTATGAAAAACCTTAGCAAATTTCAATTGATATTGACCGGGGTATTTGTTTTGCTTGGCATGGTTGGCCTTATTCTTGCCGCGACCGTTCGTGTAGGAGACCATACCATTGGGAACGAGGTGACGATGTGGGGATCGCTTGATTCGGAAGAGTGGTCAAAATTGCAAAAGAAGATTGAGAACAAGATTGGCGCTAAGAATTTCAAGATCAAGTATGTGCGAAAACTTCCGGAAACATTTGATGCGGAACTTATTGACGCGCTTGCAACGGGGAATGGTCCTGATCTCTTCATTCTTTCTCAAAACAAGATTCTTCGCATGAAGAATAAAATATATGCTATTCCGTATGACTATTATTCAGCACGAAAGTTTCGTGATACGTTTATAGAAGAGGGAGAATTATACTTAGCGAAAGATGGTATCCTTGGTTTCCCGTTTCAGGTGGATCCGCTCGTGCTCTATTGGAATCGAGATATTTTTTCTTCTGTCGGCATAGCTGTTCCGCCAAAGTTTTGGGATGAATTTTTTGAATTGGCACAGAAAATTACACGGCGTGAATCGGATGGCGATATTGTGCGCAGCGCCATTGCTTTGGGGGAGTTTGATAACGTTTCTCATGCGAAGGACATTCTTTCCGCCCTCATTCTCCAGTCGGGATCTCCCATTGTTGAAACATCTCCAACTGAATATCGTTCGGCTCTTGCTCCGCTCGGAAGCGGGGAAACAAGCGTTACTGCCACTGCAGTGCGGTTTTACGCTGAATTTGCGAATCCGGTGAAAACGACATACACCTGGAATCGAGCTCTGCCGGTCTCTCGAGACGCGTTTATTGGAGGAGATGTTGCGATGTATATCGGCTACGCAGGCGAATTAGCTGAACTGCAAAAAAAGAATCCAAATTTGAATTTTGATGTGTCGTCGCTCCCACAGGTTCGAGATCAGGACCGCGAGCGCACCTTCGGTCGAATGGAGGGAATCGCTATTGCTCAAGCATCAAAATTGGCGAGCGATGCGTTTGCCGCAGCGACACTGCTTACTGATTTTCAAGCTCTGACGTATTGGCATGAGACCAGTATTTTACCGCCGGTGCGAAGGGATATGCTCGTATCTCCTCCGAACGATGCTTTCAAAGCGGTGTTTTATGATGGTGCGCTCATTGCGGGCGCATGGCTTGATCCCGACAGCAAACAAACAGATGAAATTTTCCGCGAAATGGTGAGCTCGGTGACAACCGGTCGCGCTCGCGTTTCGGATGCGGCACGACGGGCAAATCTATCGCTTTCGCAGATTCTAGCGCAGTTTAAGCCGAATAGTATTGAGGAAGAGCAGTAAATAGCAGATTCCTCTCTTTTATAAAGGGAGGTTAGGAGGGATTTATGAGAAAATATCAAAACAATATCGTACGAGTGTGTGTTCAGGTGCTTTTTCTTACAGTACTGTTTTGGGTCGGTTGTCAGAACTATGCGTATGCTGCGTTTGTTACGGATTGCACGAACCCACTTCCTGGCGCTGGCGGTGATTGTGGTTTTGATAAATTGATGGGGGTGGCAAAAGAAATCGTGAATTTTGCGATCCTTATTGCGGCACCCATCTCTGCGATTGCTTTTATGTATGCAGGTATTTTATACTTCACCGCCGCTGGTAATGAGGGTCAAATAAAAAAAGCGCACGAAGTATTCAAAAAAGTTTTAATCGGCTTTATTATCGTTCTTGTTGCATGGACCCTTGTTTCCGTGATTGTTAATACCTTGGCGCCGAGGACATCCCTTCTTGGTTTGTTATGATAAGAAAATTAATAACAATATGGAAAAAAGTTCTCTCATTTTTCATCATGTTTTTTCCATTGCTCTCTGCTCATGCCGCTGTGCTCACTAACCCTCTTCGTTTTGGGAGCATTCCCGAATTTATAACCGCAGTTCTCAATATTGTTTTAATGATCATTGTTCCGCTTGTTGCCGTTTTCCTCATGTATGCAGGGTTTTTGTATGTTTCTGCGCAGGGTAATGCGACACAAGTGGAAAAAGCGCATAAAGTGTTTTTGTGGACGATCATAGGCGCCGCGGTCGCTTTGGGAGCCATGATACTTTCTTCTGCGATTCAAGGGACGATTAATTCTCTTAGATAATATGCTTTCTACGCACGCACAGATCAAGATATTTCTTCTCTCTCTTTTTTTGCATATTCCCATGGCTCATGCGCAGCCGAAGCTGGGGCCTCCGCTTCGAGGAGTTACGAGCATATCAGGCTTTGTTTCGTGGCTTATCGGAATTCTTGTTACCATACTGTGGCCTGCAGTCGTTGTCTTTTGGTTATTTGTCGGTTTTAAGTTTGTTGCTGCACAGGGGAATTCTGAAAAATTGACTGAAGCAAGGAGCGCTCTTTTGTGGGCATTGGTTGGAACTGCGATCGTCGCAGGCGCGCAAACTCTAAAAATAGTTATCGAAGGCACAATCAATCAACTATCATGAACTTGGTGAATATGATGATTTTCAAAAACAAATATACCCTCCTGCCATTTTTGCTTTTTTTTCCTATGATCGCCTCGGCGGCGGTCGGAAGTTTTGCGGATCTTGTTAATCTTTTAGTTTTTCTTTTCAATCAGGCGATCGTAGTTCTCATTGGCCTTGGTCTGGTTTACCTACTATTTGGTATTGCTAAGACAATCATGCATGCGGATAACGAGCAGATTCGCAGTAGCGGACGCAAGATGATGCTCTATGGCATTATTGCGCTTTTTGTCATTGTTTCAATGTGGGGGCTTGTCAACATTCTCGTTGCGACGTTCTTTGGTGGTGCAGTCCCGAGACTTTAGGGCTTATCCACATGTGCGATTGTAGATGCCTTTATACTGTTGTAGTATAAAGGCATAGATACCAGATGGGTATTCCCAATAACTTTATAAAGGTCGGTTTTTTTACTCGTTTTTAGTTTAAGTCTAAAATAAACACAATGAAGAAATATTTTCTTGTCACATTCGGTCTTTTCGCGTTGCCGATGCTTGCGAACGCACAGACTCTTGCGTCATTGATTACGAAAGTTACTGAAGCTATAAACTTACTTATTCCTTTGGCGATTGGACTTGCGCTTGTCATCTTTCTTTTTGGTGTCATCAAGTATATAACAGCCGGTGGTGATGAAGAGGGACGAAAAAGTGGCCGTCAGTTTATGCTGTGGGGGATCATTGGCTTGTTTGTCATGGTCGCCGTGTGGGGCTTGGTAGCGGTGATTGCTAATACAACTGGTATCACCGTGGGTGGAGGGTCTCCAGGTATTCCTACAGCGCCGTAATTTCACGGTTTTTTTTCACGAGTTTTTGCCTTAAAATTCGTTGCGCCGAGCCCGCTAACGCAGTTGGCCAGGGAAAATTGCGTATTTTGAGGAAGCATATGGGGAAGCTGACGAAAAAGACGCGATTTGCAGCAGAATTTTGGTCATTTCGGCAGGCAAGCGATATTTTGCTTTGTATTTTGCGGTTAGATAGGAGATAGGCTCTTACAGAATCATGCGGCTTACGAATAAGCATAAAGTACTCGCATGCTTGGCGCTGTGTACAGCACCGAGCATGCTCTATGCCGCAGCTACCGATGTTGGCGGTTTTTTGGGCATTGTGGGCGCTCTTCTCAATAGCATGGTTCCGGCGCTTATTGGTCTTGCGCTTGTCATCTTCCTTTTTGGTGTTGTCAAATATATTCAAGCGGGAGATAAGGCTGAAAAGCGTGATGAGGGTCGTCAATTTATGCTCTATGGTATTATAGCCCTTTTTGTCATGGTTTCTATTTGGGGCTTGGTCAATGTTCTTGTAACGACATTCGGTTTAGGTACGGGCGCGCCGTCGGTTCCGCAATTTTAAATTATGACCGACATTGCTGGTTTTATTGATAAAGTGAAGATTGCCATTATTAACCCGCTTCTTGCGCTCATTTTTGCTGCGAGCGCTGTCGTATTTGTGTGGGGGGCGGTAAGATATATTTTGGGATCCGATAATGAAGAAACCCGTGCGACCGGCAGTCAGCACATGTTTTGGGGTATCATCGGCATGTTTATTATTGTCGCGGTTGGGGGTATTATTTCTATCATTCGCAATACCATAGGGGCTTAAATTATTGTTTTTGGCGCACTACTTCGTTGACTTCAAAGCTTGGCCGATCGTCGTATAAAGAATACGCCTCGCGGCCTCGCTTTTTGTCGCCTCGCATTGCATCCAAAAACAAAAATTTAAAGTAAATACGCAAAGAGGCGAAACAGAGTGAAAGGGCACACGTGTGCGCTTTTTCTGTTTCGCCTCATTTTTATCTTCTTCCTCCTCCTTTTTGAAAGGACTGCGAATTACGAAATTCCCCAAACTGTGGATAACCCACTGGTCAATCATTGTCGCAGTGATACAACAAAGAGGCAGCCGTTAGGCTGCCTCTTGTGAGTTTA
>VMGT01000050.1 GCA_007376725.1 Parcubacteria group bacterium Greene1014_15 | reverse complement strand
AGTGGATGACAAGTACAAAAGTACCTGCTATCTCATGCAGACATCACGTATGCTCACACTTGCGGGAGGCGACTTTACAATAGTATTCAAACAGTGTGGTGAGGCTCCTGTTGTGCATGTGAATACGTGTTATCAAAGTCTCGGGCGTGATGCCTCGGGACGATCTATAAGTAATGTTCTGCAAACAAAAGCATCATGCTTGCTTGCACCGAACAGCGATGCTCTCAAGTATTGTTTTCGTGGCGCGGCCATGGATTTTATCTCGTATCATCACTCCGATGTGCAGGCGAAGGAGTTATGCGCTGCAGCTCCACTGGAATTGCAAGAAGACTGCTTTTCTGTTGTGGCCGACTATTACAAACGGTTCTGATCTGATTCTGATCCGTGATCTTTCCCCTTGTGTCTTTTTGATATATACTATGTTTAGATAGTTTTTAAAGTTGTGAATTCAAAAGATAAGGAGAATAGGCATGTCTGGACATACGTTCAATTTCGTCACTGATATGCATCCGCCGCTTCAGGTTGGAGCGCTCTGGCCGATGAAGAGCGGTTCAATGATGCTTGTTCGGGAAATAGTTCCGTGGGGTCCTCCAATCCGCGGCACCATTGAGGGTGGTATGTGTCAGCACAGCATGTTTTCATGGAATGCTGACGGAACCTGCAATAATGGCGATTCTACGTTTCATCTGAAGACTCCCGAGGAACGCGAAAAGCACAATCAGCCCAAAAATGTTGAGCCGTCGTATACCGATAATAATTACGAGTAGGTGATGAAGAGCGGCGTGTAAAATTTGCGCGCCGCTCTTTACTTGAGAGAAGACCCCAAGAGTGTTTCTTGGGGTTATTGTGTGAAATTACTGGCTCACCTTGAGAAGAACTCTTCGGGACCCGGCCATGCGTGTTACCCAGTTATGTTGGGACAGTTCATCAATTGTCTGAAGAGAGAATCGGCCGGTCAAAATCTTTTTGTTGATCATGATAAAAACGGCCAATTTCTCGCTCCCACCTTCTTCTTGAACACGGGATATTTCGGCAGCTAATGTAGCATCTATCTTGTGATAATTCACAGAGTCGTCCTTGTTGAGGTGGTTTTTGGTTTAGTTTCTTTCTTGAGAATACCACAAAACTTTTTGCCACGCCCGCGTGTTATCATTTATATACAAACCTAAATCTATTCATTATGTGCGGCATATTTGCTTATACGGGAGAGAAACGAGCGGCGGGAATCCTTATTGATGGTCTGCGGGTGCTTGAATATCGTGGCTATGATTCGGCGGGAATCTACACGGCGGGTTCTTCTGCGGCGGTACGCGCGGTGGGTACGGTGCGGAATGTAGCAGACAAAGCAGCGCGACTCACAGGAACATCGGGTATTGCACATACGCGATGGGCAACGCATGGGGCGCCGAGCGAAAAAAATGCGCATCCGCACACAGACTGCAACAAATCGGTGTGGATCGTGCATAACGGCATTATTGAAAACTATAAAAAGCTACGAGAACGGTTGACGGAGCATGGGCATTCTTTTGCTTCCGAAACCGATTCCGAAGTGTTGGCGCATCTTATTGAAGAACATATGAAGGCTCTCGGCAATGACTTTGAAGCGTCCGCGCGCGCGGCGCTCAAAGAAATTACTGGTACGTATGGTGTGGCGCTTATGCACAAGAGCTTGCCGGGCACTGTGATAACAGCGCGCATGGGTAGTCCCATTGTCATTGGCATTGGGAGCGGAGAATATTTTATCGCATCGGATCCGACTCCTATTCTGCATCACACGAAAGATGTGGTGTATCTTAACGATGGCGAGTTCGCACTGATCTCAAAAAAAGGCTATACCATTTCGACACTCGACAATGCAGCTATCGAGCGCATTCCTTCGACCATCGAATGGAATATTGATGATGTTAAAAAAGGAGGATTCGAGCATTTCATGCTCAAGGAAATTATTGAGGAGCCGGAAGTTATTCTGAATGCGATCCGAGGCAGGCTTGTTATCGAGGAGGGTCTTGCGCAGCTTGGCGGTCTGCGTGAAGTTGAAGACAAACTTGCTGGCATCAAGCGTTTGGTCATTGTTGGCTGCGGTTCAGCGTACTATGCCGGAGTTGTGGGTAAATACATGCTTGAAGAGTACGCAGGCATCCCTACCGAAGTTGAGATTGGATCCGAACTGCGCTATCGCAAAATGCTTTTCGATGAAGAAACCGCGATCATCGGAATTTCTCAATCAGGCGAGACTGCCGATACACTCGCTGCGATCAAAGAAGCGCAGCGCAAAGGCGTGATGACCCTTGGCATTGTGAATGCGGTTGGTTCAACGATTGCGCGCGAAACGGAGGCAGGTGTCTACAATCACGCGGGGCCGGAAATCGGTGTCGCGTCAACGAAAGCCTTTCTTTCGCAGCTTTCCGTATTGGCGCTGTTTACACTGTTTCTTGGGCGGCAACGCGATATGTCGCCGGTCATGGGCAAGCGCATTGCGGAGGAACTTCTTCTACTGCCGGGAAAAGTCGAGCGGATTTTGAATGATCGAGAAAGAATCAGAACGATTGCGCACAAATATGAACAGACAAGAGATTTTCTCTACATCGGCAGAAAATATAATTCGCCGATTGCGTATGAAGGCGCCTTGAAACTCAAAGAAGTTTCCTACATTCATGCCGAAGGGTATGGCGCAGGCGAAATGAAACATGGTCCTCTTGCTATGATTGACGAGGCGTTCCCGACATTTGCAATTGCGCCGAAAGACAGCGTGTATGAAAAAATGATTTCAAATATCGAAGAGATCAAAGCGCGCAAGGGGCGGGTGATAGCGCTTGCAACAGAGGGGGATATGACGATCAACGAACATGTAGACGATGTGATATACATGCCGAAAACGCTCGAAATGCTTTCCCCGATTCTCTCTGTTGTGCCGCTGCAGTTGTTTGCATATTACATTGCAACTGCCCGCGGCTTCAATGTCGATCGGCCTCGCAACTTGGCGAAGTCGGTGACAGTTGAATGAATAGTTGATTATAATCACAAGCGACGAGAAAGCGAAAGTTTCTACTTTCATTTTCTCCGAGTGCCGTGATTATATACCCAACAACATTCGCAAACGTAACTATCCAGAACTTCCCAATAGACATGTATAACCCCGTCATTGCGAGGGCGAAGCCCGAAGCAATCCAGAGCGTAGTGACAAAATCCTAGATTGCTTCGGGCTTCGCCCTCGCAATGACGGAAACAATATTTGCACTGCGTAATGTGAGATTTGTATATTAAACCACTCGCTGGGAAATTCTGGATAGTTACTCGCAAACCCAATGCTTTTGGGTATATACTGAATAATAATGGAGGAATTCGTAAAAGCTGACATTTTCTTTTTTGTCACCGCAATCGCGGTCGTTGCGGTGACTGTTTTTGTAATGGCTATATGTGTATATGTTTTGAGGATTTTGTCTGATGCAAAGCATATTACGGGCACTGTGCGAAAAGAGAGTGATGAAATTATTTCTGATGTCGGCGCGGTGCGTCGCATTGTTGAGCGAGGGGGAAAACGGCTTGCTGGTGTGGTCGGCTCTCCCAAGAAGCGGGCGAAAAAATAAAAAAGTCTGCTCCGTCGATCCCTGTGGGTCTCCTTACATAATTAGATAGTGAATAGGCTCTCAGAGAAGTTGAGGCGCGCATGAAAAAAGCGGCAAAGATAGTTAAAAAGCCAGTAGAAAAAAGTGCGGAAAATCACTAAAACTCGTGTGGAATGATATACTCTGTGCATGGAGCCGGTAGTATTCAAAACAAGCGATAATGTGCTCATCGCAGCCGACTATTATTCTGGCACAAGTACAAAAGGGGCGATATTACTCCACATGATGCCTACGACGAAAAGTTCATCGCAGCCGACTATTATTCTGGCACAAGTACAAAAGGGGCGATATTACTCCACATGATGCCTACGACGAAAAGTTCGTGGCACAGTTTTGCTCCGCTTTTGGTGAAGGAAGGATATCATGTTCTTGCCATTGACTTGCGGGGACATGGAGAATCGGATGACGGCCCCGATGGGTATCAACAATTTACTGATCAGGAACACGAAGAAAGTATCCGTGACATCGTGGCCGCGGTGGATTTTCTCAAGCAGCGAGGCGTTGATGTCGCGCATCTTGCGCTCATTGGCGCTTCCATAGGGGCAAATCTTATTGTTGCTTTCATGGCCCTACACCACGAGGTAAAGTCAGGTGTTCTGCTTTCCGCAGGAACAAAATATCGAGGTGTTGACGCATTGCATGCAATACGAGACATCGTGCCATCCCAGCGTCTCTTTTTTGTATCATCAAAGGACGATATTTCATCTTATGGGGGCAATTATGACATGAATATTGAACTCATGCATGCACTCAAAAAAAAAGTTTCCCGGAAATGGGTTGTGTATAACAACGCAGGTCACGGAACAAATATGTTTGGTAAAGAATTGCCCGATCTGGCAAAAACAATTTCCGATTGGTTATCATCAAGTGATTGATTTTTCTCCGAACTTAGAACCTGTCTAAAGTCTAATGCCTTGAAAAAATGATCAAATTTC
>VMGT01000049.1:551-4449 GCA_007376725.1 Parcubacteria group bacterium Greene1014_15 | reverse complement strand
TCACATCCACCCCATCCCTCCTTTCAAAAAGGAGGGGGTTCACATCCACCCCATCCCTCCTTTCAAAAAGGAGGGGGTTCACATCCACCCAATTCTTTGCAAAAACGCGTCTCCTCTCTTTGTGAAAGGGAGGCTGGGAGGGATTTTTTGAATGGTGTGAGTGGTTACACCTGTGTTCCTTGTCATTTTATTAAAAATGTGCTACGAATTGCCCACTATTACCTATGCATAGAGAAATTACACAGACGAAACATATTCTTTGGAGGCCCCATATTGTGGGTTTCCTGTATTCGTTTTCGTATATTCTTGTTGGATGCATAATTTTGTTTTTAATTATTCTCGTTAAATCGAGGACATTCGAAGATACCTCGGGACATCCACTTATTCTTCTCTATGCGCTCTTTGTGACGTCGTTTACGCTCTCGCGCTTGGTGAGCGCCCTATTCTATAAACGAGTTCTGCGGAGTATTTCTGTCAGTAGAAGTGCCTATGAGCCGACGGTCACGTTTTGTATTCCTTGCAAAAATGAGCAGGATGTTATTTTTGATACGATTGACCGCTGTTTTGTTGTTGCCTACCCAAAGGAAAAAGTTGAGGTTATCGTCATAAATGATGGAAGCACCGATGCCACTGCGCAGGAAATTATGCGAGCGCAGGAGAAACATAAAACGCTTCGTGTGCTTGGCTGGGAAGTGAATCGTGGGAAAAAACATGCGATTGCCGCTGCGGTCGCATGTGCGCGGGGCGCTATTTTTATTCAGCTTGATAGTGATAGCTATGTGACGGCCGATTCATTTCGTTCTCTTATCGCGCCTTTTGAGAATGTATCTATTGGCGCAGTATGCGCGCATGCTGATCCAAAGAATGCAGATACGAATATCTTGACAAAAATGCAGGCGGCATATTATTGCATGTCATTCCGGATTCTCAAAGCGGGAGAATCGACATTTCTTTCAGTCCTCTGCTGTAGTGGCGCGTGTTCCGCATATCGAACGGAGATATTGCGGGAGGTGGTGCCGCAGTGGATGCGTGAGCAGTTCCTTGGTATGCCGACAACGTGGGGTGAAGATCGGGCCCTGACGTCAGCCGTGCTCAAAGCGGGGTACCAGACGATATATTCAGATGACGTCCAAGCGTATACCATCTGTCCCGAGACATTCTCGAAATTTTATAAACAGCAGCTTCGGTGGAAAAAATCATGGATTGTCAATTCTATTCTTGTCGGCCGTTTTATTCATCGCACCAATCCTTTTGTGGCGTATGCATATTTTTATCCGCTCGTTCTAACGTCCTTTCTTACGCCGATTATTACTGTAGGAGCTTTGCTCTATGTGCCATTGTTGCTTGGCTACTTTCCTCTCTATTATCTGCTCGGCATTCTTCTCATGACCGCGCTCTTTGTTGTGTACTATCGGTCTGCGCGCGCGAGCAACAAGTACTGGCCCTATCTTTTTCTGTGGACGTTGTTTAATATCTTTGTCGTGAATTTCATTATGTTTGTTGCTGTTGCGCGTTTGCGCGATCGTGGGTGGGGGACACGGTAGAAAACATGAAAAATGAACAGAAAAAAGTTCGTATCTGGTTTACGGTTATAGCGATTTCTCTCGCCTGCGCACTTTCGTTTAGTGTGTGGCGTGCGCATGACAGCGTGTATCTGCGCCCGGTATATGTGCGCAAAATGTTCGCGTATATGCCCTATCGTATCGAGTATCTGTTGTCGCGGACGCTTCCTGCGCACGCTGCGGAAATTCCTGCGAGAGCATTTGCGCAGGAAGTGCCGGTACTGCTTTATCACGGCATCGTAGAGGAACCGGATGGAGCAAATGTTCTCCAAAGGGACTTTGCCGATCAGCTTTTTGCGCTCAAACAGGCAGGCTATGCGACCGTGACTCTTGCCGACTTTGAAGCATTTCTTGATGGCACGAAAACGCTTCCGGATCGCTCCGTTGTGCTCACGTTCGACGACGGAAGAAAAGATAGCTTTTATCCGGTTGATCCTGTGCTCCACGCTCTTAACTACACTGCTGTGCAGTTTGTCATTACGAACTATTCTCTTGGAAAAGACAACGAGGAAAGTCCTTTCTATCTCTCTGTTGCGGAACTCAAAGCGCTGCAGAAAACAGGTCGGTGGGAGATCGCATCGCACAGCAAAGCGGCGCATGATTTTTATGCAATCAACGAGCATGGAGAAGAAGGGCATTTTCTTTCGAATGCGCTCTGGATTCCTTCGGAGAATCGCTACGAGACTTCTTCGGAATACATGTTGAGAATTTATGAAGATTTACGTGGAGCGCGCGACAATTTGAAAACGGCGCTTGGAGTTGAGACAAATTCGTTTGCTTTCCCGTTCGGTGATTTCGGACGTGCTGGCACAAATCTTTCCGGTTCAGAACAATTGCTCTTGCATGTTGTGGGGAAAATCTACAAGAGAGCCTATTATCAAACATGGGGAAGCGACGGTGAGACGCATAATCGCGCGGGAGAAGGGCTTTTGGTGCGAAGAATCAATGTGTCGCCGCTTTGGAGTGGTGATGATCTTGTGCGCGCTCTTGAAGCAGGTCGAACAAAAGATTTGCTCTATAGTGGAGAACAGGCGAATGATCATGATTGGCAAAGGCTTTGGGGAGATATTTCAGTTGCTGCGGAGAATCTTCATCTGCAAGCTCCGAGCGATGGCGATAGCGCAGCGGCATTTCTCAACGGATCAACGATGTGGAGCAACTACGAGATAGATGCGCATGCCACGGTTCTTGCCGGCACAAGTTTTTCTGTGATCGCGCGTTTTAAGAATGGTAGAAACTATGTTGTATGCAACTTTACCGAAGATGCTACAACTGTTGATGAGCACATACAAGGTGTGATTCGAAGCATTGCGGCTCATATTCCCGGGAATTTGTCGAAAGGGGAGCATGAATTTTCAATGCAAGTATATAATAATCGTATTGCTTGTATCCTTGATGGCGAGAAAATTATGAGCGTTATGCTTGTATCTCCTGACCTGCTTTCAGGAGGAATTGGATTCAAGACAGGCAGCCGCGTGAATGGAGAAAGTCATGCGGTAGTGCGATCTGTATACGTGCGGGGTATATGAAAAAAGGAAAAGGCTGATAGGTTCTCCCTATCAGCCTTTTTGCTTACGTTAGCAACCACAGGTATGTGATTACGCATATAAGCGCGCCAATGACAAGCCAGGTTCCTGCGCCGACTTTTCCATTGGTTTGCATATCTATTACCTTGGTTTGCGGATATGCCGCATGTTGATATGTCGCACATTTGTAGCGCGACGCCCTGCTTCGATTGCTTTGATGTAGCGTTTTTCCCGAAGCTCTTTGCCCGCGATCTTTTCTCCCCACGTATCTGCCTTGAAAACGGAGATACCGAAAAAGAAGACGAGCGAGACGACTATGAGACTTTGCATTATCGGATCGGAACCAAGCATATTGATCGGATGTGTGGCAAGTGTCCCCTGTAGTGCCGAGATGACGGGCGCGCTAAACAGAAGAATGCCGAGAGCGCTTGCTGTGAGCGTTAGAGTGAGCAGACCACAGGCGAGGACGCCGATGAGCGCAAATGTCATGCTGTCATCGTCGGAGTATTGGTGTTCGTGTCTAGGATCTGTCGGACCTTCTGTATATCCTACGGGCATGCCATGTTCCTTCTTTGTGAAGTTACGGAAGTGTCTCTTCGAAAAATACTACCACATCCCACATTTTTAGTCAAAGGTTTCCGCGCGAAATCTTTGCACGGAGACGTGAGCCTTTGCAAGCCCTTTCTCGAACTCCTCTTTTCCTGCAGTTCCGCCGCAGTACCACAACTCATGTTCGGAGAGGTCGGGAACAAGCTCAAGCAATCTTGGCACCGTGATGCGTCCGCGTTGTTCTTCTGGCCAGTGATCTGG
>VMGT01000049.1:0-533 GCA_007376725.1 Parcubacteria group bacterium Greene1014_15 | reverse complement strand
CGCGTTGTTCTTCTGGCCAGTGATCTGGCCAGCTTTGCGTAAGCATGGGATGGAAGATGAAGTTAAACTGGTGCGTTTTTTCTGTTGCTCGAAGCCAGTCGTACCAGACGAGTTCTTCCGGATGCTGGACGCTCATAACAAACGTGTATTCAATACCGCAGGTGTCTTCGTTTTGTCCGAAGCTGCGACTTTCAAAGTACTTCACATGGGCGAGAAAGGGCGTCATGCCGGTCGAAAGTCCGACCGCGACAACGCGCAATTTTTCCCATGCACCGTCGGGATACAACTCAACACTCGCGTCGTCTTTTGTACGATGCTCGTGCATGACGAAACATTCATTTTCAAGATCAAGCGTCGCTTTACAGAAAACAGTCATCCCAAGCTCAATCTTTTCAGAGAGCCACCAGTCACTTGTATTTGGGTTATTTTTGGTACGATCGATGACCGTTGAAAGCATACTTTCGTACGAGCAATCCGAAACGGTATAGAGGCGATTTTTGGTTTTGTCGGATGCGGTTTCGAAGGGCTGGGCA
>VMGT01000048.1 GCA_007376725.1 Parcubacteria group bacterium Greene1014_15 | reverse complement strand
CGCAAACGCTTCGACAGTCAAACCCGGGCGCAAAACCCAGTTATCGAACGTTACATAAAAACCAAAAAGAAGCGCTCCAAAAACCCATTGGAGCACGCGGGAAGATTCAATCTCCTTGATTGAAAAAACGCGACGATAGAAAGAAAGGAGTCTCTGTTCGGTTTGTGACGTAAAAATTTGATTTCGCAGTAAACTCTTTTCCATACGATAAAGTATAGCAACTCCACATCGCCCCTGCGACAAACTCATAAAAAGCGGCGATTTTTTGCAAGACTTTGCAAGACGACGATACAAAAACAAACCACCCTGCGGCAGAGACTGCATGGTATGGGAAAATCAATTTAAGGCCCCGTTCATCAATAACTTGACATGGTTCGGTTTCAGATCTTCGTGAGATTTGATTTTTTCGATTGAACAAATCTTGAGGCGTAGCGAGCTACGATGAAAGATTTGTGATTGAGAAAAAATCAAAGATTGCGGAAATATGGAAGCGAAACGGACAAGTTATTAATGAACGGGGACTTAGTCAGTGGTCACAGTGTATCACACGAATATGGATAATCAACTCTTGACAGAATGTATATTCCTTGCCGCAAATAATCAAAAAATAACGCCCTGCAGAGCGTTTTTGTAAAATCTGACCCAAATTTTGAGAGCTTGGTGAATATTGATGAGATGCGAGATGCAGGCAACGAAGCAGATCGCAATATTCACCAAGCTCAAGGTAAAAACTTCTTGAGATAGTGAAGAACTTTGTTTTTGGTTTGTTTTGCTATGCGGATGCCCATGGATTGCTCTTCGCCCGTGCTGAAACCAAGCAGACAGAGGCCATACGCTACAGACCAGACCACGTCCTGTAATTCTCCGTCGGTATTTTGCGTAAGATTAGGAATTGCGATGCGGGAGGGTAATTTAAGTGTTGTTTGGGCCATTTCTTCGATAGAAGCAATAGATGAACCTCCGCCCGTGAGAACAATCCCCGCAGGTAGAAGACCATTTTTGCCCAATTTTTTCAGATGTGCCTCAATAAGTTCAAGGATATCTGAAATTCGCGCAGAGATGATTTCTTCAAACTGTTTGCGCGAATGCTGTGCATCGGTTACGCCTGTTTTGAGCGCCTCTGCGTCAGTGAGTGAAATTTTAAAACCGAGCGCCAGGTCATTTGTGATATCTGTGGAACCAAGTGGAAAAACTTGCAGAGATATGGGTATATTGTTTTCAAAGACGACGATTGAAACAGTTTCTGCGCCGATATTCGCAAGAACCACTCCCGCTATTTTTTGCGGTCGGGTCAAGGTGACAAGGGAGGCTGCAAGAGGCGCTGCCATGACATCGAGCACCTCAATACCCGACTCTTCGATCGCCTGGATCATATCATTGAGATGCTGCTCAAGAGCTGTGACAAAGAGGGTTTTCGCCTCAAGCTTGACGCCCTTCATTCCAACAGGTCGGCCGATTACCGGTTTGCCATCTATTTTGTACTGGAGCGGGATCGCGTGAATGACCTTGCGGTTGATCGAGGTGTGTTGCGGAATCGCTTGTTCACAGTTTTGAGCGACTTGTGCCGCATCAGCCTCGGTTATTTCAGAATCGCCCCGTGAAATACTCGTGCTTCCGGTTGCAATCGCAGACTCAAGGCTAATGCCGCCGATCGATACATATGCTCGTTTCACCTGTACTTCCGCTTTTCTTTCAGCTGCTGCCAGTGCGGCGCGGATACTGCGCACCGCTTCATGTGTGTTGATAATATATCCATGTCGCAGGCCTTTCGATTCTGCAAGCCCCCGGCCGATTATATGCGGAATACCGCGATTTTTCTCACTTGACCGTTCTGCAATAACAACCTTAACGCGGTGTGTGCCTATATCAATCCCTGTGACAATATTACGCGACATGGTGATGTATGTTCACGACATAACATCCGCTGTGAACACAGCGAATCTGCACACGCGTTGCAAAAGAAGAAAAACAAAAAGAGCAAATACTATTCAAGATGAAACTTCTTTCGCACGTCTGCTTCGTGTGTCTTCATTCTACTACCGTGCGCGTCTCCTTTCAAATGAAAAAGACCGTGGATAAATAGATCTGCAAGAAATTCTCTATAGGTGCGTTCAAATTTCGTTGCGTCTTTTTTTGCTTCTCTCGGAGAAATAAAAATTTCTCCGAGAGTTTCCGAGAGAGCGAATGTCAAAATGTTTGCCGGGGCATCTTTACTTCGGCGCTCTCGATTGAGTGTTTGTGAACAGCTATTGCTGATGAATACGAGACTTACTTCATGGTCTTTGCCAACAATCTTTTCTTTTATGCGCTTAAAAGGCAAGCTTGGAAGCTTGCCTTTTGTCATGTTTCTCATTGAGAATGTCTCAAAGTTTGTCATTGGTTTTGATCCACTTTTTCTGTTCGCGTCTGTCAATCGGCATTTTTCCCATTTTGACGAGCTCGTCTATGATCGCTCTGCGGGAAATTGACTTGAGGACGAACTTCTTTTTGGTAAATGCAGATGGTTCACGCTTCTTATACCGGATACGCCGGACACGCGTGAGAATTCCTGCGCCCTGTACGCGCTTCGTAAAGCGCCTGATAACGCTTGCATTGCTTTCATTTCCTGTCTTATCTACCTCTACATTTATCACAATGAAGCCATGGTAGCATGTATCCGATACATTGACAAACACAGATTAGGTATCTGCTCACAGCTATGAATAAATCCCTCCCGACCTCCCTTTACGAAAGGGAGGAGACGTGTCTTGATCCCCCTCCTTTTTGAAAGGAGGGATAGGGAGGATTTTGGAGGTGTGAGGGGTTACCAGCAAACACGGCTCGAAGCTGTCACTTACGCCAGGTTTTGAAGATAGGTTGCAAGCATAGCGAGCGGCACCGTGTCTTGCTTTCGAGTAGACGTATTACGGATGATCACGGTGCCATCAACGGCTTCGCGTTGGCCCATGATCATGGTGTAGGGAATGGCGAGTTTTTCCGCGATGGAGAGTTGACCGATGAGCTGATTGGTTCCGTGAGATTGCAGAAGCGGCATGCGTACTTTGCGCAGTATTTCAAGCACAGGAAAGCTCTTTCGGGTTGCTTCATGACCAAGTTGTATGAAATATATCTTCGGTTTTCTTTTGTGGATCAAGGATTTGGCTGTATGAGCGGGAGCGGAAAGGGCGATAGAAGCGCCGACAATAGGGATGTCTTTTTTACTGCCGATCTTTCGCGCAAAATAATTATATCTGCCCCCGTGGGCAAGTATTTGAGCGGGGAGTGTTTCCTCGCCGTCCTCCTTGTTTCGTGCGCTTCTGTGTATCTCAAAGATTGTTTCGCAGAATCTATCAGTATCTCGAACAAGCGTACTGTCGATTTCATAGGATGCATGCATTGCTTCAAGAAATTCGAGAACTTCTTTGAAGTGAATCCTGCTTGTTTCACTTAAACAGCTGATAGTTTGTGGCGCTTCTTCGCGCAACGCAACGCAACGTTCATTGCGGCAAGAGAACATTTTGGAAGGGTTTTTCTTCAGATTTTCTCGGCATGTTGCGTGCATGTCGAGGCTTGGGCGCTTGTAATATGCCAGGTACTCGCGAGAAAATCGGAGCATTGATTCCTTGTCTCCCATGCTGTTGATGCTTATCGTCGGTTCGATATGCCCCATTTCTTCAAGAATGGAAAGACATGTTCGCAGAATTGTTGCCTCGCCGATACTCCTTTGCAATCCGAAAATCTCGAGATTGAATCTCCCATGCTCTTCCTCCAGTTTTTCTTTGTTGCGCTCGCGCGGTTCCGTATAGAAATAGACAAGCTTCGGATCTTCATGGTTGATCGTTTCGTTCTTTAAGTAGGTTTCGATAATGGATCCTTGCTTTCTGCTTGTATCAACTTGGCGCACCTTTTCTACTGGTGCAAAGATAGCTTGTTCGTCTGATACAGACTTTGGCCGCTCCATAATTTCAATGTATGGTCGAAAACCGTAAAAATTGGCGACCTCGACTTGGCGACCTCGACGACTTTTTCGAATATGCGTGACGAGTCGAGCTTTTTAGGGCTTAGATTATGGACAGGTTTTGAAATACTTGAAGTTTTTACCATAGCGGGCTTGCCAATGCTATCTATAGACACAGATATCGTGAACTTTTTCTGTACTACTCCACCACAGCCTTGCCGGGGAATACGCTCAAATGCTGAACAGGAAAAAGTCTAACAAAAGCTCTGCCAACAATGAGGTCTCTTTCAAGAGGTCCCCAGTCGCGGGAATCAAAACTGGCTGCGCGATTGTCGCCCATGACAAAGTATTCGGTGTCTTTCAGGGTGATATTGATGGTATTCGTGCGAAGATTGTTTTTGTTGACGTACGGTTCGCCCAGTGTCATTCCTTCGGGATATTCCTTATTAATGACAGTCACCGTGGTTCCCACAATTGATACTGTTTCGCCAGGAAGACCAATAATCCTCTTGATGAAATACTTTTGAGGATTTTGGGGAAAATTAAAGACGATGACATCCAATCGTTTTGGTTCATTGAAATGATACGTGAGTTCATCAATGATAAGGTATTGGCCGGTAGCAAACGCAGGATCCATTGAAGACCCGTTTACAATAAATGGTTGTGCGATGTAAACACGAATAGGTATGACGATAATGACGGCTATGAGAGCGAACTTAATGATTTCAAGAAAAAAAGCGCCGACACTTTGTTTTGCTTGCGAAGGTTCTTCTTGAATGTTCTGCTCGGGCATACGTTCTAGGATGTGTGTGTATTCTGTAAAATTGTATACATATACACTTGATTGAGATATTTTACTCTTTCTCGTTGTTTGACACAAGACAAAATTGCATGTCGGGACATTTTTGTGTGCACAACACATTAATTTTCCTAAACGAATTTTCAATGTACAATGTGCATGTATGGCATACATTTTCGTTGGTTTAGGAAATCCGGGCAGTGAATATGAACACACTCGACATAA
>VMGT01000047.1 GCA_007376725.1 Parcubacteria group bacterium Greene1014_15 | reverse complement strand
TGCTCGCTTCACTGCGCGCGATATACTCAAGGTCTTCTCGCCCTGCCGCACGCTAACGCGTGCTATCGCCCACAGCTTTTCGCTGCGCTCAAATCTGTGGGCGATACAGGGCTCGAACCTGTGACCTTGTCTACGTCAAAGACACGCTCTAGCCAACTGAGCTAATCGCCCGCAAGGATGTCTCATTATGATACCTTCCATTTCAGCGAAAAGGCAAGCGAAAACGCAGACGCCCACCTCTGTTCTGGCTGCCTTGCTTTTGATACTGATGTATGTCACGTTAAATGGTGGGTGTGGGAACGTTAGTAGCTTTCTACTGACGATTGCTAGGCAAAAATAAAAGGTTTTTGAAAAAAGTAGAGGGAAAAGAAGATGCTGTGGACGGAAAATCTCACGGAACGGCGAATGTCGGGCGCAGCGCACATGTTTACACTGCATTTGGGTGTTACCGACCGGTTTGTATTCAATGGGGAATTGGTTGAGCTCAAAGATGTACTGCTTCAAACAGAGCCTCTTTCAAGCTCAACATTTTTCGCCTTCTTTAACCGAGGCACGGGCATCCAGTTTACGACGAAAGAGATGGAGGCACAGTTTCTGATTTTTTTATCAGCGCTGAAGCCGTCTGTAATGCTTTCTAACGGTAAAAGCACGACAGAGGCAGAATTTCTGAGGCATCGCCGCGAAGTGGAGCATATGCTCGGCCTCTTCTCGGAAATGCTCGAGATTGCGTGGACAGATAATGACACGCCAGTTCTCGCCGCATTCAAAAAAGCGTTTCCGAATGATTTTGAAAAGCGACAGAAAAGCGACACACCATTTTTCTCGGTAGCTCTTGAATATGAGGCTTCGATTTCTCCGCACGGGTCGCTCTCATGCGGTTGTGCTCCCGATCGTGATGCGATCGTGACACTTCTCACCTGGGGTGTCAATAAAAAAATTGCAGATGCGCACAACACGGTGCTGTTGATCACCGAGCATCTCGATAATGTCGCCGAAGAGCTTGCGGTGGAGACGAATGGGATTGTGCCGATCGAAATTCCGTTTCTTAGTCGGTCCGATCGCGAAGAAACAGTTACTCTTCTTGTACGGGATAACAGGGGTGTGTTTGGTGAACATTCTTCCGAGGTGATCGGTCGCATTTCGGCAGGCATGACGCGCCGCTCATTGAGCAGTATGGTTGCGCTCTCACGTTACCGGAAAACAGTTGTGACCGAACGTGACATCTTTTCGATAAAAAAGAAGCACCTCGAAGAGCAAGGTCGTGGTATGATCACCATCCAAAAACCCATTTGGGGGCCGGATGCTATCGGAGGTCTCGACGACAAGAAAGATATTTTGCAATGGGTCGCGAGCGCAATGACCTCGGGAGATCGTTCTGCGATTCCGCAGGGTATCGGATTCTTCGGTGGCCCCGGTCTTGGTAAGACGGTCTGCGCACAAGTGCTTGCTTACATGACGAGCTTGGAAGTCATTACGTTACAAGACATGATGTCGATGTTTGTCGGTGAAAGCGAGCGAAATACAACGTACACTCTGAAGAAAGTAGTAAGCTACGGGCCGGCTGTCGTGGTTATGGACGAGTTTGACACCGCTTTCCAGAGACGAGGATCGGTTTACTATGGGGATGCAGGGGTTTCAGCGAGACAAATGCAGAAATTCCTTGATATCATGTCTGACACTGATCTTCGCGGATATATTCTCTGGATCATTCTTTCGAATCGGCCACAGGATATTGACGATGCATTCTTGCGTCCGGGTAGATTGGATCTCGTGCTTCCATTCTTGCCGCCCTCGACTAAAGAGCAGATTCCTATTCTGGGAGCTATCTTGCATAAACTCAAGCGGCAGACAGAAGTGAACGACGAGATATTTAGGCATGAAGTAGATATTGCTGCCTATGCGCCGAACTTTGCCGAGCTTTGCCACGGACATCATGATGGAGTGCATTGGATACCGTGCGATCCTGTTGTACATCATCGTGACAACGATACAAGTATCCAGAGACTTACAGGAGCCGAGATGGAGTGTATCATTACGAATGGAAACAGAGATGCGAAGCGAAAAAGAGAGCCTCTTTTGGAATGTCATCTTACTGCTGCGGCTCGTTGTTTTAAGCCAACGCGCGATATGGCTGCGTTTAATCGCGCGACCGAGGCAGCGCTGCGATATTGCAACGACGTGAGGTATATCCCCGAAACATGGAGAGAGGAGGCATGGAAGATAAGCGGTAAGTATGTTGATGATACGAGCAACATGCAAATTTCCATGTCTCTTCCTGGAACTCCCGAAACAGTCGAGAAAAAAAGGCCTGGACAGTACTTGTAATGTGTTCGGATGAGCGGCGCTGTGTTAAAGCACAGCGCCGTCTTTTTGTTTCTATAGATAAAAATAGAATAATGTTGTACGGTGATTGTAGAATTATTGACAGTACCTTGAAGGAAGGAAAAATACCATGGGTTCTGTAACCATAGGACGGTCGCCGAGTGAAAATCCCCCGGAACAAAAAGCTGCAAGTCTCTATTATCCAATATCGAAGTTCAAACAGATTCTCGAAGACTATGCACGGATTTGGGACATTAACATTATCGCAGAGTGGCCCGAGACTTGTGCTCTCGCCCCTGCGCATGGTGACAGTAAAAGTGTTACCCTACATTTTTTTCACGAAAAAATGTCAGAGTCTCGTGCGATCGGATATACTATAAAAAATTCTGTTCTTGGCCATGTGTGCACAGAAGAAATTCGATGTGTATTTGTGACTGTGCCGAACAGTGTATACAGGATTGAATTCAATGATTTTGACGATAGCCTTCTTGCTCATGTACAAAGGGAGTCTATATATATTGATTTCGACTTTCTTCGCACATGCTGGGATGGACACGAAGATGTTCTTCGCATTATTCTCGCATGGGGTCTTGCGCAACTCATGGTAATGTCATTCGATGTTACCGAGCGAGCAGATCGTTTTACTGAATATGTGAAAGCGCTGTATGCTGAAATGATACTGGAGGAGCGTAAAAAGTTCGTTCTTTTTCAGCAGGATATCGCAAAGAAGGCGATTGCATACTACGAGCAGGAGCTCCTTGTATCAGTGCGCTCGTCTATCGAATATGAAGCTGCGCATGTGGAAGCAACCCGACAGCTAGAAGAATTTATTGCGCTTGATCTCGATGCTATTGATGAGGTAGAGAGGAAACAGTTTGAGGCTGATTTTGACCGTCTTCGGCATCTCGTTGGTGTTGCGAAAATAAAAATAGCAAACGGCAGAATTTTTGTGGCGACGAATCGGCTTGAACAAGTATATCCGCCGCCTGCGCTTGCGCATATGTTCAAGGAACGAACCAAGGAGTATGATGTCGGATCGATTGAATTTTCCATTGATCCATTATCAGAACAACACGCAGAAATCGATTTTCGGACGCTTGTGGCAGGGGCGTATAGGAATACGCACTTTACTTCCTCGGTTATTTGTTTGGGGAGTAACGCTGCAGCTGGTGGAATGAATTTTGTGATGGACAAACTATTAGTGAAATGCAAAATACCCGATGTCGTTGCGTCAATTCTCACCTTTTTTCGGGTTGTGAATATGCGTCCAACACCAAGTTCGAATTTTAATGCCATGGAACAGATGCAACCGCTTCGCGACACAGGACGGATCGCCTCTGTGTTCAGTGTTATAGAATATGCGGAAACTGACTGGAAACAGGAGAAGCCTGCGTACGTTGCATTAATGGAGAATGTTGTACGACAGAGAGGAAAAAAGGAACGCGAGAAAGTATTGAACGATCTTCGGTCGAAGCAAACTATTGCATTTTCTAATGTCAAGAGATGTTGGGAAGCTGCGGCCGACCTTGAACGTGTGCGTCGACATGTTGTCGCGCGTTTCATGGCGATTGAGGCAAGAGCGCATCTGTTGCTCGATGCGTTGGAAAAACATTCGGCGGTGCTTGGATTTGATATGCATAATGATGGATTGCGTATTTGGTTTAGGCACGACAGTGTTTTCAAATATCCTTCAATACTCTGGATACAAAAGGACGGCGTTGTGCGGCTCGTGCAGATATGGGGAATGATAGGTTGTGCAAAAAACCATGTCATTCTATGGGATTGGAATGGGAGGAAACGACCGACAGAGTTAGTTGCGCGTGGCGAGTACGCGGAACTTGTTTCGCATGTTATGGATGTGATGTCGAATTGGCTTGCGCAAGTGTCGTCAGATTTTGGTTAATCGTGAATCAAACACCCTGCGGAAAACCGCGGGGTGTTT
>VMGT01000046.1 GCA_007376725.1 Parcubacteria group bacterium Greene1014_15 | reverse complement strand
CAATTCAATGTTGTGGGCACAAGTCCACTTTTCGGTGTGGCATACAGTATCCCGCTCGATCGTGCCTTTGTGGCAAGTGGGTCAGACCTAGAAGAATTTATCGTTATTGCTCCGCAATAAACTGAATCTATGAAATATCAGAAACATACAGCTGGCCTCACACTCGTTGAACTACTCTTGTATGTAAGTCTCTCGAGCATCATTCTTTTGACGACCATTTTTTTTCTTGGATCACTGCTTGACGCTCGTATTAAAAATCAGACCATCACCGAAGTAGAGCAGCAAGGTATGCAAATCGTGCATATCATGACACAAGCTCTCCGCAATGCAGAAAACGTAGGGAGTCCCGCGCAAGGCGCAAGCGCGGCGGCGCTCACTCTTGATGTCATACCGGTTCTCGCCGACCCAACCATCTTCGATCTGCAAAGCGGAGTTATTCGCATACAGGAGGGAACCGCCGCGCCCATTCCGCTCACAAACGGGCGCATTACTGCTTCCGCGTTAACATTCCAAAACCTATCACGTACCGGCACACCCGGGACAATCCGCATCCAGTTCACGCTTTCACACAAAAATCCATCGGGCAAGAACGAGTATTCATACGCGAAGACATTCACGGCATCGGCAACACTTCGGCACCCTTAGAACCTATACACCTCAAAAAAGTATGCAAATCATTTATCCACATTTGAGACCATGGATTTTACAACAAAAGCAAAACACATGGTATTATATGTGGCAGGCTGGGTACATTACTCTTGTGAGTACCTTGGTGGTGGGGGCGGTTGGAATAGCAATTACGCTCTCGCTCATACTTTCGGGTATCGGATCTTCCCGCACCACGTTTACGATAGAGCAATCCAACCAAGCCAGAGCGCTCAGCAGCGCGTGTGTTGAAGAAGCTCTGCAACAAATACGAGACCTAACATCATTTATCGGCACGGGAAATTTGACGATTAATGGGAATACATGCACATACACAGTTACCAGTCAGGGATTGCAAAACAGAACTGTTACCGCATTCGGAACAGTCGGAGGAAACATTCGAAAAGTGAAGGTCATTATTAATAATATCAATCCAACGCTACAAGTCGTGTCGTGGCAGGAGGTCGCAGATTTTTAAAAATTTTACCATATGAAAAACAAAAAAGGGTTCACTCTTCTTGAGATATTGCTGGTTGTTGCCGCTATCGGCATACTCGCGAGTATTGTTATCGTTGCCATCAATCCCGGCAAACAACTCGGCGATACGAGAAACACCCAGCGTCAGGCCGACGTGAACACGATCCTCAATGCTGTTTATCAATTTGCGATCGACAATAACGGCACGCTTCCTGTGGCTATTACCACAACTGCAACAGAAATTTGCATCGCAGGAACCCTTATTGCCACGTGCACAGGCGCAGGCCTTATACCGCTGAATGAGCTCGTATTGTTAGAAAAATACCTGATATCGATTCCTATCGAACCCCAGAAAACGAGTGTAAACGGCGTCGGATACTTGATTAACAAAACAGCAAACGGACGCATTACGGTTCAAGCGCAGTTTGAGGAACAGGGAAAAGTAATCAGCGTGACTAGATAGGCTCCAAGATATGCGATGCTCTAAAAAATGTACGGCCTGCCGGTCGTATATTTTTTGTTGAACTTGCTCTTGATTCGATTATAATCACAAGCGAGGAGAAAGCGAAAGTTTCTACTTTCATTTTCTCCGAGCGCCGTGATTATATACCCGATACCATTCGCAAACCTGATGCTTTTGGGTATATACTTAATTGCATGAATAAAGTTTTCGCCGATTCACAGCATGCGCTTATCATGGAGGCTCTCATTGAGAACCTGCCCGCAGGCGTCGCTCTCGTCGATCGGGAAAAGAAAATAATACTGGCAAATAAAGCAATGATGCAACTTACGCGCCTCCCAAGGGAGGGATTCTACTTGACCGAGTTGACAAAACTTTTTAACGTCGATCTTGGGACCGAATTGGATAAAATTCTCTCCACCTCGATTTCTCCCATGGTTATTCTTAGCAACGTCGTCTTGCGAGACTTTTTTTACTTTATTTATTGTTTTCAGATCTGTGACGATGCAAAAAATGTGATAGGGGGCGCAATACTACTGCAAGATATAACGAAGTCTAAGGCAATCGAGCGTGAAAAAAGCGAATTTATGTCGATGGCGTCGCATCAGCTTCGCACGCCACTTGGAAGCATGCGGTGGAACCTTGAGCTTCTTGAGGAAGATATACGGTCATTGCCTGAAATCTCGCAAAAAAGATTCTACGAAGCATATATCGGCAATCGACGCGCCATCTGGCTTGTCGCCGATCTTTTGAACGTTTCAAGAATCGAACAGGGAAAGGCGGAAGGGGAGCCGCAGTTGACCGATCTTGTCTCCATCATTCGAAACATCACAGAAGAGATGGCATCTGAAGCGGAGTCGAGAAAAATAGCGCTTGAATTCAAACTGATCAATGAAGCCATACCGAAAATAGTTATTGATCCGGCACAATTCCGCGATGTCATCGAAAACCTGCTTTCAAATGCTCTCAAATACACGAAATCCGGGGGGAGAATAACGATAATGCTCGATCATACGAATGGATATGTTGAAATTACTGTCGCAGACACGGGAATAGGGATTCCGGCAGCCGATCAGTATAAAATTTTCTCAAAATTCTTTCGATCGAAGAATGCCGTACGCATCTATACCGAGAGTAGTGGGCTTGGTCTCTTTATTGTGAGATCCTACGTAGAAAAATGGGGTGGTACCATACGATTTGAGAGTACGGAAGGACAAGGAACGACATTTTATGTTACTATTCCAGTAACCAGTAACATAACAGTTTGAGTAACACCTATGACAGACGAACAACAAGGGCAAGCAAAAAAATATATTCTGATCGCTGAAGATGACAGCGCGTATGGAAATGTCTATCAATCAAAGCTCGAGAATGAGGGGTATGAGGTGAAAGTAACCAATAGCGGCGACGCGGTACTTGCCGAAATACACTCGCGCAAGCCAGACCTTCTTATTCTCGATCTCATGATGCTTGATAAAGACGGATTTGAGGTACTCGAAGAGCTACAAAATCAAAACTTACTCAATGATATAAAAGTCATCGTCGCCTCAAATTTGAGTCAAGACGCGGATCGTCAAAAGGTGAAAAAATTTAACATTCTCGATTATTTCGTCAAATCTGATATTTCTGTTACAGAGATGGTTGAGAAAATCAAAACTGCCCTTAAGTAAACGTAAGTAATATATATACATATGAACACAGATAATAATGGAAAAAAATATATTCTGATCGCTGAAGATGATCCGGCTTATGCGAGTATTTATCAGACAAAGCTTGAAAATGAAGGCTTTGAAGTCGTTATCGCCGAAAACGGTGATGTGGCTCTCGAGCAGATGCGTAAACGCATGCCTGACCTTTTTGTATTGGATCTCGTTATGTCAACTAAAAATGGTTTTGAGGTGCTTGAGCAAATGCACAATGATGCTGCGCTTAAAAATATAAAAGTCATAGTTGCTTCGAATCTAAGCCAGCATGCTGACATTGAAAAAGTAAGCAGCTATCACGTTCTTGACTATTTTGTAAAATCGGATGTATCAATCACAGATGTGGTGGAGAAAATAAAGCAGGCGATCGCGGCGTAAAAAACAACTTCATCATTTCTTTTGAAAATTTCAACTTTAGAGCCTATCGTGAATAAGGTGTCAGGAACCTTTTTATGCTTTTATTCCCACACCTTATTCTCACCTGACACCTTATTTCACAATTTCAATTATGAGATACTTGCTTATATCACTATCTTTTCTTGTGTTGATGGTTATACCAGCATTTCTAAATAATGTACTTCTAACCGTTCTTTGTATGGCGGGAAGTCTTATATTCCTCGGCGTGTGGTTTCTAAACAAACCAAAAATTAATCGTGCTACAAAAATTCTACTTCCTTGGGTATACATTGCCGGAGGATCTTGGTTGTTATATTTTTTTACTCTCCCATTCTTAGCACTTTTGAATTCAATTATAAATCAGAAATCATTTCTTAAATTAATATCATTATCTCTTGATAACGGTTTTTCCGGCATCACATTCCTTTTGTTTTTATTAGGATCACCATTATTAGGAATTGTCTTGCTCATCACGGGAATTTTGCAATTGTATCGTCGACATTTGAAACCTCGACCATCAGTAATGAAAAATCCAGACTAACCGTGTGAAAAATGGACAGAAAAATGGAAAAATGGGGACAGTGGAAAAATGGGG
>VMGT01000045.1 GCA_007376725.1 Parcubacteria group bacterium Greene1014_15 | reverse complement strand
CATTGCGAAATCTTGATTAAGTTACTAAAGTGTGATAAAGTTAAGACGGCATTGGTCCTTTTATAGAATGTACGGTACTTTTTGCACATCTCTCTATAACTTTTTTGGAAGGGCGCTCTTTATGGCGATTATCAAGATTAAAGCTGAAGCGCGCGTTGATATCGCTCTTGCGATCGACTTATGTCCAGTGGAGATTTCCGGAATTGGGGAGGTGGTCTTCGAAGATGGTATACGCCACATCACTGAAACCATTTTGATTCCCCAGAAATGCTTCTATGAGTATACGACGTTCGATTGGGAAGCATTCCTCCGATACTCGGCTGAACTCAATAAGCGGCGCATGGCGACTCGGAGCCTATTAGGCACAAGTACGAAACGTCTCTGGTGGCATAGTCATGTGCGGGGTCAAGCAGAATTCAGCTCAAAAGACGAGGCGTATATTGAACAAGTTAGTCGCGACGCACTGCTCCCATTTAATCCTTGGCTTATCAGTATTGTTGGCAACAAGCATGGCGTGCTCACGACGCGCCTCGATGTGTTTAGGCCTAAGTCTGCTCGTACGACGGAATATACACGCTTGCCTCTCTCGGACGGGCCATATACGCGAGAAATGCTCCGCGATCTCTATTATGCGCGTCTGCCGCGCATGAAAAGTTTAATCGAGGAAATGGTAACAATCAGTGCTGACGCTCCGAGATCGTCGTGGGAGCTCGACGAGTTCTCTTCACGGGAGGAAAAAACATGAACAACAATCGTTTCATTGCTCTCGTTGGTGCGGGAAGTATTGGTGGCTTTGTTGCCACAACACTCGCGTATATGGCGAGAACATACGCGACCCGCTTGCTCATTTTTGATTATGATACGGTTGAGCATCATAACTCAACAAATCAAATTTATCGGCAAAGTGATGTTAAAATTCCGAAAGTTATTGCGTGCGCGGGAATCACGGAGTTTCTTGCGAAAGAAATGGATGTAGTACCGCAACAGCAGAAGGTGACCGAACAAGACCGTTTTTATGGGCCGGTCATTGTTGCAGTGGACAGTATAGGGGAGCGCCGTAAGATATTTGCTGCGGTGCGCGATAGCATGATGGTTCCGCTTCTTATTGACGCACGTTCGGGTGTCGGGTATGGGACGGTTGTTGCTCTCAATCCGATGGATCCCCATCATGCGGATACCTATCTTGCGCGACTTCCAGAAGACGATGAAACTGCCCCTGTTCCGTGCGCAAACGCAGATTCGATCCCACTGCTTTATGCCATAGCGAGCATTGTGGCACAGCACGTTAATAGTTATTATCTGAAAGGAAATATGTTTCAGTATAAAGAATCGTCGCTCAACTATACGGTTATTGGACCGACGATTATGACGAGTGTTGTAAACACTTTGATCAGGAAATAAGGGCTCGTTAAAAAATTAATTCCCAAAGATCGTGCGCAATGTGCGGTCAGATACGACTTGGCGCGGAATGAGCGAAACCCGAGTTGTATTCCGATACAACGAGTGGTTTTGCGAGTGAGCACGAGTCGTAGATGGCTGCGCAGTGTGCGCGAGATTGGGAAGTTATTTTTTAACGAGTCCTAAGGAGATTCTTGTATGGAACAAAGAACGCGTGAACGTGAAGAGACCAGGACTTCGGAGACGACCGATGAAGATATGGTTGAAGTGTGGGTAACGATTCACCCGACTGAAATTCCCACGCCGATTCTTGTGAAACGCTATGCTACTTTTCCCGAAATAGTGGCAGCGATTCAGGCATACTTTGCTGAATTGGGCGAAGAATTTAGCATAGTCGGATCGCAGATTCTTTTAAATGATACTATGTATATCATCAACGCAAATGGTGAGATCAAGGGAGATCTCACGTATGCGATTTCTGAAAACGCCACATTGACCTTGACGCGAGAAGTTTCTGGGGGAATGTCGCGGTAGTAGTTAAAGCTCCAAAAGCGCACAGCGTTTTTGGAGCTTTATTTTTAATCGAGGAGCATTCGCGCAAGATGGAGATCATCGTACGAGTATGCTCCATCAAATTTTTCAAATATCGGTTTCAGGCGCTCCGGTCCAAGTTCTTTGAACGCCGCATGTATCTTCTGAAGTTCCTTTTTCAGATTTTTTGAAAGATACGGTTCCACATCAGCATTTCCAATGCGCTTGTCTGCATGTAGTTGCTCGAGATGTGAAAAGATCGTTCCCTGCGCCAACCCGCGTTCTGTTGCGATTTGCTCAACAGACTTTCCGTTTTTGAGAAGCGCGAGCGTTACTTCGATTGTTGGAATTTTCTCCGTTTTTTTCTTTTTTTCAAAAACTTTTTTGATGCTCCCCCCACAGGCAGTGATAAAATTTTCCTGCATCTGCTGCAATTCTTCCCGTTCAAATTTCAAAAAAGCTTGTTGAGTCTCCTCGGCTTGTTTGCGAAAGAGCTTGTCTTGCAGGCGAATTTCCGGATGTATTTCAAGAGCGCGATTATTGAGTCCGGCAAGAAAAAGACCTGCAAGTGTCCGAACGCGCGAGAGCGCGACATATCCCTGCCCATATTCAAACGTTCGCGAGAGATCCATGTGCGCAGCATCAAGAGACATGCCTTGGCTCTTGTGCACCGTGAGCGCCCATGCGAGACGTAGCGGAATTTGCGTGATGCGCGCCAAAACCCGACCGTCTTCTTCGATGCGCCATTCGTCCGGTACTGCGGGAATCGTCGCACCTGCGTTTGTTTTGACATACGGAAAACCGGTATTTTTGTCGAAGTATGTAATAGTTCCGAGTGTGCCGTTCACATACTTCCGTTCAATATCATTTTTGGTGAAGAGGACGCGCGCGCCGACTTTAAGTGAAAGCGCTTCAGGAGAAAGACAACCACGCTTGAGAGTTTCCACGAGCTTCGCTGGGCCTTTACTCATCATGGTGAATGTCTTTGATTCAGATGCAAGTTTCCCGAGCTCACTGGCGTTAATTGTGTTGACGTCTGCATTATGAGCATACAGTTGCGTGATGCCACTTCGCGGCTGTGGGGAATATCTACTGCGCAAGAGTGTGCGGTGGCTGGGAGAAATAGCGCCATTGCGGATTGCGGAAAGAAAATCGAGAAATATCGAATCTTCTTGGCGGTGTTGTTCAGAGAGATAACATACAAGAGGAGAGAGTGTATGCCACACATGCGAGATGAAAGCAAATTGAGATTGTTTTTGTTCGAAGCCGAGGAGAGATGGCTCTTCATCATTTTTCTGCACGGGTGGAAGCTGGAAAAAATCGCCCACGAGAATGATCTGAAGACCGCCGAAGGGGAGCTCGTTGCGTTTGATTGTTCTGCACACTGTTTCAACCATGGCAAGTGTGCGCGCAGAGAGCATAGATACTTCATCGATAATGAGAATGCGTGCACGCGAAACACGATCAACAATGCGCTTATTGTCTGTTATGGTATCGAGATCGTGAGGAGAAAGATCGCGCCGAATGCCGATACCACTCCAGGAGTGTATGGTAAACCCGCCGATGTGTGTTGCGGCGATGCCTGTTGAGGCGGTGATCGCGGGTTCGATGTCGTGCTCGCGCAACCACGAAACATAGCGATTGATCGTATGTGTCTTACCACTGCCCGGCTCACCGGTCAAAAAAACATTCGCTCCGGTTTTAAGAATTGCAAGTGCTTCGTCTTGTGTCATTCCTCTATACTGTTAAGTTAGAGCCTATCCACGATCTCCATTTCGTCCTCTCTGAATCCCGATTCAGTTTGTCAAATTTCACTTTTTTTGCCTCAAAATTTGAAAAATTCGTCTTGAAAGCGAGATCGTGGACAGGCTCTTAGGAATCGTGGTAATTTTCCCTCATACACACTATAGCAGTTAATTACTTCGCGAGAATCTTTCTCAATCTGTGACCCCACGGGGTGGCTTTTAGAACTTTATAGCCAACGTGAGTATATAGCGTTGAGTATACAAGAGCTGTTGGTTTTAGTGCAAAACTAAGCTTGACTCAATAGGGTCAGTAGACAACATAGAACTCTCTTGTGCATAACACCACCATATTCGTAGTCCACATACCGTAATCCCTTGCACCGGTCTCATACGCTGTTACGAAGATGCCTCAATATCTTTATATCTTCCTCCACAAGCTTTTTTTCTCGCTCTCGCTCTTTGTCGTGTTGTTTGATATCAGACAAGGCTCGTCTTGTCGCCCTGTCTTTTGTTGGCGTGAGAATTTTGCGGATCCAACCAATGATTCCTCCTGCGATGGACGCACAGAGCGCGATAAATCCTGCGAATAAGAGCGAGCCGAAAAACACTCCGACGAGATCCCAGAAAGGCGAGTGTGTGATGATCCCATAGATAAACAGTATCGCTCCAAAGACAAGGCCAATCCTAAGAAAAGTGGTATGGAGACGCTTGCCGTACTTTCCGGGCAATGCTTCTCGGTACTGTTCGCGATTTTTCTGTAAGCCTGCTGCATGTCCTTCGATTTCCTTGCGCGCGTTGCTCGCGAGCACTCCAAGCTCTTGCACTCGGTGATCAAGCATGTCATCAATCCTCTGCACCACCCACTCTTGGTACTTCTTTTTGGCGTCTGCAAGTAGCTTCTCCGCGTACTGCGCTCCGGAGAGCGTGTCGGACGCGCGCTCCTTCTCCGCATCCGCGAGTATCTCTTGGACTGACAGGTTTTTATGTATCTTGAGCACGTGGAGGCTTGCGGCAGCTTCGTCAAACTCCTCAAGCGCCCGAACAAGCCACGGCTTCGCGCGGTCAACACGTTCGTTGATCGTACGCGTCACGAAAGAAATTGCATCGTTAAGCTCTTTCTTATACTTTCTCACATCGCCATCGTCAGCAGCCTTCACCGCCCACAGCGCGTTTTTATGAAAAAGATCTTTAAAATCCGGGTCCGCATTCTGCCAATTCCCAAGGTGGCAGAAGAGCTTCGCTCGTTGGAAGCGTGCTTCGAGAAGGTTTCTATCGAGATCGAGCGCTCGCTTGGCGTAGCCGAGCGCACGCGCTCCATCGCCTCGGACATACGCACTTCTGCTTGCGCAGAGATACGCGATCGCTGCTTCCTTTGGGAAATTTGTCTCACTGTAGCGCGTAGCGGCGAGAAAGGCTTCCTCCGCACTCGCCGGATCGATGACGGATGCATCGTTATTTTTATTGTTGCCCAAAAGAGTCTGCCCGAGGAGAAAGTGAAATCTGTATTCAAGCTTATACCCCGTGTTGCTTCCATGTCCCTCAATCGCCCGTTGGACAAGATCGTACGATTCTCTATGCCAGCCGTTGAGGAACGCCTGGCGTGCATCAAAGTATTGCTCATAGGCCCAAACCTTCGAACTGTTCTCCATGAGCGTCTCAAGGTCCTTGAGAGTGTCGCTCAGATGCCCGATCGAGAGCATAATGCCAGCAAATCCCCAACGGAAAGTCTCGTTGAGCGTGTGAAATCCTGATTCTATTGCATCGGTTAGAGAGCCGATTTGCATGCTTAATCCCTCGAAGCCGCCCTCCAAAGCATTACTCAGGTCATGTATCCCATCGAGGTGTCGTTCAGCAATCTGCTCATTCGAGGCAATAAGCTCTCGAGTATTGCTCTCAAGTTCGTACGAGATGTCATCTACATACTGCTTGTTCTGTAAGTAGTCTGAATAGGAATTGTTTGGCGAGTAAATGTAGCTACTCATGTTTCTAAACAATATGACATCTTTTGTTTTTAAGCTATCGCACGCATGACCCCACGGGGAATCGAACCCCGATTCCGGGCTTGAAAAGCCCGTGTCCTAACCGTTAGACGATAGGGCCGGATGTGCCTATGACACACGGTTAGATTAGCAAAAAAGCCTTTAGAATGCTACTATTTGGCCGTGGATGAGGCAAAATTATTAGAGCATGGAGGAGTACCGAAGCGGTCATAACGGCGCCGACTCGAAATCGGCTGGTCCCGTAAGGGGCACGTGGGTTCGAATCCCACCTCCTCCGCCATACAGGAGAAGCCGAGGTCAAATCCTCGGTTTTGCCTTTAATGGACTGGGAAAATGCCAGTTCGTAATCTTGGTTGAGGCGGGGAAGCCAATTATTCAAGAATTGAGCCGCCTTTGTGTAATTTGGGCTTATAGTTACGCCGTTTTGGACAAGGTTCGTAATCATCTGGGAAAGGAGTAATCTTCGGTCTTCGATACCCACCTTTTCAAAGATTCTTTTGGATTTATATGCAAGCTCGTGAATGGCAACGCCAAGCTGCTGGTATTCGTCTGCCTTATCGTTCAAAGTAACCAGAGTTGATTCAAGCCGAGTTTCTTCCCGACTTCTGTCGGCTAGTATGACAAAGACGTTTTTCCGAAAAGTTTTTCAAGCACACTGCTCACTATCTGCACCTCTGTTGCACTGGAGGAGGTTTGGGTGGTACGAACATGGAACAACGTAGCCATTGTCATCTTAGTATGGCAAACACACGCATTTTTCTCAAATGAGCCCTGTAGTTGGCCGTTGTTATTTTGTGAAATTAGGAGCGACAGAAGTCGGGACGCCGAGCTGCTGATACTCGTCTGCCTTATCATTCAAAGTAACCAGAGTAGATTCAAGCCGAGTTTCTTCTTCCGAACTGTGAATTACGAAACTCCCGCAGCAGGTGTGTGCGGGAGTTTCGTAATTCACAGTACATATCATATTTCATAAAATAAATATGCAAAAACGAACACTCACTCAGATTAAAAAAGCATTGAAAGAGCTGTCTGAAAAAGGATGGATTAAATCAAATCGTTCACACAATACAGGTATTGGTAAGACACTGGAAGATTACCTCGGCATTACTGAAAACAATATCGCATTGCCGGATTTTGGAGTTATGGAATTGAAATCACAAAGAGCAGGGACGACATCCATGATGACTCTGTTTACCAAGAAGCCGGAAGGAATCACAAATGCGGAAATCTTGAAAAGATTTGGCTATCCTGACCTTGAATATCCACAACACAAAATACTTCATCAAACTATTAATAATGGAAAGAAAAATGGTCGCGGTTTTCATTGTAAAGTAGATGAAAAGCAAGGCAAGTTACTCATTCTAAAAAATAGAATGACGCTTGGATATTACGAATTAGACTTTTTGAGACTAAAGGCGGTGGAGAAAATTGGAAATGGTCTTATCCTTGTCTTTGCAAATTGTAAAAAAGAAAAAAGACAAGAATATTTTCACTACACGGAGGCATGGTTACTAAAGGATATAGATCCAAAACAATTTCTCACACTATCAAAATATGATATTCGTCTTGGTGTTTACAGAACTGGAAAGAATGCAGGTAAACCACATGACCATGGTTCTGCTTTTCGGCTTACTCGTCTTTCTGAAAAAACCTTTCCACTTTTATTCAAAACGCACAAGCGTATTCTCTAGTTTTTCCGCAGAACCACGATACTTTCTTTGTTCATTGTTTCCTCTAAAGCACCGACAATATTTGTTGGCGAGTTTTTTATGGGCATTCTTTTTCCAGGGATATTTCGAACAATAATATCTTCGCAAGTAAAGCCAATTTTTTCCGCTAATTCCGCAATAATAAAATCAGTTGGAATTCTAACTTGCTTTACTAACCTATTGCCGACCACAAGGCAAAAATACTTTTTAGGTTTAAGTATTCTATGAGCCTGCTTCAAACATTCATTCAATCCAAGATTAAAGCTCAATACATCTTTTGCCCTTGCTTCGTCTTGCTTCGCAATTTTTTCTAATGATTCTTTTAGATAACCAGATGAAAGTGTATGAATTAAATTTTTAGTAGCTCTACCACCAAGAAGATCATTATCCACACCAGAAGCATCATTTGGGTCATCAAATACATCAATCCATTGCGCCGAAAGGCGAGAAAACTGTCCATAAGCAACGGTTGTTCGACTATCACCATATGGCGGAGAGGTAATAATGCAGTCAATAGAGCTTGCTTTAATTCCGTTATCTTTTGATGAATCGCCATAGATTATTTTTGTCCATGAATCCTTTTTCGCATCTTTATAAAAATCAGTCATTCCTGCGATATTTTTTTCTGCGTGTTTACGAAAGATACCAATAACATCAGGGTCATGCTTTTCTAATTTCTCGCCTTTCATTCGAACCAACTTAAATTCTCCAGTCTTTGTATTTGAGGAATAGCGAACTGTTTCACTAAAGGCGACCATTAGGAAATTCTGAATTGTCTCATCTTTTATCTCGCGTATCGCTTTTTTTAATTTCGCAAGCTTAACAATTACTTTATTCTTGAACCAAAAATCAATATTCTTAAAATCCGGTCTTTGTATCTCTTTATCTTTAATTTTTTCTACTCTATCAAGCAAAGCGAGATACTCTTTCGTTAATTTTTGAGAATTAATTGGGGTTGTCTTTGCTTTCGCAAGGAAAATAGCCAAAGGATTAAGGTCGATGCCGTAGGCATTCCTTCCTATCAATCTACTTTCAACTAAAGCTGAACCAGAGCCACAGAAAATATCGCAAATAGTATCGCTCTCTTTGCTATAAATTTCTAACAATCTTCGCCCGACTTGTGGGATAAACATTGCGGGATAAGTATGTATTCCATGCGTGTGTGATTTTGTTTTTTCTCCTCTATAATCCCATGAATAATCTATTTTACGCACATACTTTTC
>VMGT01000002.1 GCA_007376725.1 Parcubacteria group bacterium Greene1014_15 | reverse complement strand
CCTCTTGTTTGCGTATAACAACGATATCGCCATCAAAAATACCCTCATCAATCATACTGCTCCCTTGCACACGCAAAGCGTAGTGCTTGCCTTGTTTTCCAATTTCGTCTCTTGTGATCGTGATAGTTTCATCTGGAATTTCTATCGCCTCAATCGGCTGACCTGCTGCGATCGCACCTAAAATAGGAATCTCAACTGTTTGCTTTGCTTCAACTGTCGAAACTGCACGGGGCTGATTGTGTTCTTTATTCAAAAAGCCAGCATATTGTAATTTGCTTATATAGTAATGAGATGTTGAAACAGAGGCGAGCTTAAACTTCTTCTTGATCTCATCAAGAGAGGGGGCATAGCTATGCTTTGCCATGTATACTTTTATAAAATCGAGGACTTGTGTTTGCTTTTTTGTGAGCATATATGCTATTATAGAAAATAAATAGAATATATACAAGTAGTAGTTATCCACAACTTTAAATTTAAGCTATGCAAGAAAAACCAAAAGAAGAGGTGTCAGAAAAGGTGTCAGGAACCTTTTTTCCTGATCGTTTCCACTGGAATGACACAAAACGCTCGTGGTATTCATGAAGCTCATTACGCTAAAATTGACAATTCTATTGAGAGTGCTACAAAAATTGCAGGAGATTGCAGGAGTGAGAACGATAGGGATATAACAAAGGAGGTAGTATGTCGGTTACCAACGGAGAGATTCTCGAAAATATGGCATTCGCACTCGATGATTTGAATGACAGTTTTGCTCGCAGAAAGTACAAAAATATACCAAAAATATGGGATGAAATTTGGTTTATCGTGCGGGCTGATTCGAACCATGATGCGCTTTCGGCGCTACGAGAGCGTTTTGGGCGGGAGGTGGGTAGGCTTATTACAACAACGCGCCTACACATAAAGCAAAAGAGAATTTCTGGGGATGTTTCTTCACGACTGCAGTCTATTGCAGCAAAAATATCGCGGTGAGAATGAGATGTAACTTTGGCCCTGTGCAGAAATGCGCAGGGCCCGTTTGTCTACAAACTTGGCATATCTGACTGAAGCAATCTGATATCATGCTCAAGCGCTGTCTCGCGACTTTGTTCAATTTCGAGATCGCGTTTTTTGATTCGAAGATCGGTGTCCATATCTTTACGATCAACTTGTTCACCTTGTACTTCGTCTAGTTTTTGCACGAGCTCGATCTCGAGCCTTTCTAACTCTCTCTTTTTTTCTTCGATCCCCTGCTTAATGGTCTTGATACCGTGGGATTCTGAACTTATATCTACGGTCTCTCTTCTCAAACGGCTTTCGAAGACGTGAATTTGCGATTCTAGTCCACCGATATTTCGGCGAACTTGATTAAGTTCACGCGTTTTTTCGTCTATGTTTTGTTGTATGATTTGGCGTTGCCGTTCTATTTCGCGCCGTTTCTTTTCTTCCTCGAATTTTTGTGCTTCTTCTTCCTGCTGTTTTTTCAACTGTTCCGCTTCACGTTTGCGTTCCTCATCTCGCGCCGTTGTATCGTCTGATTGATTGCTATACATAAAAACCACTTTTTAGTGATGCTTCTATTGTGCCTTTTCTTGTGTGTTTTGGAAAGCGAAAGCGAACATACCAGCCAACCTTGAATTTAATGATAGCTGAACATATACTATGATCACTATGCTTTTTGTTTGGATAGGAATTTTCATTGCATCTCTCTTTGGGCTCGTGAAGGGTTCTGAATGGGTAATGCGCGGCGCGGAGAGAATTGGCATACATTTCGGTCTTTCGCGGTTTACTATTGGGGTTCTCATCGTTGGTGTTGGCACATCTCTGCCTGAATTTGCTTCTGGTATAGCATCTCTCCTGCACGGCACGTCTGAGATCGCCACGGCAAACGTGATTGGTTCCAATATCTTTAACATACTTGTCATCATTGGTGTTTCTGCGATTATCGGGAAAAAATTAGTGGTCACCAAAGATCTCATGGATTCTGAGCTCCCAATTTTTATTGTCGCGACACTTATTTTTCTTGGTGTTGCCTATGATGGCAAAATCATTTTTATAGAATCCTTGCTCTTATTTGCCGCGTATCTTGTCTATTTATTGCATACACTGCGAGACAAAGATGAAGAAAGTCCCGTTGTTGCGGAAATAAAAAGCGATATCAAATCTCTGAAACCGAAATTAACAAGCGGTGTTCTCGTCGCTTTTTTTCTGGGGCTTGCTGGTTTACTCGCGGGAGCAAAGTATCTTGTTGATGCAGTGCTCTCCATTTCCGGCTCATTTGGCGTTGCTCCCGAAATACTCACGCTTCTCGCCGTGGCTGCGGGCACTTCGATTCCAGAGCTCATGATGTCCCTACGTGCGCTCAAAGAAGGGAAGAGTGATATAGCTATCGGCAATGTATTTGGTTCGAATGCGTTTAATTTGCTTATGGTGCTCGGATTGCCCGGACTGTTTTCAACATTGTCGCTTAGTCCTATTTCATACACGATCGGTTTACCGACGCTTGCCGCTGCGACATTTATTTTTCTTATTTTTGGCATTTCTAAAAAAGTATACAGCTGGGAAGGCTACATGCTTTTGCTCTTGTTCGTGTTTTTAGGCGTAGCGAGCTACGATGAAAGATTTGTGATTGAGAAAAAATTAAAGATTGCGGAAATATGAAAGCGAGATGCGGAAGTTATTTTTACTTAAAGCCTTATGAGAAAAGTCCCTCAACAACCGCTTTCACGTCGCCTCCATCTGCTTTTCCCTTAAGTTCTTTCATAAGCGCACCCATGATCATTCCCATTTTTGTTTTGTCGGTGACGCCGAGTTCTGCCATTTTTTCATTTGCAATAACAGCGATTTCTTCGCGGCTCATAGTTTGCGGAAGATAGCTCTCAAGGATGACGAGTTCGGATTCTTCCTTTCCTGCGAGGTCTTCTCGATTGCCTTTTCTGAATTGGTCAATAGAGTCTTTCCGCTGTTTCGCGAGACGTTTGATAACAACGAGTACCTCTTCATCGGAGAGCACTTCCTGTGGCGTTCGTTTGGTGGCGACGAGTTCATTAATGAACGCAGCGAGCATGCCGCGCAAGACAGAGAGGCGCAGTTCTTGGCGCGCTTTCATTGCTTCTTTTATTTGTTCTCTAATTTGTTGTTGGAGCATATATACAGAAGTATATCACTTTGGATACGTATTCATAGAATGGTACAATTTGCTCTATGGCAGGATCGACGATTCTTGTGATTGCAGGGATATTCGCTGTTCTTACACTGAACAGTGTCTTTTTTATGTATATGTTGCGGCGTAACAAGGGGGCTGGTGGAGATACAAGCGAAGAGCGCGAGCAGAGCCTCATGCTCTTGCAGAACCAAATGATGGAACTCTCGCGCGCGCTTGATGACCGCTTGCGTGAGGGAAGCCGCACGATGAACGAATCGCTCCATAATCAGTTTTCAGAGTCGCAGCATCTTGTGCAGAACATTCATCGCCAAATGACTGACAGTCTTGTGCAGTTAGAGCGGCGGATGAGTGAATCACAAGAATCAAGCAAGCAAGTGCTCTCGATTGCGGAACAGCTGCGCAACCTCGAAAAAGTGCTCAAGCACCAGAAGCAGCGGGGAAATTTAGGCGAAGCAAGTCTCCAGCTCGTGCTCGAAAATATGCTTTCTCCTGAGCAGTATACGATGCAATATGGTTTCGCTAATGGGGATGTGGTGGATGCCGTTATTTATACAAAAGAAGGATGTATTTCAATAGATGCAAAATTTTCACTCGATAATTACAATCGGGTGGTGAATGAGCAGGATGAATTACGTCGTTTAGAGTACGAGAAAGAATTTAAGAATGATCTCAAAAAGCGCATTGATGAAACGGCGAAATATATCCGAACAGAGGAAGGTACATTGCCATTTGCGTTTATGTTCATTCCCGCTGAAGGAATTTACTACGATCTTCTGGTGAACGAAGTTGGCGCAGTGAAATCGAATACGCGGAGCCTCATTGATTATGCGTATCAAGACAAGCACGTTATCATCGTTTCTCCAACGACGTTTACCGCATATCTTCAATCAGTTTTGTATGGGTTTCGGGCATTCAAGATCGAACAGCAGGCGATGGACATTCGCACGAATGTCGAGAAACTCGGTAGGCATATTTCGGCATACGATGAGCTGTTTAAGAAACTGGGGAGTTCTCTTGGAACAACGGTGAATCACTATAATAGCGCCTACAAGGAACTGCATAAGATCGACAAGGATGTGTATAGAATTGCGGGCACTGAAGCGGGCATTGAAACACTTGCTCTCGATCGCCCCATGAAAGAGGAACTTGACTAATTCTGACTGCATGGTTTACTCTCTTGAGAGATTGTTAGGAATCTGTTTAGTTTCGCAAAGACAAACTTGTTTTAACGGAGGTTAAGAAGGTGGAAAAGCGCAAGAAAAACAGAAAGAGAAAAAAGGATGCCAGCCCAAAATCCTCTGGTTTGATGGATCACGCCGAATGGAAAAAACACGCGGAGAAAATTGCCGATTACTTGCAAAAAGCTGAAAGGGATACGAAGATGATACATCCTGTAGTTGGTATCGTTGGCTTTGGATCGCGCGGCATGGATCACGTTCTTATGTGGGAAGGATTGCCGCATCAGGAAATCGTGATTGCGGATGTGAAGCCGCAGCCGCGACGTATTGCAGAAGAGCGCGGATATCGGACTTTTGCAACGGTTGCCGATATGCTCGATGAAGTGAAAGTTGACCTCGGCATTGTTGCAACACATGCGCCGACACATGCAAGAACAGCGCTTTCGTTTTTGAGCGAGAACGTGCCGGTTATTTGCGAAAAGCCGATGCAGTCTATAGCGCTTACACTGCGTGATGCATTTATGATGGCTCAAAATGCACAGGCAAACAACACGCTTCTTGCGATACACCACCAGTGGGTTTTCACTGATGCGGTGTATAAAGCGGAAGAAATGATTAGCGACGGTGTTATTGGCGAGGTTAAGTCTCTTCGAGCTCAAGGGAAGGGATATCCGGCTCCGTATGATTGGGAAGAAATAGGGCCGCATCTGGCTGACATCTGCATCCATTTTGCCGGAGAGCCGACGTGTGTGTTCGGTTCTGTAACAGAAAACGGGGTACCGGTACTACGTGATGATATCAAACAGATCAATGCGTATTACCCTGAAGGCAGGATGGCAGGTATTGGAGCGGGCGATCGAATTTTCGCGCAGTATGAGTTTCAGAATGGAATTTGGGCGACAATTGAGTCAACAACTCTTCCCGTTCTTCCGAAATCTTATTCGCAGTTTATGTTTGTGGATATTTACGGCACCATGGGCAGACTTCGTATCTATCAAACAAGTTGCGGGAGACTTTTTCACAATACATCTCCGTACGATGATTTTGACCACATCAATGGTTGGAAGGAAGTGCCAGGGGTCTGGAGTCCTGATCCGCATTGGGTGGAACCGACACGAAGAGTAGCGCTTGATATGCTTGCGGCGATTGGTGAAGGAAGACAGCCGCGTGTGAATGGTGAGCGTGGGTTGCTTGTGCAGCATATGCTCCACGGAGCATATGCTGCACACTTTGCGGGTGGGCGGCTTTCATTGCCACTCGCGAGTGCTGAGAGCCCGGAATATCCCTTTACTTCTCCTTTATTAGATTCTGCGGGGGTATAAAAAACTTGTCCTGGCCTCGAAACAATGTTTCGAGGCCTTGCTTTTTGTGATTATTGCTGTACTCTCTCATTTGGAAAGTTCAGGTTCGGTCTTTTCCGTAGTTTGTTTGAATGCACACATAATCATAGGGAGGTTGTATGACATTGGTACAAAAGTACCGTATGGCAAGTGATGCTTTCATTGATTCAAGTCGAGCAGCGTTTGAAGAAGACTGTCGACATCGAACATTCCGTTCAATTATAGAGATGTATGTGCAAAAGTTGTCTCGCCAAGTGGTATCGGCATGGATATCACCAAACGCAAAGCCTGACTTTGAATCATTGAAACTCATGCGCGTTCTCGGGAATGTTCATGGTCGTTCGTATTTTTTCGATGAAAGAAAGCGATGTTTCTATGTTCAAACGGAGACAGTTTCTGGTGACAGCGTTTTTGTTTTTGCACACATAGTTCTCTCAAACGAGTTCACCGAAGCAATAAAAGAGGTTCTACTCGGTTGCATCGAGAATCATAGTGCAGATACTGAAGAACAAGACGAGCATATCATCGTACCCACTGGGCTGTATGTATTTGAATATTCAGCTCAATTTGGAGTTGGTGGATACGAGGATGATGAAACTGAATGTTCTAGTTTTGTAGAGGCAATCACCCTTGATGAAGCAATACAAAAACTCATGGGCATGCTCAAGAACATTCATGGAAACTGCACCAGAAATTTTAGAGTGCATGTAGCTGGTGGGACCACAAAGAGGCTTCTCATCAAGTATAATTCAATGCCGGCAACATCTATGTTTCAAGGACTTCTTGAACGTTATCGGCTTGTTGTCGACGAATAGTTACTCGAGACACTCTCATTTAAAAACGGGGTTATCCATATATACGATCATGGATAACCCTGCTTTTCTTCCTTTTTCATACAAGACTGAAATTTGCTTTTTTTGAATCGTAGTGTATGATGAAACGACTATGAAATTTGCAGTGGTTGAAACAGGAGGCAAACAATATGAAGTTTCTGTCGGAATAACGCTTCTTGTTGAGAAGCTTCCGGGCGAGCACAAAAAAGGCGACGAAGTCACCTTCGATAAAGTGTTGCTTGTTGACGATGGAAAGGATACAACGATCGGCACACCATACATAGAGGGTGCAGCTGTTGCCGCAACATTCGTGAGCGCGGGACGTCATGCGAAAGTGGATGTTATTAAATACAAACAAAAAAGCCGCTATTTCAAAAAGCGCGGGCATAAGCAGCCGTATTCGAAAATCATCATCACCACGTTGCCATAAAAAGTTAAGCGCCGTCCAGAGTATGGGCGGCGCTTTTGCGAGGGCATTTTTTTGTCTATTCGCTATCTTCACGATCGGCTTTTTTGGGCAGAAGAACCTTCATATCTTCTTCTCGGTCTTTTTTGGGAGTTGCCATGACTCCCTTACCAAAGATTCTTTTCACTCTTTTTTCTTGTTCTTTTGTTAGATCAGCCTCACCCTCTTTAGGAACATATTTTAATCGATCCCCAACTTTTTCCCACAATTTCTGTTCTTTTTTGTCTACTGGTTCAGCCACGCAAATTCTCCTTGTATATTGTATTTTGCATAATTTTCTTCTTTTAGTATAGATGATTATATTCGATGATTCAAGGCATTTTTAAGCGTCTCACTATCTGAATATTCAAGCTCGATTCCCGTAGAAAGGCCTCGTCCGAGACTAGACAGTTTCACATTATGTAACCTTGTGATGGGCTGGAGCATGGCGGTAATGAACTCCATTGTGTATTCCCCGTCGCGCGTGAGAGAAAGAGCAAGAATAATTTCCCGCAACTCTTTCTTTTGAATTTTCTTTTGAATGTGGTTGAGGAGTTCGTTGCCGCGGATTCGCTCCAGTGGTTTCTTTTCGAGTATCGGAACCCTGCCGCCGAGAATGAAATACGTTCCGGTGAACAATCCGCTTCGTTCTATGTTTTCAAGATCGACGTCTTTTTCGACAATGAGGAGAGTGGATCGGTCGCGATCCACTGAATTGCAGATGGAACAGAGAAATCCCGGATCTGCGGTTTTTGCGTAAAAACGAAAGCAAGACGCGCACAGCGTACTGCTTTTTTTAAGTTCTGCAATGATGCGTGACAATTCGAGAAGGTAGTGTGGGTCGCGCGAGAGCAGAAAATAGACGAAACGCTTCGCCTGTCGAGGCCCGATCCCCGGAAAATCTGCAAACAACGTGGATAATTTTGAAATTGGATTCATACAAAGGTGTCATTCCCGCGAAAGCGGGAATCCAGATTGCTAGATATTGTTCTAGATTCCCGCTTTCGCGGGAATGACAGATAGAGATGTCTAAAAATTAACGACATCCTGATGAAACTCGTCATATCCCGATTTGTCGACACTGACGAAGCTTGTTTTTTTATCGTCGAAGTAGAGATCCACTTTTCCAATCGGGCCATTGCGATGCTTTTCGATAAGAATTTCGGCAATGTTTGTTTTGTCGGCAGTATACTTGTCTTCGCGATGAATGAACATGACGACATCAGCGTCTTGTTCGATTGAATTGTGAACCACAATATCATTTGCGACAAAGTTATGGATAGTAGGCACGGTGGCGTCATAGACTTCCTCGACACCATCAGGTTCAATCGAAATGATTTTGTCCCAAAGAACATCTGATGTTGCGAGCTCTAAGCATGTTTTCGATGCAAGAAGAGCACCAATAGTTGCAAGTCGATCGCGGCCAATACCAGTTTGCATAAGCGCGGAGCCATTATATGCGATATCAAGTTTGTGGGCGACGTCACGCCAGCTCAAATTTTCCGCCTCTTTGGCGGGAGCGATCACCAATCGCCATGCTTCCCGCGGAATACTATCAATGTTTGTATTTGGTTCAATAGTTTTGAGTGTTCGTATATAGTGCTGAATGTAATGCGCTCGTTCATCGGCGATACCGACTGTTTCTAGAAATTGTAATTGATTCGGAGTTCCTTCGACGCATACATGATACATTGTCCGGTAGCCCTTCGCAGAAGGCACAGTGCGCATCGTGCTTCGAATATCGAGGCGAAGTAAGAGATGCCCGACTTGTTCAGCGAGTTTCTTGCTTGAGGAGGCATAATAAATAGATACGCTTGGTTTGCGTTGTGGCATTATTTTTTTACTGATGTTGCCATCAGTTGCCCAGAGGTGCCGTAAAAAAAGTGCACTACGTGCTTTGGAGCATCCGAAAATAGCTTCCGGCACTTGTTTTTTATACGATCGCACGCGCTCAATTCCGAGTTTCTCAAACCAGATTGTTATAGGATGTTTTTTCCCACGAGCGAGATGAAAGGGTGCGGTGAAGTATACATGTACCCAATTTTTTTGCCGGACTGTTTTTGCGCTAATCCCAAAGAGTGAATATGCGGTTTTAATCACTGTTTTTTGATTTATCAGAGAGGCGGTGGTGTAGTGATATGGTTGTTTTGGCAGGATACATCCATCACCGAGAAGATGTGCAAGAAAGATAACCTCATTGTCTGTGAGTGTATCGTCGTGTGGCGCGAGTTCAGGAGCTCGTGGAACAGCGATATGCTCGAGAGTGGAGAGTTCGTCAAGACGCTTCCATCCCAAGAGTGTGCGAAATAGATGGTTTGCGCTTGCCCGTATAGATCGTCCGCTACGTGTCTTGAGCAGAAAAAGCTCTTTTGTTCCGGAAGAGAAAAAACGAACAGCCTGATGCGTCTCTATTTTGAATTGGTCATTGAGTGCAAATATTTGTAGCGGCTCATTTTTCATTGCAAGGTTTCTAATGCTCTGCTGTTTTCCTGTTTGTGCGTTTGTGATAAGCGTATCTCCTGCGAGACAACCGGAATCACGCAGGTCGGAGAGGCGCGGTTTTCCTCCACGGCTTTCAACGGCTCGCGAGAGTTGTGAAAGCGCAATGACGGGGAGATCCAATTCGCGCGCAAGAGTCTTGAGCGATCGGGAGATCTCGGTTACCTGTTGTACCATGGAATCTTGTGCACGTGTGATGGTTGGGACAATGAGCTGGAGGTAGTCAATGATGATGAGCTGAAGATTTTTTTCGCTTTTGAGACGTCGTGCTGTTGAACGGATCTTAAGGATAGTACTGCCGGGTTGATCGTCAATATAGATCGGCGCTTTGGAGAGACGTTCGAGCGAGCTTGTGATCTTGTTGAACTCATCATCCATATTGACACGCCCCGTTCGAATTTTCCAGGAATCCACCATAGAATCAGCTGACATCATACGATCGACGAGCTGCTGTGCGCTCATTTCAAGAGAGAAAATGCCGACAGGGATATTGTGGTCGACGGCAGCCATACGGGCGATATCAAGGGCAAGCGAAGTTTTTCCCATTGAGGGGCGGGCTGCGAGAATGATAAGGTCTGATTTTTGAAAACCGGAGAGCATGTTGTCGAGGCTCTTGAATCCTGAAGGAATGCCACGGAGTTCGTTTCCCGTTTTTGAGAGATTAACGAGTCGTTCGGCGGCCTCCTTGAGTTCGTCTCCGAGGAATTTATATTTATGCGTGCCAGCCGAATTTGCAATACTGAATATTTTCTTTTCCGCTTCATCAAGGATTTCGTCCGTGTCGTTGGTTTGTTCGTAGCCAAGTCTGCCAATATCAGCAGCCGCTAAAATCAATCTGCGGAGTATTGATTTTTTTTGAATAATGCGTGCGTACGAGTCGATATTGGCAGCTCCCGGCACCTCATGTACAAGATCGGCAATGGCGCTTTTTCCGCCGACTTGGGAAAGAAGTTTTTTGTCCTCGAGATATGAGGTGAGCGTTATCATATCTATCGGTTCATGTCGCGTGATGAGTGCAGTCATCGCTTCGAAGATAACTTTGTGATTCGGAAAGTAGAATGACTCGGGACGGAGAATATCCATGAGTTCATAATTGATTTCCGCCTGCATGAGAACTGATCCCAGGAATGCACGTTCAGCACGGCGATCCTGCGGGATTTCCGGAATATCAACAAAGGATACTGTGTCTGTTTTCTTGGTATAGGTGTTCTCCATGCACCCTATTTTATCACAGCGTTTGTTTGTAGGTGCAAAGTAAAACTGTGCAGATAGTGTTGATAAGCTGTGGATACTATAATAGGACTTACGCACTTGGCGCATTTCTCCGCTTGCTCGCTCCGTTTGTTTCCGCGCTGTATAGGGTACTACAGTTTGGTCACAAGCCTCACTCGCGCCTCCCTATGGCCGTCCCGGCACCTTATCCGGCCGAGCCGGCAGGCTGTAGGCGGGCTAGGCAAACTGCATCCAAGTGCCTAAGGGCTCGTTAAAAAAATAACTTCCCAATCTCGCACACACTGCGCAGTCATCTACGACTCGTGCTCACTCGCAAAACCACTCGTTGTATTGGAATACAACTCGGGTTTCGCTCATTCCGCGCCAAGTCGTATTTGACCGCACATTGTGCGCGATCTTTGGGAATTAATTTTTTAACGAGCCCTAAGTCCTATATAAATTTTGCCAATAGTACAGTTTGCCACGCTCTTTTCGTCGCTTTGTGGCCGAAACCGCATTTATTTCAGCTTCGCAATAATTTTTCAGCATTTGTGCCGTCGATGAGCCATTGCCCATAGTTATACAATTCAATGGCCAGTGCATTGGCTATTTCTTTTCCCTGCTCAATTGAAGCAAGCCGCTGCATAATATAAATGCCTGTATTTTGAAATGTTGTACCGAGCTCTAAAAGCTTTTTCTTTGCCATGTCTTGTCGTTCTGGCTTTGCAGCAAAAGTGTCGCGATGAACAACTTCCATAACGCCAACCATTTCCCACAATTGTAAATCTTTTGGAATGAAAAGCGTTTGTTTACCGTCCGGTCTCTTTTGGAGCATACCCTCCACTTTCTTTTGCTCCCAGTCTGCGCGATCAACGAATTGTGGTTCAATAGAATCGTTGATTTCGCACCATTTTACAAAAAACAACTGGACTGCCGGATTCTCAAACGGTTTTTTTCTATGGCCGATGTAATTTCAAATTTTGGTTGTTCTCCAAATGTATCCATATATTTTTCTAATCAGATTTCTCGACGGCTGGCCCTTGTTCGCCATCTTTGATGATGTATCCACATTGTGCGATTTCTTCTCGCAGCATGTCTGCTTTTTTCCAGTCTTTCTGCTCTCGGGCGTTTTCACGCTCGGCGATGAGTTTCTGCACATTTTCGGGGAGGGATTCAAGCGGAATGGTTTTTTTTAGGTATGCTTGTTCAAGTTCTCCTGCGCGCTCCGTAAGTCCGAGTCCGAGGACGCGATCAAATTCTGCTATGGTAGCGATTTTGTTTGGTTCGGGAATGCTCTCGTCTTTTATGAGGTCCCACACGAGAGCGATCGCTTTTGGCGTGTTTAAGTCATCAGCGAGATACTCTTCAAACGTGTTCATATAGGTTTTGTCTGGTTCGGAGGAGAGTTTCGCTCGGGGGAGAAAATATACTGCGAGAGATTCGAGTGCGGATTCTGCGGCATGAAGCGCTTCGAATGAGAATTGCAACTGACTTCTGTAGTGCGCAGTGAGTAAAGCATAGCGGTAGGCAAGGGGATTGATGCCTGCATCTATGAGTGTCTGCAGGCGGACAAAATTATCTTCTGACTTTGACATTTTCCCGCTCTCAACATTGACGAACGCGACGTGCACAAAAAATCGCGCAAACAATTTTCCGGTCGCGGTTTCAGACTGAGCGATCTCGTTTGTGTGATGGATTTGAATGTGATCAATGCCGCCGGTGTGTATGTCGAATGTTTCGCCAAGGTACTTCGTTGACATTGCAGAACATTCAAGGTGCCACCCGGGAAATCCTTTACCCCAAGGGGATTCCCATTCTTGCTGGCGCTTCTCGTCTGACTTTGAAAATTTCCATAACGCAAAGTCGGTCGGGTTTCTTTTTTCGTCACTTTTTGCTACGCGCGCGCCCTCTTTGATGCCGACGATATTTCGTGGTGCCAGTTTTCCGTAGTCAGGGATTTTAGAAGTATCAAAATACACGCCATCCGAGATGCTATAGGTGACGCCTTTTGTCTCCAGTTTTTTTATGAGAGCAATCTGTTCCTTAATGTGTTCTGATGCGCGCGGAAAGAGGGTGTCTTCTGTGTGTATATTGAGTGCGGCGAGGTCACGCATAAATGCCTGTTCGTAAAATAGAGCAATCTCGTGTGCTGTTTTTCCTTCACGTCGCGCTCCCTTCTCCATCTTGTCTTCGCCTTCGTCTGCATCTGTCACGAGGTGGCCGACGTCGGTGATATTGATGACCTGCTGCATGTGTATTTTGTAGTGCTCAAAAAAACGCCGCAGAATATCGGCAAAAACGTATGCGCGCAGATTACCGATATGCGCGTACTGATACACGGTCGGCCCGCAGTGGTACATAGTGACCGTTCCCGGTTTCAAGGAAGCAAAGTCTTCTTTTTCGTGTGAGAGAGTGTTAAACAATGAAAGCTTCATTCCTTTATGAGAGCAAATTCTTTCAAATATGTCGAGACTTGCTCAGAGCCACTTTTTATATTTGAAATAGCCAAAAAATATTCCAGATGCGGCGAGCATGAGAGCTATGACAAACCAAAAACCGAATGGCGATTCGACGATCGGCGTGTTGGTTGTATTCATGCCGAATATTGAAGCGATAAGCGAAAGCGGGAACGTAATGAATGCCATGATAGTAAGCGTTTTCATGGTTTGGCTTTGCTTGATCGAGAGTAGGGAATTATTTGTTTCGCGCAATTCGCCAAGCGTATCAAAATTGCTATGTACCATGTTGAATACTTTGTATTGCTGATCTGCGATTGCTTTAAGATAATGGCCAAAGTCTTTTTCAAAAAAGACTTGACCAACCGATTCAAGTGAAGTAAGCACTTCTCGATGCGGGCGAATTGCTGTTCTGAATCCGACAAGGGAACTTGATATGACAGAAAGTTCAAAAACAAGATCGCGCTCTTTTCCATCAAAAATTCGATCTTCAACATGTATGAGCGCTTCCGCAATAAACTGCATTTCGGCTTCGAGAGCAGCGTAGAGCCGCTTCATAAGATGGTAAAAAAGGAATCCTGCATGTTCGCCGAGCGTGCTTTTCTGCAGAATAGAGTCAACCTCGATTGTTTTTGAGAGATTAAGGATAGGATCGAGGTTGCTGTAGTGTGTTGTGATGAGGAATTTTTTTCCAATAATGATGTCAATTTCCTGATTGTCTGCAAGTATTTGATGGCTTTTCTGCGTATGCCGCAATGCCGGGAAATGCAGAATAAGATAGAGATATTTCTGATATTCATCGACACGGGAATGAAGTGTTAGCACAAGAAGTTCCTCGGCAACGACTGGGTGTATATCGAATTCATCCATGATCGTCAGAATGTCCTCTTTGGTCGGATTGACAAGGTCTATCCAGGTAATCTTTTCTATTTCTTGACGAGTGATCATATTTTTAATCAAAGGTTCTACGCGCGAACCTATATTGTATAAGTATACTGGTACATGTTCAGACAATAAACAGCAGTGTGTGAATAGATGGTGATTGCCAAGGGATGATGTTTTTGTCATACTGTTTGAACATATGCCGATTTCTTCTCGTTCGAAACTCATTCCACTATATGCAGCACTCGCTGTTTTTTTTGTCGGCGCAGCTTTTTTTGCTGGCGTTTCTGTGGGCATTGATAGTACTCCGACAGTGGATCAATCCGCCTCTGTGCTGAATAAGGACGGTGCGGTTTCTGTCGATTTCGCGCCTTTTTGGAAGGCGTGGAATGTGCTTAGTGAAAAATTCGTGCCTGCATCAACAACGGCCCCGGTAGTTGACGATAGCGCGCGTGTCTGGGGCGCGATCGAGGGTCTTGCGGAATCGGTTGGTGACCCATATACGGTTTTTTTGCCGCCGGAGGAAACAAGAATGTTTTTTGAAAATGTCGAAGGCAATTTTCAAGGTGTCGGCATGGAAGTGGGTATACGGCATGATATTTTGACCGTGATCGCTCCTCTTAAAGGAACACCTGCTGAAAAGGCTGGTATTTTGCCGGGGGATAAAATCATTCAGATAGATGATACTTCAACAGCGCGTTTGAGTATTGACGAAGCAGTGCAGAGAATACGCGGAGAAAAGGGGACATCTGTAAAACTGAAGCTTGTGCGTGAGGACGTTGACGAGCCGATCGATGTGACGGTTATTCGCGATGTTATTGAAGTTCCCACGATAGAAACGGAAGTTACTTCAGTGAAGGCTTCTGATGATACAGATGAAAGCACAAGCCCGCTTGTCAATAATGTGTATGTTTTGCGATTATTTAGCTTTACGGGGGATTCGACAAAGCGTTTTGCAGACGCATTGCGTGACTTTGCAAAATCTGGTACAAACAAGCTGATCATAGATTTGCGCGGCAATCCGGGAGGCTTCCTTGAGTCGGCCGTTGATATGGCGAGCTGGTTTCTGCCATCGGGCAAAATCATTGTGCGGCAGGAAGGAAGTAAGTCCGAAGAAGATAAAGTATGGCGCAGCAAAGGCTATGATATTTTTACTGATAATTTAAAGTTAGTCGTACTGGTCAATGGCGGTTCCGCATCGGCATCGGAAATACTCGCGGGCGCTCTCTCGGAACATGGAGCCGCAACGGTTGTGGGAACACAGACGTTCGGGAAAGGTTCTGTGCAGGAGCTTGTGGAGATTACGCCCGACACAGCGCTTAAAGTTACTGTTGCGCGTTGGCTTACACCAAATGGCAAATCAATTTCGGAGGAAGGCATAACTCCCGATGTCGTCGTTTCCATGAGTAGCGAAGATATCAAGGCGAAGAAAGATCCACAACTTGCGAAAGCGATCGAGATATTGACCAAGGAATAATAGATCAATACCTATTTTTATGAAAGTCATATTACAAAAAGACGTTCCTGATGTTGGAAAGAAATATGAGGTGAAAAACGTTTCCGATGGATACGCGCTTAATTTTCTTATACCAAAAAAAATGGCGCTCTATGCGACTGATGCACTCGTTCTTAAAGCGACGAAAGATCGTGCTACGCGCGAGGAATCAATTCGGACAGAAGAAGCAGAACTGCAGTCGCAGGTGAAGGCGCTTCACAATAGAAAGATACTGATAACAGCTAAAGCGGCGGAGACGGGTGGCTTGTTCGCTGGAATTGATGCCGGAGCAATCGCGGATGCATTAAACAAAGAATTCCATGTATCGCTTGCAGAAGAGCATATTGAACTCGAGAAACCAATAAAGCAAACGGGAGAATATGAGATTTCTGTTTCTGTTGGGGAGACAAAAGCAAAAGTAGTGTTCACTGTTGTTGCGAAATAAAAAAATAGCACAACAAAAAATTTCCGGCTCTGCCGGAAATTTTTTGTTGTGCTAGAGGACGCTAACTGTTTTTTTGACGAGTATTCGATTATTAAATCCTTGTTTACGTTTTGTTCCGAATTTTACCCTTCCGGCCTTGAGCGCAAAAAGAGTGTGATCTTTTCCGAGACCGACATTTTTTCCCGGGAGAATCCGCGTGCCGCGCTGCCGCACGAGTACCGAGCCTTCTTGTGCTTGTTCTCCGGCGTAGAGTTTTGTCCCGAGATATTTTGGATTGGAATCGCGTAGGTTTTTGGCGGTGCCGCCTGCTTTTCTATGTGCCATGTTCCTTGATTACTGTGTTAATCTGACTATAATCTATTGAAACTAGAGAAACTACAGTATGCAGCACATTTTAGAAAAAATCAAGTCAGCAATTTCAGGGGACGTTTTCGTGGTGCTGGTTATTATTTTTGTCGGTATTTCTTCATTTTGTTTAGGGAGACTGTCGGTGATCGAATCTCGAAAGATGCCCATACAGATGCTTTCACCGAGGCAGGGAGCTGCTGTTGCAGAGAGTATTTTAGGCGAGGAAGCAGAACAGAGTGTTGTACCCGAAGTTGCAAATCTGGGCGGCCAGTATGTCGCCTCAAAAAAGGGAACGAAGTACCACTTCCCATGGTGCGGAGGCGCGGCGCGGATTTCAGAGGAAAACAAAATTTGGTTTAACTCGAAAGAAGAAGCTGAAAAAGCAGGATACACTCCTGCGGGTAATTGTAAAGGATTGAGTGATAAATAAACTTTTAATATGCTAACAATAAAAGCAAGCGCAAAGCCAAGCAAAATTGAAGGAATAGGATTATTTGCAGATGAAAAAATTCTGAAAGGAACTGTGACATGGAAATTTAATCCTCGTTTCGATATTCTTTTTGACCCAGAGGAAGTAAAACAAATGCCATCAGAACTCCATGAATTTATTATTCGTTGTGCTTATTTATCTACCACAACAGGTAAATATGTTTTTTCCATTGACGATAGTAGATTTACAAATCATTCCTCGGTAAAAAATAATATCAATGTTGTTTCGTTTCCGGGCGAACCGGAAACATTAGGTGTAGCAAATCGTGATATTGAAAAAGGGGAGGAAATACTGGTAAATTATCGTGCATTTGACGCACACGACGAAAATAGCAAAGAAGAATATCTGAATACATAATGTATATGTCAAAAAAGGATGTATTTTTTCAAAAGATGGATGAGCTTGGACTTGCACTTACGTATGATGATGTGCGCCTGCGGACGAGCTATTCAGAATCTATGCCCGATGATGTTTCTTTATCGACGCGGTTCTCCCGGCGTGTGCCTCTCAAGATGCCGCTTGTATCTGCCGCTATGGATACCGTCACAACAAGCAAGCTCGCGATCGAAATGGCAAATCTTGGAGGCCTCGGCATTATTCATCGGAATTTTTCTCCCAAAGAGCAAGCGAAAGAAGTGGCGACGGTGAAGCTCTACCTCAATGGAATTGTTGACACGCCGATCTGCGTTCGTGATACGGACACGATTGAATCGATTTTGCGCAGGCGCGACGAGAAGGGATACACATTCCATAGTTTTCCCGTCATTGATGCGCAGGGAAAACTTGTCGGCATCATCACAAAAAATGATTTTGAATTTTGCGACGATGCACGCAAAACGGCGCGTGAAGTCATGGCATCGAATCTGGTTTTGGTGGGCAGCCGCGTCGGCAGTGAAGATGCCTACGCGATCATGAAGAAAAATAAGAAGAAAGTGTTGCCTGTGGTAAAGAATAGCGGGGAAGTGGATGGCATGTATACTTTCAAAGATCTCAAACGTCTTTTTTCTCCGGGAATTACAAATTATAATGTGGATGAACGGAATCAGCTTCGCGTTGGGGCGGCGATCGGCGTTGGCAATGATGCGCTCGAACGCGCATCCTTATTGCTTGAGAAGCGTGTGGATGTGCTTGTCATTGATACGGCGCATGGCGATTCAAAAAAAGTTATAGATACGGTCAAACAACTTAAGGGGATTTATGGCGACAAAGTTGACATTGTTGCCGGAAATGTTTCCGAAGCCGCATCAACCGAGCATCTTATTGCAGCTGGCGCAGACGGCATTAAAGTCGGCCAAGGACCGGGCTCTATTTGCACAACGAGAATTATTGCTGGTATCGGATCTCCGCAAGTGAGCGCGGTGTATGCTTGCGCTCGTATTGCGAGTGTTCATGGGGTACCCGTGTGCGCAGACGGCGGGGTAAAATATTCCGGAGATATTCCCATTGCGATCGGCGCGGGCGCGTCCTCTGTTATGCTCGGTAGCATGCTTGCGGGAACAGAAGAAGCACCCGGGGATCTTGTCTTTTTCGAGGGACGGCAGTGGAAACAATATCGCGGTATGGGTTCGCTTGGAGCAATGGAAGCAAACAAGAGCTCGCGGACGCGGTATGGACAAGCTGATGTGGAAAGAAAAAACGACCTTGTTCCTGAAGGAGTTGAAGGACTTGTGCCGTATAAGGGAAGTGTGCGAAACGTTCTTGTTCAATATCTTGGTGGACTCCGGCGCGGTATGGGCTATACTGGAACAACAACGATACAGGAGTTGCAAGACCGCGCGGATTTCATCCGTCTCTCCCCCGCAGGAAGCGCTGAATCGCACCCGCATGATGTCAAAATCACAAAAGAATCGCCCAATTATAATATATAGAACATGATTGTCGTTGATGTTGAGGCATCCGGAGTCAATCCCTATAAACACTCACTCGTGAGTGTTGGCGCTGTGCATTTTGAAAATCCATCCTATCAATTTTATGAGGAATGTCGGATTTGGGACGGGGCGGATATCATGGACGATGCCATGGCGGTGAATGGATTTACACGTGAGCAAATTATGGATATGTCCAAGCAAACCGACGAGTCGCTCGTGCAGGCGTTTCTCGCATGGATGGAAAAAATTCCAGAGCGGACGATTGTTGGCCATAATCCCTCTTTTGATCGTGATTTTTTGGCAGTGACTGCCGCTCGTTATCATATAGATTGGCCGCTCGCGTTTCGCACTATTGATACACATACTATCGGCTATATGCACCATCTCTTGCACGGTATTCCGCCGCCAACGGAAAATAAACGGTCAGCTCTTGATCTCGATGCGATATTAAAATACGTCGGTCTGCCCGAAGAGCCGATGCCGCACAATGCTCTCACGGGCGCAAAAGTAGAAACCGAAGCTTTTTCCCGCCTCATATATAACAAGCAATTACTCGATGAATTCAAACAGTATCCGATTCCGTGGTAAATCTCGTATCTACGTTGCCCAACAAATTTGTTGCAGCAAAAATGATAGTGCGACCCAAAATCTTTTCACTGTATCCATTTTATTGCCCTTTTCAATATACCTGTATCTTCGTCCATCATTCCTATACTAGAATTACATTGTCTACAAATCCAACCTCGTATTGTGCCATTTTCGTGAGAATGGTCTAATGTGACATCATTCTTAAATTGTCTTATTATTGTTTTTTCACAAACAGGGCAACGGAACGGTTCTCCGATGGATGGTTTAGGATGAGTTTTTTCGTACTCAAGCCTTGCTTTCATGGGTGTAGGTTTTTTCCATTTACGACATTCTCGGCATTCTCCTCTTCTGGATATTTTACCAGCAATACTTTTTTGATTCTTTTCAAATTCAAAATACTTTTCCGGTGCTGACATCTACGGCATATTTTAGTTTCATCATAACATGAATCACAAAATTCTCCATGTGTTGCTTTATTGTGGCTACATTCAGTGCATTTCATTGGAGGCATTTTATTCTTTTTTGTGCAATCTCGCAATATTCACGGGACAATTCACTGCCTATATAATTTCTTTTAGTAAGAATTGCCATTTTTGCAGTTGTACCACTTCCCATAAATGGGTCGTAAACTATTTCTCCTTTATTACTCCAAGAGATTATATGGTCTTGTGCTAATTTTTCAGGAAATATAGCCGGGTGTTCATAAGCAATTTTATCACTCGCAGAATGTCCTTTACCTATTAGGTATTCCCATACATTTGTTCGCCTCCCATACTTTGCATAGCCAGCTCGTTTTTGTTTTAATAATGAGCCGTCATGTAGTTTTTTTGTTCCCGTATCACCATCTCTTTCATCCTTATTTTCCCTATCTTTTATTAAATTTATTGTTTTGGGCGTACCTTTACTAAACACAAACATATATTCAAATGTTTGCCAGTATGTTTTGTTGTTACCAACTGCTCCTCGTGGTGGTTTAAGATAAATCATTGTGTCAAAAAGATTAAATCCTATCTGTTTGAAAAATAAAGCATGTTTAAAAGATGTCGCTGTTTCGTTGCTTTTAATAGTTTGGTCTCCAACAACCCAAACCAAAACTCCACCCTTTTTTAGTACTCTGAATAACCCATTGGCAATGCCTTCGAAATCGAAATTGTAACCTCTATAATTCCTCAATTCGTCGTAGGGTGGTGATGTTACTACGAGATCTATTGAGTTCAATGGAAATGTTTTCATGACATCTATTGCATCACCGCAAATAATTTGGTTGAGCGGCAATCTTCTTTGTCCCCCCGCTTCTTTGTATTCGGGAAGTTTGATTGTTCCGAAACCCTCTTCGTGAATTACATCAAGTACTATCCCCTGAATTGAAATATCTCGTCCATTTCTAAAAATGAGCGGCTCCATATTTTTGTTTGCCGGCTGTAAACGGATTTGTCCTTTTTCTTTATAAAATTTCTTGAGTGTAGCTTCTTGGTTGTCTATAAGGGCCACTACTTTTTGGCCGTTGTCAGCTGTTTCTTGATGTTGCACCAAAACAATATCGCCATTGTTGATATTTTCATCGATCATGCTATTGCCAACCACATGGAGCGCATACACTTCTGATGAAGGTGGTATTTTACTTTTTGGAACAGCGATCATTTCTTTTGGCACGTCAAACAATGTAATAGGTTGTCCTGCAGCAATTGTTCCCAAGAGTGGAATTTTTACCATCGTCTCACGCCCTAATGCCTCAATAGAGCGAGGTTTGTTTTCTTCTTTTGATATATAACCAAGATCTCGGAGTCTTCCGACATGAAAATGCGCCGTTGACACAGAGGCGAGTTTGAATTTTTTGCGTATCTCGTCGAGAGAGGGTGCGTATCCCTTCCGTTTCTGATAGCCTGTTATAAAATCGAGAACCTGTTTTTGTTTTTTCGTGACCATCATTAAATTATAGAAAGTAAATAGAAAGTGTAAAATAAGTTATCCCCATACGAAGGCCGGCAGACATGAACTATGTTCTTGCGATAAGGACTCATACCAAAATAAGTTCCCACAAGATCGGTTTCAGATTTTCGTGAGATTTGATTTTTTCGATTGAACAAATCTTGAGGTGTAGCAAGCTACGATGAATAGATTTGTGATTGAGAAAAAATCAAAGATTGCGGAAATATGGAAGCGAGATGGGGAAGTTATTTTGGTATGAGTTCTAAAGTGGAAAATTGAACGTGCTGCATGTATACTAGAAATGGATGAAAACACATTTTTTTTCAGCATTAATAACCGATTGTCGCGACGAGAATGCCCGAGGAAGAGAGCTTTCTCGTCTTTCAACGTTTCTTCCTGCTGGAACTGCATTTGTCGGTGTGCAAAGTGATCTTGAAGCTGCTGGAAATCTCATAGATATTCTTGATGCAGGCGGCGAAGAGGAGGGTGTTGTACTCGTCAATGTTGCGCCACGACAAGGCGTTCAGGAGAAATGGGAAAATGGCGCTCCGTTTGGGTACTTCTGGCATAAAAAAACGCTCGTCATAGCGACCATAGAAGGTCTGACTCTTTCTCTCGTGAAGAAACTCGATCTCACAAAAAACATACATGTACTCAATGTTTTCGATGTTGCTCAAATCATGTTCAAGCATGGTATGGTGAACAGAGAAGAGATCGTGGACATTGGGGAGACACAATTTAGGAGTTTTGAATTTTTGCCGCGGGCGGCGGCGCTTCTGTTGTCAGAAAAGCATCTTCCCGCACGGGATCTTTTGATCGAAGATGTTCTTTCCGCTCCGCGAGCGGTATGGTGGATAGATAATTTTGGCAACTGCAAGACAACATTGCTTTCAAGCGATATTTTGGTTGATAATTCGAGACGGGTAGCGCTTTTGGTTGGCGAATTTCCCTTTTTTGATCGCCTGCGAGATGTTCCTGATGGTGAACGCGCAGTCATTCAAGGAAGCTCGGGAATTTCTGAAAAAAGGTTCCTTGAAATCATTATACAAGGCAAGAATGCGGCCTCGGAACTGAATATATCTTCAGGAATGGAGGTGTTGTAAGATAGGCTCTTAGTATCGTATATCTTGCACAGCGTAGAGATGAGGAAAAACACCATGTCCGAATCGTTTGTTGTTCTTCGTTTTCCGATTAAAAAAGCGATTTTTCGAGCCTTGTTGGCACCATGCGACAATCTCATAGAAAGAATTGTAGTTTTTAAAGTTTGTCGTGCGGGTGTGCCAAACACGCGCATTAATCTTTGCATAACGATTAATCGCATAAAAAGATTTGTTGTGAACGGTTGTGGAACAGATGTATGGCAATTCACCGGAATGCTCCGATTATCAGATACCTATGATCTGGAAGGTATTGACAGAATTTTAGGCGATGCGCCTCGACGTTATGTCGGGGGAGAGTTGAGCATACGGAGAAATCGGATCACGTGGTCGCCGCATACGAAAAATCTCGTGGTTTTGACAGAAGAAGAATTTACTCTTTTCCAAAGATAGGTGTGCGCCTGTGGAGAAAATGGTGAATCGTCGCACCCCATGGTAGTATTCTTTGCAGATAGACAACTTTTCACATAAGGTGCGTGCGATGGCAGAGAGGTATATCCACGGCTTTTATTCTCCGGATGTGTTCTGCGCACTTGTTGTACGCGCGTCTGTCATCCCTATGGATGAGCACGACAAGCGCGTAGTTTATTTGGATATGCTTGAGGCGCTCATAAAATTTCTCAATAGTCTCCAAATAGGGCAGGCGTATAGCATTGATTTTAGATCTCATACCTTGCTTTCAAAGCTGAATCTTTTAAGCAAGCAGCACCCCGAACACAGAAATCATAAACATGCATCGGTGAATACTGCACACATGTTGGGCATGCTTGTTCGTCTTGACGCAGAGCTATTCATCTACAATCAACTTGTCAAAGATGAGAATGACAGATCAGATACGATGCAACCGTAAGGTCGGGAGGGAAGTGCCCTCCTTCCCTTACGGTTTTTTGTATCCGGCGAGAAATGCGATTGATAAAATATATAATTATGATGCAATATACGTATCGCTCTTATTGTTTTTGTTAAAAGCGCTCGTTATCCCACGATATCAACTTTGTTCATTTGCACCGCATTGTGTGTTAAGGTATAGTACGAACACATGGGGACTAAACTTAAACTCAAACGAAAGTCGGTCAAGAGACGGCGGCGGAAGAAGTTACGAAGGCGTAACAGACATAAGAAATAAGTATAAAATACACACTATTGACAGTATGTATTTTATACTATATAATTTTTGCAGTCTGTAACCCCAAATTTATTCTTGAAAGGTGGCCTCTAGAGGAGAACCAAACGATGGGTCGAGACGTTCGCAGAGTTCCCGCCAACTGGGAACATCCGAAAAATGAGAAGAGAAACTTCATCCCGCTCCATGACTCTTTCCCCTACAATGAGGAAGAGATCGAGCAAGGGCTCCGTGAAGGCTGGCTCGAGGATAATCCACCCCACTATGGGTGTAATGTCATGCCCGACTGGCCGGAAGTGGAACGTACGCATTACCAAATGTACGAGACTACCACAGAAGGGACGCCGATCTCGCCTGTAATGGAAAGCCCGGAAGTTCTTGCTCGTTGGCTTGTCGACAACAATGCCTCTGCCTGTGGAGAGATGACTGCGACCTATGAACAGTGGCTTGCCACGATCAAGCGTGGCTGGGCTATAAGCGCGGTGATCATACCAGGCAAAGGACTTGTCAGCGGGGTGGAGTGGTCTTTATGAGAAATAACTGAAGTAGCTTGTATAGCCTGGAATGTTTCTTATACATTCCAGGCTATTATATTTTCTGCGAAGCGGATGTACTCATGGTGTATTGCTATAACGTCGTACAATATATCTTTTCCGTCCTTAAGTCAGAAAAACATAAATTTGAGAGCGTAGGCACTTCCCCAAGTTTGTCTTGAGAGAGAAGTTCATGCATCTGTGCAAGTGTGTCTCGGTAGGTAATTTGCTCTCCTTTTCTCACCCCTCTTTTTTCTGTTCTATGTATATTTCTCTCCCTACAAATATGACAATGGATTTATATACGCTTTCAAATCCGCGATCGGAATTGTTGTATTTTTGCAGTTAATGCTTTTACTGAATTGCTGAACACGGACGCCTTGGGTCGCATATACGGTAAAATGCAGGTGTGGCCCTGTAGAATAGCCGGTGTTGCCGCTAAAGCCTATGGTATCGCTTGTAGCGACTTCCTGCCCCTGTGCGACCTTAATAATAGAGAGATGGGCATACATCGTGGAAAGGCCGTTTTTATGCCGTATAAGAATCCATTTGCCGTATGAATAGCATCCGGGCGCTATATCTGTGTTGCCTATGGCTTCTACGGTACCGGCGAGTGCAGCTTTGACCTTTGTGCCGCTTGAAGCGCGGAAGTCAATGCCGTTATGTCCTTGGCCTTTATACGCAGATGTAGTTTGAGCGAATTCCGTATTGCCGAAATATTGCGTGATCAGCACGTCATCAAGCGGCCAGGCGAGTACTTTTGATCCGGGTTCCGGAAACGCGCTCGGATCGATCTCAAGTTGCAGTTGTGATTCGAGTTCGAGGAGTTCTGCGAGAAACTCCTCTTTTTTTTGTTTTTTATCCGCAAGCATTTCCGCGTATGAAGTTTCCTTGCTCTCGGTTGTTTTGAGGACTTTATTTTTTTCTACTCGATTGTATTCGACGATTTCTTTTTTATCATCAAGTTCATTCTTGTACGTGACAAGCTCTTTTTTTCTTTGCTGTTCCTGTACCTTGTTTTCGACAAGCTCTTCCTTGAGAGATTTGAGTGATGCAAGATTTTTATTAACGACGACCTGAAACTGTTCCATGTTGGCAAGCTCGTTCCAGATTTCAGAAAGTTTACTATGCGCGAGCACAAGTTCCATGAGTGTGTGTGATTCAGCTTCATTGATGGAGCGCAAAGCTGCCGCGAGTGTATTTTCATTTTGTTTTATTTTTTCCTCCTTCTCTGTAATACTCAACACAAGTTTCTCAATCGTATAGGCGGTTTTAGTGATTTTATTTTGCGTAAAAGAAATATCACTGTTAAACTTGCGGATCGAGACATCAAATGTACGTATCGTGTTTTTCAGAGTATTTTTTTCTTTGCTGATGCCGACAAGTTGTTGCTCGTATTGCTTAATTTCTTTTTCAAGGCGTTCAATTTCTGAATTTCTGTTTGTAATACTACCTTTCAGTTCTTCAATGCGCGATGCCGCATACGTGATTGTTCCAAAGAGCAGCAAAAAAACAGATATATATCCTATGCAACATATATGCAAAGTTCTATTCCGCACATTCATAGTTATATAATTCACCTTACGCAATTATGAGTTGTGTATCACATTATCTATGTTCGTCATTGCGAGAGCGAAGCTCGAAGCAATCTAGGATTCGGGCATTACACTCTGGATTGTTTCGGGCTTCGCTCTCGCAATGACGGAAAAAACATTCATATTGCGCGTAAGATGAGTTATATAAAAAGCGCTACGAAATACTACCCTCCCGATTTTTAAGCGCTGAAATAGCTTTTTCAATTCGTGCGAGAGTTTCCTCTTTTCCGAGTATGGCGCCCAGGCTAAATGGATCCGGTGACCTCTCTCTTCCCGAAAGCGCATAGCGCATAGGCCATAATATCGTACCGCGTCCGGCGTTTGTGGCAAAATCCCAAATCTTTTCTTTCAGTGAAATTTCTGAAAAATCATTTGAAGGAATTTCAGAAAGAATTTTTAAAATTTGAGAAAGTTTTTCTGATGCTATTTTCGGGTCCTTTTCATCCTTCCACATGAGTTTGCTGATGTCGTATTCCCGTGGAGCCTCAAAAATATAGGCGTATTCACCTTGTTCAAACTGATTTTTAACGTCGCACAATATCTCGGCTTTTTCCTGTATGAGGGGAATAAGCCTGTGTAGACGTTTTTTTGAGTCAGATTCGTTCATTATCTCTTTTGGTATATACGTTTGTATCATTGTTTCAAAGGTGTCTTGTGGAATGCGTCGTATATGTTCTTTGTTTACCCAATTAAGTTTTTCAATATCGAACACTGCCCCTCCCTTCTGGATCTTCTCGATATCAAATTGCTCTATCAATTCGGACAGTGTAAAAATTTCTTGCTCTGTTCCCGGATTCCAACCGAGGAGCGCAAGATAGTTTACGATTCCTTCGGGAAGGTATCCGAGGTCACGATACTCTGTTGTGGCGACGGCGTTGCTGCGCTTTGAGAGTTTCGAGCGGTCTTTTGAAAGTATGAGGGGAAGGTGTGCATATACGGGTCGAGGCGCTCCGATCGCCTCTTGAATGAGGATCTGACGAGGGGTGTTCGATATGTGGTCTTCGCCACGGATGATGTGCGTGAGCCCCATCTCAAAGTCGTCGACGACAACGGCAAAGTGATAGATCGGATCATCAATACTGCGTGCGATCACAAAATCTTTGAGTTCTTCGGTATCGAAAGTAATGTCGCCCCTTACGATATCAGTGAATGTAATTTTTTTATTTGGGTTTCTGAAGCGCACGACACTGCTCTGTTTTCCAGCTTCGTCAGTTTCATTCGAAACATACGCAGTATTCTCTGTTATTAATCTTTCTAGATATTTTCGATAAATATCGTTTCGTTCTGATTGTCGATATGTTTCCGCGAATTTTATGCCGAGCCAGGCAAGAGCATCGAGAATGTTTTCTTCGTACTCTTTTTTTGATCGCGCTCGGTCGGTGTCCTCAAAACGAAGGATAATTTTTCCTCCGTGGTGTTTCGTAAAAAGATAGTTAAAAAGCGCCGTTCGTGCGTTGCCGATATGAAGTTTCCCCGTCGGCGATGGAGGAAAACGTGTTATTACAGATATGTTGCCAACGCTTGTGTGAGCCATAATTTGATCTCTTATTTTAGCATATTCTATGGGTGATTCCCAAAAGTGCGCCACGCGATACCCCCACATATACTATGCGGGGGTATGGATCAGCTAAACAAGTGTGGATATTGCTTCTTGATAAATGATCGGGCCATGACGAGCACTTCACCATTCAAACGATGACACATCTCATAATACAGAACCTGCGCATCTTCTCGCGCGATAGCGCTTGCGAACTCACCGTTTTTCCAGGGCATGGAGATACGCACATCAAATGTTTTTATCGTTGCATCGTCAAAGAAAAGCCAGCCTCTTTTAAATGCATCAATAACTTCGATCAGTTGTTTGGAAACCGTTTGAAGCGATATGTCAGTGAGGTCGAGGAGATCGAAATCAGCAATTGTATTACAGAGAAACTGATAGGCAGCAAGCTGCCGGTTGGCGATACAGTTACATCCAGGCATTGCATTCTCCAGAATGGTTATTGTAGAGAAAACAGCAATACAAAACTCTTGAGTAACACTACATGAACATTCTGGTCCATGCAAGCTTTTTTATTGTTCATGCTCGAGAGCAATACTAATAAGCTCCTCGGCGATAATTCTTGCGGCATCTGGTTTCGCAAAAGAAAGTGCGCCGAGCTTCATGCGCTCGCGCTCTTTTTTGTTATTCATGAGATTTTCTATCTGTGCGAACAGGACATTGGCAGAAAGATTTTGTTCTTCTATGACGATACAGCTTCCTGTGCGTTGATACGCAAAAGCGTTTGCTCGCTGATCATGACTGATGCTTTCGGGAATAGGAATAAGGATGCTTGGGATGCCCCAGAGGGCAAGTTCTGAAATTGTTCCCGCACCTGCGCGGGAAACGACAAGTTCTGCCGAACCTGCGACCATTTTAAGTGCGAGATCGTTTAAGTATGCATATGGCTTGTAGCGCTCTCGATGCTGATGTTTTTCAAGAATTACCGATGCAAGCTCTTGTGTCTCGGTGAGATTGTCTCGTCCTGTTTGGTGAATCACCTGATACTTGGTAACGAGTTGCGGCAGTGTATCAAGAAGGTGTTGATTGATTGTTTGCGCACCTTGCGATCCTCCAAGAAAGAGTATGATTGGCACATCTTCTTCGAGTTGCAAAAATTCTCGCGCTCCGCCTCGTTGCGCTGTATAGAGTGTTTTTCTGATCGGGTTGCCGGTGAATGCGACGACATCTCTTCTTTTGAATTTCTCTCCCGCTTCGGGAAATGTGACGGCGATTCTCCGCGCGAATTTTCCCGCCCACGCATTGACTTTGCCGGGAACTGTGTCGGATTCATGAATGACGACCGGAATAAAAAATAGCCGTGCAGCCAAAATAGCGGGAAAACTGTCGTAACCTCCTTTGCCAAAGACGACATCCGGATACATGAGAAAAATACCCCAAACCGCTTTTATCACGCCGATGGCGGTCTTAAAAAAGTCAAAAATATTGAGAAGCGAAAAATAGCGGCGCATTTTTCCGGCGGGCACTTTGACAAATTGCAAATTATTTTCGAAGAGAAGCCGTTCGTCGTATGGCTTTGATGCCATATAGAAAAGTTCAATTTGAAGCAGCTTTCGCTCCTCCGCGATCTGATTAAGTTCCTGGGCTATCGCAATGACTGGATAGAAATGTCCGCCAGTTCCCCCTCCTGTTAGTAAAATTTTCATAGTGTGTTTTTAAACTAGAGTTAATATTGATGAGATGCGAGGCGACGAGGCAATGAAATCGCGAGGCGTATTACGTATACGGTGAGCGATTGAATGCCGAAGTCAACGAAGCAGATCGCAATATTTACCTAGTTTATATGGTCGCCATCGCTTTTTTGCTCTGATACGAGGAGATATTAAGCAGTATCCCGACCTCTATCAGTGCAAAGAGAAGCGCGGTTCCCCCATGACTTACGAAAAGCAGTGTTGTTCCCGTGAGCGGTACGATGCCGAGCATGGCCGAAATGTTTAAAAATGACTGCGACGTTATCATTATAACAAGTCCGGTTGCAACGAGTCCACCAAAGATGTCGGGCGCTCTAATTGCTATGCGCAACCCGCGGTAGGCAAAAATCAGAAATAATGTGACAAGCAGAATACTGCCGACAAAACCGAATTCTTCCGCGGCGACGGCAAAAATAGAGTCTCCGACAGGCTCGGGCAAGAGGCCGAATTTTTGAATACTTTGACCGAAACCCCGTCCGAATATTTTTCCCGAACCGATCGCTATGAGTGATTGCTGGATCTGATACGATGAACCGAGCGCGTCTTTCGATGGGTCAAGAAATGTCACGATGCGATCGCGCACATACGGCCGCATGAGCGCAAGAAGCGCGAGTCCCGCAAGTGCGATTGCTCCTGCAGAAAAAACGTAGCGCCACCGTGCTCCGCTAACGATGAACATCGCAATTGCGGCAATGAAGATAATGGCAAAACTGCTCGTGTTTGGTTGTGCGAGGAGAATGGCGCCGGTACTGCCGAGTATGACGAGAAGCGGGATGATTCCCTCTTTGAACGATTGAAGGTGTTCTTTTGTTTTCATGAGAGTTGCGGCGAAGTACAAAACAAATGCAATTTTAAGAAATTCTGCCGGTTGGAATGAAACGGAACCGATGAGAAGCCAACGCTGCGCACCCCCGAATTCAGTGCCAATACCGGGAACAAATACGAGGAGTGTGACAATGACGGCGAGAATGAAAATATACAGAGAGTATTTGTAGAACAAACGATAGGGCACTTTTGCAACCAAGAGCATGAATATCATACCGAGGAACAATCCCAGGAATCCTTGATTGAACGCCATTGATGAGAAAGCGGCGGCGTCGCGCGCGCGCAGTCCAAGTGACGCTGACGCAAAAATAAAGAATCCCAGGATGGACAGGATGAGCGTGAGTGCAAGAAATACCTTATCCGCTTTTGCTTTCATCAATGTAGATGTTCTCTGAGTCATGGGTAATGAGCGCTAATACTGTTGTAAACCGACAAGTGCAACGATCATCCCGCAGATGGCGAGGATAATACTGATAACCCAATAACGCATGGTGACTTTATACCCGGGCCAGCCCAAAGCTTCGAAATGATGATGCAGCGGAGCAATGTGAAATACCTTTTTGCCGCCCCGGTATTTTTTCGAAAGGAGTTGAATAACATCTGAAAGTGTTGTGGCAAAAAGTGGAAAAGCAATAATGGGCAGCACCATGACTGCTTTTGTGAGAAATGCGACAACGGCGAGTGTCATCGTGAGTCCCATCGTGCCGGTTTCCGACATGTAGAAACGCGCCGGGGGGATATTGAACCAGAGAAAAGACAATATACCTCCGGTCATAACTGCGCAAAATGCAGCGAGGTCTATTTGATTTTGAAAAAAAGCGATGCCGCCGTATGCTGCAAAGATGCACGCAAAAACACCTCCTGCAAGTCCGTCAATGCCGTCTATGACGCCGCCCGAGTAGAGCGCAAGCATGACCAGAATGAAGAGCGGAATAAATGCCGCTCCGAGCTCAAGTTCTCCCATGAACGGAATGAGAATAGATGAAACTTCAAGACGAGTAAAAAACCACAGCCCGCCAACGAGACCGGTAATTGCAACGACAAGCAATCGTTTTTTGAGAGAGAGACCACCTGCAAGATATCCTCCAGTACCAGTCACCTCAAGGAGATCATCAATAAGGCCAATACCCGCTCCCACAATGAGGGTGAAAAGTGGCAGCCACGTTTGATTTTGTGAAAAAAAATTTAGTTTAAACGTGATCTCTGACGGAATAAGCACAGAAAAAAGCTTAAAGAGGGCGATAGTAATAAAAACGCTTGACCAGATAAGCACGCCGCCCATTTTTGGCGTGCCGACCTCTTTGTGTTTGTGAAGCTCGTTAAAGAGCGGGGTTGCGCGGCCGTCAGTTGCGACTTTGCCCGCTTTTTTCTTCCACATCTTGTATTTATAGAGAAAATGTGTGAGGAGAGGCGCCGTGAGGATGCCTATCGTAAAAGACACAGTCGAGGGGAGAAATACTTTTGCAACGTCGAGTATCATGCTCTGAACTATACAAGAGTTTTGCCATTTGTTCAAAAACGAGTTCGCGCGGAAGCATATTTGCTTCCGCGCGTGACGTTTGACTATGTGGTCTCTTTTGTGTCTCTGACAATTGTCAGAAAATCGGGATCGTTGAGTATAATTGCTCGGACATCGTCCACTTTGTGGGGTACGGGATTGTGCACTCCGAAGGCTTGGAGAACGATTTTCGTTGAGTCGATTTCCTCGACAATTCCTCCGATCAGGGAACCGTTTGCGCCAATGAGAACCACATGGTCCCCTTTTTTCACGTACTTAAGGACAATGTACACGGGAACTTGTCCCCTACCCATCATGTACAAGTACTGGTTTTCTGGATTTGCAACAACGTTTTCCAGCTCTGTTTCTTCCGCCATAGCCAACCTCCGATTCAAGAAAGGTGTTTGGTTTCTGACAAGATGCTACACTAAAACTATGCTTTTGTCAATATAGCGAAAGATTTTTACAAATTGCGCTTATTTTTGCAATTCTGCAAGAGTAGCCCATACAAGTTTTTCAACATCGCTAAATCTGCCATCAAATGTGGATCCAAGAACTGCAATGATCACAGGTTTTCCAGGACCTGCTTCAAATGCGATGACAAGATTTCCTCCGGCAAGATTGGTGAACCCGGTTTTCGATGCGATGAGGCCGGGAATTCTATCAATCAAAACATTTGTATTTTTTGCGTCATGCGTAAATCCTGATAGCGATGTGATTTTGAGATCTTTATAGGTTGTTGCTTCGAGAGCCTCGGGTATATTTCGAAGTGCATATTCGAAGAGTCGTGCCATGTCGCGTACAGAACCATACGCGCCGCTTTCGTGCTCACTTGTATCAAGGCCTGATGGATTTGAAAAGTAACTCTGCGTCAGGCCAATCTCTTGAGCTTTTTTATTCATTGTTTCAACAAAGGGTTGTGTGGATGAAGCAGTGAGTGCGTCAGAATTTGTAATACTTGCGAGCGCCGCCGCGCCATCGTTTGAAGAAACCAAGAGCGTAAATTCCAAAAGATCGCGCAATCGCCACTGCTCACCCGAGAGCAGTCCGGTATCGCCCTCGTTTCCGAGCGCCCGTTTGTCAACCGTAACAACAGTTCCTCTGGGAACTTGATCTGAAATTGTGACTGCAGTCATGATTTTTGCGAGAGATGCGAGCGGCAGCTTTGCGTCTGGATTCTTCTTGAAGAACGCTTGCCGAGTATTGATATCCCACACATACGCTGCACGCGCTTCAAGCTCCATATTTTCAAATGTATTTGTTACGGCTTTGGGTTCGTGCGTGGTAGTGATCCCGGCCGGTTCCTCCATTTTTGTTTCTATTTCCATATTTGTCATTGATGTTGCAACAGAGGCTGCTTGTTCATTTTTTGAGATTGGAAACATTGAACCGATAAGAATGCCAACAATAAGGAACGCGAGCGCAGTTGGTATTTGTCTCCCATCGATACGCTTGTTTTTAGAATCGGTGGTTGGAAGGATTTCATTCTCATGCGCATCAAGCGCAGGGAGAACAAGAGGCGCTTCTATGAGTATCTCTTCTGTTTCTGCGTGTGTCGGTGCGGGCGCTTGCTCCACGTCTGCATCCGTATGAGCAGGTTTCTCTAATTCTCTAATGAGTGCCTCGCTTTCAGGTTTTGGCGGTTGTGCTGTTTCGTCGAATGCATTTGTTGTGTCGTCACTGTTCATGCTATTTCGGTAGTTTCAGAATTAAGAGATGCTTCTGTTTTCTCGCGCACTCCTGCATACTCTGGCAAGTCTTCAAACCGGGAAATACCCATGTGTCCCATAAGCTCGGTGGTTCCTTGGTATAAAACGGTGCGAGAATTTTGAGAGTCAGGAGTTTTTTCGACAAGGCCGCGAACAAGGAGAGCACGTAGAATGAATTGCGAATTGACGCCGCGGATGTAGTCTATTTGTGGACGCGATATTGGGCCACGGTACAGAATAATGGTGAGCGTTTCAAGAGCTGCCTTGGAGAGGTCGCGCGAGAGTTCATCTTTCTGCATCAACTCAATCGTTTGCGCCGCCGCGCCCGCTGTCACAAGCATGACAGAGTGGTCGTGGCGTATGAGAGCAATTCCCCGCCCCTGGAGCTTGCCTTCGAGCGCGATGAGCGCGCGCTCCACGTGTTCTTCGGGCTCTTTGGTGATTGTTGCCAAAACAGAGAGCGCTGTAGGCTCTCCTTTGTAAAAAAGAATTGCTTCAATGAGAGCATCAAGTGTCATGTGTAGTGTGGTACGGCGAGTTCCCTTGTCTCCATATGTATATCATCAAATCGCGACCGCTGTTCGACTGCGATAAGACCTTGTTTTATTAATTCTAGCATAGCAAGAAAGGAAATAATGATGTGGACACGTTCTTCTTTGCCCATGCCGGCAAAATCTTTAAAACTTGTTCGCAGACCGGTTTTAATCCGCTCCTGAAGACGGTCGAGTATTTCTTCAAGGCTTATTACTTTTCGAACAAATGTTTTTGGGAGATGCTCTGGCACGGGCAGGGAGAGAAGAATATCTTTCATTGCGGCATACATGGTTGCGAGTGTGATATGTTTTCCCGGAGCAAAAACAATCTCTTTCTGTGCAGCTTCCCTTTTTGCAAACATTCGCGCCGTTCCGAAACACTCACGGATATGGAGAGACAATTGCGAAATATGCTGATACTCCTTGAGCCTTTTTTCGAGATCTTCGACGTCACCCACTTCTTCCTCTGTGAGCGATAGGCTTGGCAGAAGTGATCGTGATTTTATCAAAATGAGTGTTGATGCAACAAGGAGAAAGTGCGCAGTAAGTGCGATCGGGAATTGCTCCATTTTTTTTACGTGGAGAACATAGTCATCCGCTACTTGGGCGAGCGATATGTCATTAATGAAAAGCTTGCGCTTTTCGATAAGCGACAGTAAAAGGTCAAGGGGTCCCTTGAATCCCTCGGTTTCTATGGTGTAGCGCTCGTACAGTTGTTCTGAATCCACATAGCAAGTATACCTAGAGATGCGCAAAAAGTGAAAATGTATTTGGGATGCAGTGTGTGTGAGAAAAATCGGTAACCCCTCACACCTTCGGAAAATCCCCCACATTCCCCCTTTCACAAAGGGGGAGGTCGAACACCTCTCCTCCCAAGAACATCCCTCTTTCTCAAAGAGGGAATGAGGGAGATTTCAAAGGGAGGTTGGGAGGGACGTGGACTCCTCCCTTTATGAAAGGGAGGTTGGGAGGGATTTATTCATAGCTGTGAGAGGTTACAAATCGTGTTTGACACCAATAAAATCGCATGTTATACTCTTGTCAGTTTAAGCCTTGACCAAAAGTGATCTTGAAAAAGGAGAGAGTATATGTCTGATTTCAGAATCGATCCCTCGGTGATGGAGATGTTGGAAGTTTTGAATCTTATGTCTGAAGGCAATCCGGGGGCGTTCAGTGTATGTATGGCACTTCTCAATCATGCTTCTCAACTTGATCCTGACACGTCGTCTGCCGCGCAACAATGTATCCTGCAACTCGATGTCATGAATATCTATGGCACACGATTGTATCGATTGTGGAACGATGTGTGTAAGAGAGATATCCCCGCTCTGATCGCAATCTGTCGCGCGTATGAGTTTGGCCTTGCTGGCATCAACAGTGAAAAACTGGACGATGCGATTAATAATTGCGGTGCGGGCATTGATCTTGTTGCACTCATCACGAAGGTGCAAGACTTCCTGCCGAATTTCAATCGGTAGAATGACATGAACTATTTTCAGTTTGTTTTTCAAAGATGTTGAAATGGAGAACTCTTGAGTAAAAACAGCCATGAAGTATATGCGTATGGAGGTTGGTCAAAAACCATTGACAGAGCACTTTAGTGTATGATATTTGCAGGTTGAATGTAAGAAGGGCTATGTTGCAGACACAAGGAGATTCAGGTGAGCGTTTTCTCCAGAAAAGAAAAACGAATATATGTGGTAAAGCGCCGTCTTGTAGGACCTACATGGACGTATGATGTGCCTGAAACGTATCATTTCGAGACGAGCGACTGTCGGATTGTTTTTTCTCTTATACGTGAAGCTGAAGCAGTTGCTGGCTACAACCTGGGTTTTAATGTGAACTATCCGGAAATTCGTAGAGATGACGATTCTCTTGTGAATTTTCAAAAGACCGTCCATGCGCATGTCGGCTTGGAACACATTTTTACCTGTCCGGCGCGTATTGAATGACGCATGAAATAATTCAGGCAACTCGAGGAGAATGTATGTTGCATTTGAATGACAGTGCAGAAACTGTACGTTATGCGATGATTTTAGAAAAAGTACGCGATGTGCGCGAACACACGGAGGTAACTGACAAAAACGGAATAAGTGCGTGGTATGTGTACGCTGAAGATCTTTGCATGATTGCGATACTCGAATGTGTGTTGCGCGACAAGCATGTTCCTCAGCTTGGGAAAGATGAAACGCAGTGGTGGAAAATACGCGATTTTCTTCCGGCGATACTTCTGCCATTCATGCATTCAAAAATGAATATCGAGCAGTTGGGACAGGCACGGCACGCTATTCGTTGCGCATATGAATATGCATATAAACGGGTGCAAGGTGCTTTCCCTTGGCTTGAACAAAATTGTGTTCAAGTAGTATAAGAACCGATCAGGCGAGGTGTTACACACCTCGCCTGTCCTTTTTTAATACTCTTCCAAAAGTTTTATTGGCGTGCAACTCCCGTGGTGTGCGTACTCGCACAGACGGGGATGCATATAAAATTTGTATCGGCGGTGGCCGATTCCTATTCCAACAAAAAAGCCATGGTTTGCTCCGCGAATACCCTGTGGTGTCTGTGCTCAGACCCACAGGGATCGACGGAGCAGACTTTTTTATCAGCAGCTGCATCGGAGCGCCGGTTGCGCCTTTTGTGCGAGAAAGCTGTCGAGACCAGAGATTTATGGATACAAGAAAAAGGCAGCGTGGGATTTAGAACCACACTGCCCCGGAAGGTTTTATTTCCCCAATTTCTCAAAAGGATTTTTCCAATTTGAGACAAGAACACACCCGCGCTCGTCAAGGATTACATCGAGACGTGAATCGAGTATCGTGTTGTGTGCCGGCAAAGAAAGCGAAATAGCTTGCGCGAATAAAATAGACAATTCACTATTAATCCCACTGCGCCATTGAATACCTTTTGCGATAAAGAATATATTGTGTTCCCTGATTTCGGGTCCTTGTATCGTTGGTTCTTCTAAATCACCGCGCACAAGAACATAGGTGTTTTGAAAATCTTTTGTGTCCAGAAGCAGCCGGTCGATTGTGCTTCCATATCCGGCGACAATATCAACTTTTACTTGGTAGCTATTTGCAACGTCAACATGTTCGAAAGATGTGAAAAATTTTTGAGCATTGCGGAGCCAGCTTTCAGTATCAAATTTCCCCATGTTTTCTCGGGCAAAAACACGAGAAAGTTCTTCAAGAATTAATCCTGACTTCCATGAAGACCACAAAGCATCCAGTCTTTGTTCGTTTTTCTGACGCTCTTTAATCAACCATTCTGGAATATCAGGATTATCATTTGGTTCATCTGGCGGTTGTGAAGCCAGAAAGATTTTAAAGGTACCTGCGCGTTCTCCAAGCATGTTTTCAACGCGAACACATTCTTTGTCACTGAGCGTCGGAAGATATGCATGAATATGTTTTAAGCTTGCATATGTTTCCTCGAGCTCTTTATCCGTCAATGCACGATTCTGAAGAATTCTTACCGCTTTCCAAAAAGTCTTCTTACCCTTTGAGACACTCTGTTTATTCGGCGTGCCCACGCTCCCCTCCTTATTTATTTATGTTACACCTTGCTAACACTACATATATCATAGCAGGATTTTTAATATTCTTCAAGTAGTTTAATGAGTAGCTGCATCGGAGCCCCGGTTGCGCCGCGGGCAAGACAGTCGCCTTTGGCGGGGGTCATGCGCGGCGCCATATCGATATGCACCCACGGATAGTTTTTTGCGAATTGATAGAGAAACATACCGCCATTGATAACGCCACCATAGCGTGTGTTACCGTTCGCAGGAATGTTTGAGATGTCCCCCATATTTCCTTTTATATTTTCCTCATATTCCTCCCAAAGCGGTAGGGGCCATACATAATCCCCGCTCTCCTCTCCGAGTCTGCGGAAAAGTGTTTCGAGATTCTGGTCCGGTGTCATGATCGCGGAAGCATGCTCTCCGAGAGCGATGAGCGATGCTCCCGTGAGTGTTGCGACATCCACGACAAGTCGCGGTTTGAATTTTTCCGCGTATGTCAGTGCATCTGCGAGGATGACACGACCCTCGGCATCCGTATTAAGCACCTCTATTGTTTTTCCGGAAAGTGATTTGAGAATATCGCCTGGGCGGTAGCTTGAGCCGGAAGGCATGTTTTCAACCGCGGGAACAAGACCCACAATATTTTTTTTGAGTTCGAGTTTTGCTGCAAGTGTCACGGCGTGAATGACGGCGGCTCCGCCGGACATGTCCATGTGCATTTCGAGCATACTGTCGGACGGTTTGAGTGAGAGGCCGCCGGAGTCAAAGGTGACGCCTTTCCCTACAAGTACAACAGGCGCATCTTTTCCTCCGCCTTTATACTCTAGAATGATAAATTGCGGCTCGTGCACAGATCCTTGGGCGACACCGAGAACCGCGCCCATTTTCATGGCAGTCATTTCTTTTTTACCAAGAATTTTCACGCTGACTTTTGTTCCCTTTGCGGCTTCTTTTGCCTTTTGTGCGAGTATGGGTGGCGTCATTTCCCCCCCAGGGATATTTGCAAGCTCGCGGCACGCGTTTATTTCTTCTCCTATGAAAATTCCTTTTTGAACACCCTTTTTTATTACAGCATCTGGCGCGCTTATGATTGTTACCTCCTCGACATGCTTCCACCCTTCTTTGGGTTCCGTTTTATAACGATTGAATTCGTAATTGGCAAGTACGAAATTTTGCACGAGAAGCGAAGCGAGGTCTTTCCAATCAATGTTTTGTAATTTTGGAAACAAAAACTCGTTAAAATCGACAGCAATTTTTTTAATGCGGTAGTTCTTTGCTGTTTCGATTATTTTGCGTGCGAGAATGATGAGCTTGCGGCGCGTAATATCTTCACGCTTGCCGATGCCGAGTTCCATAATTTTCCGGCCGTCTTTTATCGTAAAAAAAACGAGGTCATTCTCTTTGAATTCGACCTCAACTACTTCTTTTTTTAATGTGCCTGACGATGCTGCAAATGCAAATTTCATGTTGGTTTTTGTTTTATGATACTAATACCGAGTTCCAGTAATTGTTCAGTGGTCAATTCCCCTGGTGCGTTTTCCATAACTGCGGTTTGACCGCCGCGTGTCATGGGAAAAGCTTGCACTTCGCGCAAGGCGGTTTCGCCGGTAAGGTTCATGATATTGCGTTCGACGCCGAGTGCAATGCCGCCATGTGGCGGCGTGCCGAGCTCGAATGCTTCGAGTATGTGGCCGACACTCTTTTCCGTCTGTTCTTTCGTATATCCCATGATCCTGTATGTGGCCTCGAGAATATCTCTACGATGCGCGCGTATGCTGCCACCTGCCGACTCATAGCCGTTACAGACGAGATCATACTGGGTTGTCAAGATATTGGCAACACTTTCTCCCTTGAGAAGCATATCCACATGTTCGGGAATAGGCATGGAAAAGGGATTATGTGTGAACGTCCATGCGCCGGTATCTGTTTTTTCGAAAAATGGAAACTCAATAACCCAGGCGTATGCTAGAACTCTCCTCTCCTTCTCTTCATCGGTGCGCATGTCGAACTTATCTGTTCCGTATTTCTCCATTACCTCTTTATACGTGATTCGCGGGAACGGCTTTTGGCGGATAGTAAAGCCCATTTTTTCAACGGTGTGTATCATCATGTCTTCGACCATGCGCATAACGTCATCGGGTGTGACAAATGACATTTCAAGGTCTATCTGTGTGAACTCAAAACCGCGATCTGCGCGTAAGTCCTCGTCTCGAATACATCGGGCAAGCTGCATATAGCGCTCAAATCCTGCTGTCATGAGAAGCTGCTTATATTGTTGTGGCGATTGTGGCAAAGCGTAAAACTTTCCGCGATTAAGACGGGATGGTACAACAAAATCTCGGGAGCCTTCCGGAGTCGTTGCAGTAAGAAGTGGTGTTTCAATTTCAATAAAATTTTGGTTGCGAAGGTACTCGCGTGCGATGTGAACAAACTCACTTCGCAGTTTGATATTGTGCTGCATACGTTCGCTGCGAAGATCAAGATATCTGTACTTGAGACGAAGATTTTCGTCCACCTGCGAGGTATCACTGTTAATCTCAAACGGTGGGGTTTTGCTTTCATTAAGAACCGTAACTTCGAGCAGCTCTATTTCAATGTCACCGTTTGGTTCTTTGTCATTACGCATTTTCTCGGGGCGCTTGTTGACCTTTCCGCGAATCTCAATGACCCATTCGTTGCGGAGCGTACCCGCTTGTTCGTGAGCTTCCTTATTGAACGGAAGCGCGACCATTTGCACTTTGCCGCTTACATCACGCAGGTCAATGAAAATAAGCTTGCCGTGATCGCGGTGTACATCAACCCACCCTGCGAGGGTTACTTCGCTATTGATGTGTGGATGAAGCTCTTTAATGTGTATTCTTGTCATATTGATAACTCACACCTTACGCAACAAAATGTTTTTTCCGTCATTGCGAGTGCGAAGCCTGAAGCAATCTAGGATTCGGGCGCTCTACTCTCTGATTGCTTCGAGCTTCGCTCTCGCAATGACGAGTATAGATAGTCTCATATATTAGTTCATGGTTGCGTAAGGTGAGTTAATAAAGCACAACACCGACTTTTTTGCGAACCTCCTGCATCTTGGAGGCTGCGACCGCTCTTGCCTTTACCCCCCCATTTTTGAGTGTTTCAAGCACCATTCTTTCATTTGTTGCAATATTTTTTCGCTTTTCTCGAAAGGGCTTGATGCATCCTTCCATACTTTGGATAAGCGCCTGTTTTATATCCTGATATCCCATTCCCCCACTCTCGTATGCGCGGTTTATTTTTTCAAAAATATCTGGGGGCGAAACAAGTTTATGGAGAACATAGAGAGCGGACATCTTATCTTTGGGATTTTCGATACTGCGTGAGTCTGTGGGAATTTTCATAACAGCTTTTTCGATTTCGTCGTATTCCGCAAACAGACCGATGGTGTTGTTGTAACTCTTGCTCATCTTCTGGCCGTCGGTTCCCGGTATGACGCCGACATCGGGAAGAATAAGCGCTTCCGGTATTTTGAATGTATCGCCATACGTGCGGTTGAATTTTTCCGCGGTATCACGCGCAAATTCAACATGCTGTTTCTGGTCTGCGCCAACAGGCACGACATCGGGATTATACAAAAGAATATCGGTTGCCATGAGCATGGGATAGTCAAATGTGCCTGCATCCACCTCTTTATTTTTTGCGAGCGCATCCCTGTAAGCGTGTCCTCGCATGAGATACGACACGGTTGTGATGCAATTGAATATCCACGTCAGTTCCGTATGTTCTGGTATATCCGATTGTTTGAAAATGACGCATTTTTGAGGATCAAGGCCAATCGCGAGATAATCGATCATGACATCGAGAATGTTTCTGCGGAGTATTTCGGGATCATGCAGAGAGGTGAGCGCATGATAATCAGCAATCATGATAAAGCTCTGATATTCTTTCTGCAAATTAACAAACTGGCGCATTGCGCCAAAATAATTGCCGATGTGTGGTCTCCCCGTGGGTTTTATCCCCGAGAGGAGAATTTTTCTGTTGTCAGTCATGCTACCTTATAGTAGCAAAATTTACAGATTTCTCCAACTTTACGGATAGGAATGTCTACGCTATTGTTTGTGTAGATTTTAGAGCCTATCTCCTATCTAATGCCTAGACGAAATGTTCAAAATTCGTTGCGAAAATTGCGTATTTTGAGGAAGCATATCGAGATATGCTGACGAAAAAGACGCAATTTGCAGTAGAATTTTGGACATTTCGGCAGGCAAGCGATATTTTTCTTCATATTTTGCGGTTAGATAGGAGATAGGCTCTTAGGTTCTTGGGAAGGAGTTGTCATGAAAATTGGTCTCATTGGTTGTGTAAAAAGTAAAAAAGATGGTTGGCATAAGGCGCGGGATATATACGTATCAACGTTATTCAAGCTTGGGTTTCAATATGCCAGCAGAACCTGTGACAAAGTTTACATTCTGTCCGCCCGATATGGTGTTCTTGAACCCGATACAAGAATTAGAGCATACGATAGTACACTTCGAGATATGTCCGTACATGAAAGAAAAATATGGTCAGCAAGAGTTGCCGATCGGCTGAAGCAGCACATTCAAAGAGGCGCTGAGATACACTTCTTTTGCGGAAAACGATACTGGGAATTTTTACCTGGACTGCTCACGGCGTATACATGTTTTGCTCCTCTCGAAGGATTGGGTCTTGGACAACAATTACACTGGTATAAAATGAAACTGTAATGAATATACATCCATGGTTGGTGATATTTTTTGGAACATGAATGTGCTCGAAAACGGTCGAGCACATTTTCATTACATTTTTATACTTGGTGCCCCGGTTTCTTTTTTCGCGCAAGTGAGGCGAAGAGGATGATAACAACAAGCGAGGCAAGTCCCATGCCTGCCCAGGGCAACCAGCTATAGTGTTCCGTGATCCGGCTTTCTTCGCTGTCGCAGACATCACCTATTCTGTCACTATCTGTATCAAGCTGATCGCGGTTCGGTTGGTTCGGACAATTATCTTCGCTGTTGATGCGGCCATCGACATCAAAATCGTCGCAGACATCGCCGCGCTTGTTGCCGTCGGTGTCTTTTTGATCAATGTTTTTTACGCCGATGCAATTGTCGCGAGTATCCGGAATAGTGTCTTCATCGCTGTCCGCCGCTTTATAGTGCAAATTTCTCTGTATTCCGGGCGATAGAATTGATAGAATTGCAAGCACGTTTGTTGCGGACGCAAGATTCCCTGCTTCACCGACAGGTATTGAAACAAATCTATCTGGATCGAAGTATACGCGGTATGTATTTTGTGGCTGTGCGAGAAAACGCAACGTTCGCGAGGAGGGTATACCTTCCGGTTTGAACTGAAGTTCTGAAATACGCAGTGGCTGAATGTGCCGCAGACGTAGTTTCCAAAGAGTTGCTGTTGTTTTAGGAAACGCTACAGTTGTTCCCGTGAGCGGCTTTTCGACAATAACGGCTTTTGATACTCCAGCCACTATTGTCTCAAGGGCGATGGATATCGGCAGTGCAACATTGTTGTCGAGAAGAATAGTGAGCGAAGAAGACGTAATTGGTTTTGTTCCCGTGAGTGTGATCTCAATAATTTCCGGCGAACCTTCTTTAGTGATGAATTCTGCAAAAGTTTCGATCTTGCCATCGGCCATGACGTACGCGTCTCCCATCTCGATGACTTGTGCTACAAGTCGAGGCATGTCTATTTGTTCGTTAATATAGAGCGGCTCGAAAGAGCCGGTTTTTGTATTTTGAACAGCGAAATGGTGTCGTTCAAAGAAAGAATTTGGCAGATATACTTCTAGCACTGTTGGCACCGAGATAGATGCCTCGATGTCGAAATATTGCCGAAATGCTTGCTCTGGTGGTGGACCTTTAGCCGCAACAGATGCGGTAAAAATGAGAGATGCGAGCGCAACAGATGCGAAGACGGGGGTGTATTTTTTCATGATTGTGTGAGTGGAGGCTTTTGTTTTTTACCAATAAAAGCGGTGCTCACGAGAAGCGCGCCAATGAGGAAGAATGTGACTATCTTTCCCGTGATATCCATGTTCCAAATATCAACCGTAAGCAGACGCAGAATGACGAAGCCAAGTGTGAGGCCGCCATATATGCGCGCAAGACTTTTCTTCTGATCTTGATGACTAAAATAAAGGAAGATGCCGATGCAGGTATACAAGATGAGCGAAAGCATGACTGCGGTGTCGGGCACGAGCAGTGCATGGAACGATTGCCACACGAGCACATAGGCGTAGAGCGAACCGATGATATAGAAAACTGCCGATGTGTGGCTTTTGGCATCGTTCTCTTTTTGCTGCCACTCTGAAAACAAGAGCCCAAAAACAAGGCTTGCCGCAGAAAGCAAGAGAAGAACAAAAAAGTCTTTATGAAGAATGCCTGTTGTCCACGCATATGAAGAAACACTTGATCCGGAGAGCAACATGGGAATGGCGAGCAAAAATGAGAGCCGTTCGCTCGCGCGGAAGTCGTTGAGAAATGCATGGGAGATGAGAACAACGGCAACGCTTTCGATGGTGAAGAAAAAGGTCAATGTTGCTCCATGCGCTTCTTGCGCAGTAGCGGCTCCGAGCATGGCGATCGCAACGCCGGCATAGACATAAAATGGCTCTCGTCGCGCGGTTGCTTTGAAGATAAAGAATGCTCCGACGGTAAAAATAAGCATCCATGCAGAAATGAAAAGACTTTTCCACCCGTCGGGTCCTACGGCCAAAATCCATGCGAGCAGAAAGAGACCATTACCCGCTGCGGTTACGAGATCGGCTTTGATGTCCCCTTCTTTTGTCTTAAGAATGCCGATGGTGTTTGTGATAAAGAAAAGAGCGGAAAAAGCGAAAGTAATTATGAGAAGTGCGCTGTAGTCGGCGAGATGAACGATCGAGAAGAGATGGGGCAGACTATAGAGTGATATGAGTAAGAGCGCCGCAGTGGTGAGCGCGCGCCAGCCCGTGATTGCAACGATCCAGATTGCACCAAGCGTGACAATGAAAAGATATATAAAGAGGCCTTCGTAGTCAGGCTGTGGTGAGTTTGTAAAGAACGGAGCGAGCGCTGCAAGCGTTATGCTTGCAAGAGCGAGTGTTTGTGACCGATATATGACAGATGCATACGCGACAAACGCTGTTGTAATAAACATTGCGGCGAGCGCGGATACTGGCGTGAAAAATTCGTATATTTCTCGGGCTGCGAAAAGTGTGAGGAGAATTGTTGTTGATCCGAGGACAAGGAATATGCCGCCTTGGTGCAGATATTTTTTAATACGCCAGAAACCAAGGACAAGAATGCAAACTCCGAGGGCTACGCCGAGCGTGATTCGCCCCATGGGTCCGATCCAGTTATTGAGGAATGCGTATGTTGTGAGCCATCCGAAACCAATGAGAAGCAGGAACGCACCGAGTTTGATGATCCAATCTTCCTTGAGCCATGCGACAAAGCGGTCCCCTGCTGTGGAAACAGTTGTTGTCGGAGATGTTGCGGCGGTGTGTTCGTTTGGAGAAAACATCGCGCGATGAAGCGCATCGTCGAATTCACTTTGCGTGTTCGGCTGCGCAGTTTGTTGCCGCACTTCTCCGACAGCGACTGTTGTAGAGCGTTCTTCGAGTTTGTCAATACGCGAACTAAGAGAGTGCGTCCGAACGACGATATAGAGAACGAGAATCACTAATATGTATTCCATGTATGAGATCTTTTAATTTTCCTCCATTTTAGCACTGATTACGAAAAGCCGACAGGTGTTTGTTCTGTCGGCTTTGTAGCGCGTTTGTTTGCTGCGTTATAACCACAAGCGAGGAGAAAGCGAAAGTTCCTACTTTCATTTTCTCCGAGTGCCGTGATTATATACCCGATAACATTCGTACATCTAATGCTTTTGGGTCTATATGTGGGCTGCAACGTAGTTAAAAAAATTCTCTCCGAGCAATCTCTCGACTATGCGTTTTGTCCACTGCTCCTGTAATTCTATGTGAATGCGCTTCATTCGATATGCCATGTTGAGAGAAAATGGCTGATCTGGATAACGCGCATGAAAGTTTCCACGCGGATCTATGAGATTTTTCATGAGCTCAAAACGTTCTTGATCCTCGTTGACTTTAAGTGTTTTATAAACTCCATCGCTCCCGATAGTAACGAACTGGCTGCCGATCACACCCACGACGTGCCGTATGTGAGCGCAAAAGGGTTGAAGTGAATTATCGCTTGCGTGATTCAGAAATGTACACGTCGTAACTCCAACGAATCCCTGGAAGTATTTTATTCCCTGCAGGATATCGTCCGGTAGGTTTCGGAGGTGATTAAATACACTGTATGCCCCCGTGTGTGTTGCAACGACGCCAATCGGGATACAATAATTCAGAATTTCTGCCAGGGTATCGCGTGCGGTTTGGTGCCCTGCATGTGAGAGGTCGAGTATCATGTATGCTTCTGCAAGATTCCGTAGAAATTTTTTACCACCGACAGAGAGCGAAATATCTGGAGTAGCGAATCCACCACCAAAAGGATTTTCTCCCTCATATGCCAACGTACAAAACAACACACCGAGGCTGCGCAATCTCTGCAAATCGGTGACAGTTGCGTCAAGAGGCGGGTGCTGCAGTCCAAGGACTACTTTGAGATTGTCTCTTGCAAGGTCCTTTCTGTTTCGGACAACGACTACTCCTTGGTCTTCGAGGACCTTGTGAATGAAGCGGCATTCTTCTTCAATCTCTGCCACCGATGTTTTGAATGGAGGCGCCGCGGTTATATGACACAGATCGAGACGAATTTTTGGATCAATCTGCAAGCCTGTTTTGTTGATCAGTTCTGCTTGTGAGAAAAGAAATCCGAGAGAATCTGCGTAAATCGTCACTATTTAGTCTCCCTATTGTGTGTACACTTGGCTCTGGGAGGAGTTTAATATAAAAATTGCATAAGTCAAGGCTTAGTCTTGCATCGCAATGTATCTGTTTACACTCTTCAAAATCCCTCCCACCCTCCCTTTCATAAAGGGAGGAGTCCACATCCCTCCCACCCTCCCTTTCATAAAGGGAGGAGTCCACATCCCTCCCACCCTCCCAAGAACTTCCCCCTTTGTGTGTGGTGCAACGGGGTCTTTTGCACTACTATACACGGCATGTCTCGGTGGACGCTAACTGAAATGAGGCGAAGGCGGTTATGGCTCGTCATTTTCTTTTTTTCCGGAGCCGCAGGTCTTATCTATGAAGTGCTTTGGTTTAGTTTCCTCTCCACACTCGTTGGCAGCAGTGCGCATGCTGCCGCAATTCTTTTTGCTGTTTTCTTCGGAGGGCTTGCCCTTGGAGGATATGTGGCTGGCGCTTATCTTTTGCATCGGGTATCTCCTGTTCTTTTGTATGCAGCGCTTGAGTTCGGTATTGCGCTCTGCGCTTTGCTCTTTTTTGTTTTCTACAAAATATCTTTTGATTTCTACGAGACGATGTATATGTTTGTGCATGGGAATGCCCCTATGCTTTTTGGTCTGCGCATGCTCATTGGTTTTGTTTTTCTTTTTCCCTCGGCATTTTGTATGGGAGCGACCATGCCGGTCGTGATGCGAATTTTTGTGCGGCGTACAAACGATCTTGGGGAACATGGCAGCTTGTTGTATGCATGTAATACGTTCGGTGCTGTTATTGGCGTGATTGTGGCAGGTTTCATACTGCCGCGAAGTATCGGATTTTCCGGTTCATTTTTTGTCGCAATCGGTATTAATTGCATTCTCGGAGTTGCCGCTCTTTTCATGCGATCAAAAGAAAATGTTGCTGTGGATGGAGCGTTTATGCGCACTGCGCCCTGTTTGCCTGCGGACAAGAAGCCGCGAGAAGATGGCGCCTTGATGATACTTGCCGCTGCAAGCGGTTTTGTTGTTGTAGCTGCCGAAGTTTTATGGATTCGTATGATTGCTTTGCGCACCTCAAGCGATATCTACTCATTTTCGGCGGTTCTCGCCACAGTTGTGTGCGCTCTTGCTTTCGGCGGAATACTCGCACGTTTTTTTGCGCGTTCGGGCGATCCCGAAAGAAAGCTATTTCGGTTGCTTCTCTTTTCTGCAATGATACTCTGTCTTTCTCCAGTCTTGTTTGTTCTTGTTTCGGGAGGAGGTGCGGGATTTGAGAGAATTTTGTTGAGTTCGTATGTATTCAAAACATTTCTGGCGTCTATCGTCTCTTTTTTTATCCCCGTTCTTGTTATGGGAAGTGTGTTTCCCTATTTGCTCAAATTTGCAGAACATAGAGCGAGGGATGTTGGCGCTGTGACAGGGCGGCTTCTCTTTTTTAATACTCTGGGATCAATTATCGGTTCGTTGCTTGCCGGATTTGTCTTGCTCAAATACATTGGACTATATACAAGTATCGGTGTGATTGCCTTTGTGTATGTATTGTGTGCTGCGTTTCTTGCGCGAAGAATAACAGCTGGTGCTCGATATATCTGGTATGGTGGGGCGTGCATTATTGGTATCACACTTATTTTTACACGGATTCCCGAAGTTTATGTGAATACCGATGATCAGGAGAAGATCAAAGCGCTGTATCGTGGTAATGACGGTATCGTGGTAGTCGTTTCCGCACACCCCCCGTACTATCCAGCTGGTTTTGACGATCTCTTCATTCGACTCAACAATCACTATACGCTCGGTGGCGTAGGTGGTGCAGCCCTCGAAAAGCGGCAGGCAGACTTGCCGCTTATGCTTCATGGATCGCCACGTTCGGTTTTTTTTCTTGGCATGGGTACGGGTATTACCGCGGGAGCCGCACTCGATTATACCCTGCAGGAAATTGTTGTAACTGAAATAAATCCCGAAGTTGTGCAAGCTGCGCACGATCATTTTGCAAAAGAAACAAACAATCTTTTTGAAGATGATCGAGTAGAAATACTTGTCGAGGATGGACGACAATACTTGCTCGGAGAAAATAAAAAGTTCGATGTTATTATTGGAGATCTTTTTGATCCGCAATCGCCGGGAGTTGATCGCCTCTTCTCAAGAGAACATTTTGATCTTGTACGGTCGCGTCTGAATGAGCATGGGCTCTTTGCCCAGTGGCTGCCGCTCTATCAACTGTCAGAGGAAGAGTTTGGCATTATTACAAGAACAATGCTCGAAGTTTTTTCGCACGTCACGCTCTGGCGAGGAAATTTCGATCCCATGCAGCAGGTTGTTGCTCTCGTAGCGCAAAAGAATGATCAATCCCTTGATCCCACCCTCTTTCTTGCTTCGATTGCAGAATTGCGCGAGAGAAGTGGCGATGAACGCATCACCGATTTTTTGATGAGTATGCGCGGATTGAGCGTGCTTGTCGCAAATCCATCTGTGCGGACGAAGATGTTTAAGGAGCGTATGCTTCCCCATCTTGCCGCGCGGACGCCATTTTCTCTGTATGCCGGAAACGTGTCGTCGAGTGGTGATCTTTTTGTGGACTATCCGGTGAATACGGATAATCGTCCGCGAATCGAATATATTTTTCCAAAGAAATTCGCGGAAGGAGCGTTACTTCGCAGTTTTAGTCGGGAAAAGATTGGTCTACTGTATGAAGAGTTACTCGCAAGAACGCCCGTTCCAACCGATTCCTATCTAGTAATGCTTACCAATGAGCAAAAAAAAGCGGTATCTGCCGGTCTTCTCTACGCACACTTTGTCGATGCAGATTTTGAAATGCGCGAGCTTGACAATAAAACTCGCGGTGATGTTGCGCAGAAATCGTTTGGAGAATACCTCAAAAAAATGGGTCTCGACAAAGAGGTTACACGTTCCTATTCAGAAAATCCCCCTCGTTCCACCTTTCATAAAGGGGGAAGTCGAGTGCCTCTCCTCCCTTTATGAGAAAGGGAGGTTGAGGGGGATTTATTCATAGCTGTGAGAGGTTACCGCATACATCTACGACCCGATAATGATATCGGTATAGAGCTCGATCGAGAATGTAGATCCTCTTCCTTCTCCTTTCGATTGTGCCCAGATATGGCCATGGTGGGTTTCAATGATTTGCCTGGCGAGATAGAGGCCGAGGCCGCTGCCTTGAATGTTGATTTTGTTCGCGTTCTTTTCCCGGCTGAATTTTTCGAACAGTTTTGGCAATGTTTCCTTATTGAAACCGATGCCGGTGTCTTTGATTTCAAGTTGTATCTTTCTATCTACAAAACGCAATGTTACATTAACTGAACCTTTTTGCGTGTATTTGATCGAATTATCGAGGAGGTTCATAACGACCTGCTTGATCTTGTTGCCGTCTATTCGGATATTGTAATTCGCTTCAGGTTGTTCAACCGTAAGTACCATCTCCAGATTCTTATTCTTGACATTCGGCTCCTGCTCGGCGATGACACCCTCAACGATTTTTCTGAAGTCGGTGATCTCAAAATCATATTTCATTCCTCCTTGCTCGATTTTTGAGATATTCAGAAAATCTTCCACCATGGAAGTAAGCGCGCTGCTCGACTGGAAAATGCGATCAATCGGCTCATGTATCTTTTTTGTTGTTTTTCCGTATGTTCCCTCGAGGATAAGTGACGCATACCCTTTGATCGCCGTAAGAGGGCTTCGCAACTGATGTGAAGCGAAAGAGAGGAATTCTGTTTTTAGCTTATCAAGTTCCTTGAGCCTTGTGTTTGCTTTCTCCAAATCTTTTGCGAGACGTTCGATTTCTTCTCGCGCCTGCACTTCGCGCAAAACGCTTCTGTTAAGAAGAATCGCAACACCCAAAAGTATCAGGAATATGATGCTTCTAAAGATGAGTTTGCCGGTCGTATCTGAAAGTATAACTTCAAAAAATGTAAAAATAACTAAAATAAGCGTGAGACCCTCGGTGAAAATAACTTTAATGTTCAGCAATCTGTATCTCAAAATTGCGTAAAAGGTACAAACAATAAAAGGCAGCGTGAACGCAGAGCTCAAAGGAATAAATCGGGTGTTCCTATAGAGAACCGGGAAAACAAAATCAAAAACAAGGATACCAATAAACATTAAAACAACCCCGAAGAGAAGAAATTTAAGAGGCTGTCTGCTTTCTGTCTGCGCCTTGCGATATTTTCTGACCAGAAAATAAACCCCGAGAGGTATGGATGCTATGGCGGTGAGCATAAATAAGACAATCCCTGGTCCCACGGTTGGTTGTGGAGCGCCAGTTGCGCGAATTTCTATTGAGGAGAAAAGAAGCGGTGTCAGAGTGACGAGCATGGTTATGAGCGCTAGTATGTAGACATATGCCAGAACAGGTTTTTTCAGTCGAATGTTTTTTTCAGGAAATGTATGCATCAGCAAGAGGAATATGATTGAATTTGGGACTGCAAAAAACATGACAAATCGCACCAAGAGGAGTGCCACATCCGGTTCTTTAATTTGGTACGAAAAATAGTTTAGGATACTCCAGATAGAGAGCACGAGTGTTTGCAAAAAAAACAGAACATGAGACGCATTGCGTGGTTCGCGAAAAAGAATAATAAAACCAAGGATCAAGTTTGCCGCAATACTTGCGCCAACGACAAGCAGATCAAGATTCTGCAGGTTTAACAAATAAACTGCTGTTTCCATAGGCTTTAAAGGCCGAATATTTTTTTAAATGATGCGGCGATCTGTTGTTTTTGTTCAATTTTTTCCGGAGCATTAAAATTCGGTATTAGTTTTTCGTCCATGGAAATGAGAGAACGGTTTCCTTCCAACTCTTGTTTATTGAGAATTTTTCTAACGCAATAGGCTACCGCAGCGCCGCTCACGAGCGCTGCTCCGCCAAGTTGAGGCCACGAGACAATGGTTTTTCCCATTTCAAGGAGCGATTGCTGCATCCGTTCGGTAACATTTTCAGGCCCGACATGTTTCGTGATCATTTTTCCAATACCAAACTTATCAAGTCCCGCAAGCATCTCATAAGAAAGAGCGTCACCCATGCGTCCGTGGAAAAAAGGAGTGTGCGCGTCAAGATCATAGCGTTCTATGTCAACAACCGCGTTGTCGCCATTGTCGGCCGCCATAACCACAGCCACGTGATTCTTTTGAGCTTGTTCGCGAATGAGAAATTTGACCGCCAGGTTATCAAGTTCATCAACGACAAGATCGAGTTTTGGCGGACCTGCAAAGAATTTCTCAATATTTTCTCTGGTGAGACCTTCAGTAAAAATTTCTACGGTCGCATACGGGTTAAGCAGGTATATTTGACGAGCAGTCATTTCAATTTTTGGAAGACCTAACGAGTCAACTCCCGCACGAATACGATTAAGGTTGGAAAGGGCAAGCGCATCGTGGTCGGCGAGTCGGATATGTTTTGCACCCCCCTGGAGGACAAGTGCAAGAGCAACACTATTTCCCACACTTAATCCTCCAATGCCGATACATGATGTATAAAATACTCGCTGTTCTTCGGCATTGATAAGGTTTTTATTGCGTGCTGTTCTCACCAGTTGAAAATGTTCATCTTCGAGGAGGTGAACGGCAGTCGAGATCCACGGAAAATAAACCCATCTGCCATGCTTCCAAAGCGGCGTCACGCTTTCAATGGTTTGTACAAAAGTTTTGAATTTTTCGTTAAAGTCAACATGATACACAAGAGATGGATTGGTTACTTGAAAGTATTCAAGTAACTGCTCTCGGTAATCATCTACACTATGCTTGATTTTCCCTTCATCAGACAGATGCTCAAGTCGCCGACAATCTTTTTCTGTTTGCAGGTCAAGTATCTCGGGTACTGATGGCTCTGGTTTGGTATTTTTCGGCGAAAGTATAGTTTCAAGATTCATGTTTATTTATATTTTTTCAACCCATTTTTGTTTAATACCTATCTTAAAGTGGTCAGGACTTCCATAAGAAGCAAGTGAAATTTTTGGTGTGACTTTTTTTGCGAAGTGTGTGTAATTATTATGGTACTCTGTGTTCGCTTGTAACAGATAGTGTACTATGGTTTTTTGTATATGGCGAGTTAATTTTCTGCTCGCATCAGTATGTGGACGCAATTCAATGTGTATCTGCAGATACTGATTATTTTTTCTATTGTATTTGATTTGCATTGAAAACTTTCCGGTAATGTGAGCGACAAGTGACTGATCAAGCAGCGCTTCTCGGATATGTTCCGGGTATATGATAGCGCCGTATAATTTTACAGAAAAATCTTTTCTTTCATGAACAAACACAAATGGAAGACTGTAGATTGGTATGTTTTTTGAGCGTGCTTCTTGCAAAAGGTCGATATCATTACTGCGGAATATCTCTATAATATCTCCTAAAGAATATACTCCTCCGGAGTCGCCGATTGCGTAACGAATCAAAGGAACTATGTTGTTTCCGGTGACAAGAATATTTTCTGACAAAGTCTCAAAAGTAATAAAATGCGGATTATACTGGGCGAATGTCGGAGATGCGTTTTTTCGGAAAAATAGTCTCTCGGCAATTTTTTTGTTTTTCGTTGCATATTGGCGAACTAAAATAGAGATTGGCGTTTCAAAGGCCATTGGACCGATGTCAGCAGTGCCATATATGTTCAGTGTATCAAGAAGCGGATTTTTGACATGAGCTGTAGCGCTTATGTAATCACGAAATGTTTCAGTGAATGCCTCGGCGGCAAACAAAAACCGCAGATTGAATTTTTTTAAGGGTATTTCTTGTACATTTGCATCGTCAATGATGTCTTTGACGAATGGCGGATAGCCAACAACGACTGTTTGTTCGTAGAGGGGCGCGAGATCGCGCAAGGCTTTGAGAACTTCATCCTTGTTGACACCAGGTGTAAGAATTGATACAGGGTATCCTCTATTACTGACTAACTCAAATGCTTGGTAGTTAATAAGACCGCCGATCCACACCCCCATGCCGAAGGTGATGATGACAAGCGTCGAGCTACTCGTTCCGAGCGAGGTATTTTTAAGAAAAAGTTCATTCAAAACCGACTGCTGCCAATCGAGCTCTCTATCCCGGGGAAAGTAAAACGGTTTTCCGGTGGAACCGGATGTCGAAGCAAATACCATAGGCTTGTGAAGGGTGCCATCAAAGCAGAGTTGCGCAAGGGAATATTGTCGAAGATAGGTATCTTTATCGGTGATTGGCACCGTCTGAAATTGTTTCCATGTGGTAATTTTTCGAGGATCAATATCATGCTGTTTGAGAAAATCTTTATAGGCAGGAATGCGTACTGCCGCTTCCTTAAAAAGTGTGAGCGCTGATGTTTGTTCGCGCCGTTTCCAATATGCGCTGTTTTTTGTTGTGATATCATCGAGTATCTTTGCTGCCAATCGTGTTGTATGTGCGTGCGTTTTCATGTATTAGACATTAGATAGTGGATAGCTAGGGCAACAAAGAAATGCATCAAATGCATCAGCCCCATTCATGAGTCTGCAAGAGCTACCCACCACTCAAGACTTATCCCGATGAGAAAGCAGATGATATAGAGTGGCGCAAGCGTGATGAAGAGCGGCACTGACCACCATGTTCTTTTCTCCCACAACGTAGTCCACCAATCCCAGGTGATGTTGGCGAAAAATGAAATTGGGACGATGATGATAGACAAAAATATATAGACAATGCGCTTGATAACGAGCATGGTTAGATGGTGAATAGGCTCTTAGAACCTGTTTACGATCTTCATTTCGGCCTGAAATTTCCTGATTTTGGCTGCAACTTGTCAAAAAATTTCTTGAAATATCTTGATATTCCTCGTAATTTTTGACTTCGTTTCGCACAAAATCAGAAAATTTCATCTCGAAAGCAAGATCGTAAACAGGTTCTTAGACAGATTCTGAAGAAGCAGACGCAGTAACATGATCGGCATGCAGTCTCGGGCTGTGTCTTGTTTCGCTTTTTGCATAACCAAGACGGCTGAAAAATTGTGGACGCGTACTCTTTATTCCAAGAATCTTCTGCAGTTCCATATAGAAATCACCGATCTGAATCGCGGCTGCCATGGGGTTTGTATGCATGCCATGCGCAGTTGCTTCAAGAGCGATGCGTTCATAGATTTTTCCTGTCTTTATCCAATACTCGGGAGTGTCATGCGCGGTGCTGATGACGAGAATTGCAGGGGTGTGCTCGGTGAGGAGAGCGCGATCGGCTTTCTCACGCAGCTTGTTAATATTGAAAAATTGGCTGAGAAATGGCACGATAAAAGAAAGCAGTGTCGGAATTCCCATACCGAATGCGGGCATGCCAAGTGGTGATCGCGTCTGATTATTTTTTAGGTACCGTGAAAGTTCTGCGCGGAATTTTGGATCGTCCATTGCGGCAATTCCGGCGCGGATAGTCACATCCGCAAGCGCTTGTTTTTTTACAGGATTGGTTACAATATCGATTCTGATCGCATCGGTAGTTAGTTTCCGTATCTCCTCGAGGAATGATGCTTCGGGTATTTCTTTTGTGTATTCTCCACGATTTGTATGGCGACGGAGTATTGCCTCAACAAGTCGTCGGTCGTTTTGTGCTACTTCGGTTGTTTGCTCCGCGAACTCTATTCTTATCTGTTCTGTTCCCGCAACCCTGCCGAGAAGATATGAAACATGTGTGGCATAACCAAAGTATTCTGCGGCAATGAGAAGATTTTCGAGCGCAGTGCCCATACTGATGTGAAGCTGTCGGTGGTCGATATCACTGATCTCGAGCGCGCGAGAGAGATCAGGAATGAGATCTATGTGGCTTCCACTTGCAACAAAGCTCCACGGCTGACTGTTGTGGCTTGAAGGCGCAAGCACTGCGTAACGCACAAGAAAGCGGAGTTTCTGCTCCTGCGTTGTAAGACCATCAAACATTTCATGGCTGATATTCCAAGGTTCGTAATTTGGCATACGTATAAGTATATCAAGTGATGAAAAAAGAGTAAAAAAGAACGGTTGATCAAAAGTCCTTGACTAACAGAATAAATAGGTTATAATATTGTCTGGTATGAACGGTCTTGAATATCTGTGTTGCTCACACGTCGATTTGTGCATTTCTACAGGAGACTCGTATGCTTATCGGTCTAAGCGTTGGCACTTGTTTTCCCGACATGGTTGTAGGGGAAGTTGATCCTGCACATGTCGATAAAATCATTGGTCGGACAAAGTGTCCGGTGGACGAGATTGATGACCTCGTAAGACATTATAGAGAGTTTGAGTGGTCGTATCGTCTTGAAGACGATTACCAAAAGCCGACAGAACAGATCAAGGGGCTTCTTGATGAAGTTGAAGCGCTCTTTCGAAAGTTTTTTGCGGAAGGACGCCTTGAACAGCCGAGGCTAACAAAGGGGACGTACCCCGACATCGATAAAATGGGCACCTACTGGGTGCATGACGAAAACAAAATCGAGTGGACGGATTAAAAGACCTTTTTTAATCTCTGTTTGTAACACGGCTACCTCATGGAGGTAGCCGTGTTTCTTTTTATCGCTCTAATCGAAATTTCGGCGGCGCGTGGAGATGAAACAGAGTATGAGAAGTGGCACAAGAAGTGCGCCAAAAAAGACATAATATTTGCTCAAAAAGAGACTTACTATTGGCGAGAAGCGATAGATGTATGTTACGGGAATGACATTTTGTGAGAGAGCAACTGTGAGCATTGTTGCACACACGGCAAGAATGATAACTTCGATGATCGTTGTTAGCCTTCCGTATGCGTACTCAATACGAAAAACGCGACGGAGCGCGACGATCGCTATAATGAGGAGAATACTGAATACTGTGCCGCTCGCAATCGGGAGCGAAATATGAAAGCGTTCGACCAAGTCGACCATGGGAAAAAACGAAAAGAGAAAAGACGCAATGTAGAGGGCGAGAATGAGAGCAAGAATTTTTCCCTTACCTAAAAAGAATGTGAGTACGCCAAAGAAAAACAACAGCCCTGCGATGACCAGCATGTCTGCTGGAAATGAGGAGACAACTGCTACGGTTGATGTTGCAATTGCAGTCACTTGAGCTGAAAGTGCATTCATACAAGAAAGAACTAATTGGTTAATTCAAAATCCTCCCCATCCCTCCTTTCAAAAGGAGGGGGTTTATATTCCCTCTTCTCGCAGGTCTTCAATGAGTCGCTTTGTTTTTTTAGAAAGATTGCTCGGGAGTTGAATGTGCAATTTTATAAGCAAGTCCCCTCGCTTGCCGCGTTCCACAGGAACACCCTTGCCGCGGATGCGGAGTATTTCACCAAAGGAAACTGATTCGGGGATTTTCAGTTCTATGTCGCCATCAAGCGTTGCTATATTGTAGGAGCCGCCGAGGAGTGCATCACTCAATTTTATATTAAGGTCAGTTACAAGATTTGCGCCTTCTTTTTTGAATTTCGGGTGTGTCTTGACATGGATCTTTATGTAGAGATCGCCTGATACGCCGCCGGGAACCGCTTCACCCATGCCGGTCATGCGGATCATTTCGCCATTATCCATACCTGCGGGAATAGTGACGGAAATCTCCTCTTCTTTTCGCAAGACACCAACGCCACCACAGGTCTTGCAGATTTCTTTCGGAATGTGGCCGGATCCATGACAGACGTTGCAGGCACGAACACTGCTAAACGAACCGAGGAACGAACGCTTTGTTTCGTGGATTTTGCCATTGCCATTACATGTTTTGCAGGTGATTGTTTCAGTTCCCTTCTTTGCGCCCGTACCTCTACATTCAATGCATTGACTTGTTTTTGTAAGAAGTACGCTCCGTGTCGTTCCAAACACGGCGTCTTGAAAAGAAACCTCAATATCGATCGATATATCGCGGCCGCGTTTCGCACGCCTCTCCCCGCCCCCGAAGAATTCTCCAAAGATATCGCCAAGGTCAAATCCCTCGAATCCGCCTTCTTGTGCAAATTGGGAGAAATCAAAACCACTAAATCCGGCCCCGGTACTACCTCGAGTTCCATCATTGAACACTTTTCCATAAGCGTCATACTCCTGTCGTTTCTTATCATCAGAAAGGACGCTATATGCTTCACTTGCTTCTTTGAATTTTCCTTGATCGCCATCCTGTTTATCAGGGTGGTACTTATGCGCAAGCTTACGGAAAGCTTTTTTAATATCTTCCTTGCTTGCGTTTCTATTGATCCCCAGTATTTCGTAGTAATCACGCATGTATTGGTGGATAGGTTCTAAAGATTTTTATACTGTGTGTATGACGAGAGTTTTGTGAAAGAGTAGCAAACATAGATGGGTGCATAATGAGCACGAGGCGCATAAGTTATTTATTTACGATGCCTTAAATGAAATATACTGCTTTTATATAGCAAATGAAGTGTTTTGTCAATTTTGTGGTGGCGTTTCCTCTGGTTTCTCTTTGAAATCAACGTCGCGGACGTTGCCGTCTCCCGGGGTGTTGCCGTCATTTGGGTTTGCCGTTTCGCCGCCTGGCGTGCTCCCTTGCTTGTAGACATGCTCGCCCATTTTTTGCATGGATGTCGAAAGGGCGTCTGTGGCAGATTTGATAGGCGCGACCTCGTTCGTATCCTTGACTTTCTTGAGATCGGCAATTTTCGCTTCGACATCCTTTGTGATATCTTCTGGAATTTTACCTGCGTTATCTTTGAGAGATTTCTCCGCCATGTAGATAAGCTGCTCGGCGGCATTGCGCGCCTCGGCAGCCTCTTTTTTCTTTTGATCTTCCGCGCCGTGTGCCTCGGCGTCACGCTTCATCTTTTCGATATCGGCATCAGTAAGACCAGAACGAGCCTCAATTCGCACCGACTGTTCTTTGCCGGTCCCCTTGTCTTTTGCCTTCACGCTCAAAATGCCGTTCGCGTCGACATCAAAGGTAACTTCGATCTGTGGCACGCCGCGCGGCGCGGGCGTAACATCGAGAATAAATCGTGCAAGACTTTTGTTATCGTCAGCCATGGGTCGTTCTCCTTGGACAACATGTATTTCCACAGATGGTTGATTATCAGTTGCCGTGGAGAAGACTTGTGATCGGGAAGATGGGATTGTCGTGTTTCTATCAATGATTTTTGTTGCGACATGTCCCATAGTTTCAATACCCAGTGAAAGAGGAATGACATCAAGCAGGAGAACATCTTTGACATCGCCCTGGAGAATTGCTCCCTGGATAGCCGCGCCGAGAGCGACAACTTCATCTGGATTAATCGATTTATTCGGCTCTTTACCGAAGAATTCTTTGACTGCGTTGTAAATCGCAGGCATGCGAGTCTGTCCTCCGACGAGTATTATTTCGTCAATTTCACCCATCTTGAACGGGGACGCTTCAAGCGCTCGTTTGGTGATCGCAATCGCACGATCGATATATTCTCGGGTGATTTCTTCAAGCGTTGCGCGTCTCATTTTAAGCAAAAGGTGTTTTGGACCGGATGCGTCAGACGTAATGAACGGGATATTGATTTCCGTTTCCATTGCAGACGAGAGTTCATGTTTCGCCTTTTCTGCCGCTTCATCAAGACGTTGGAGTGCAAGCGGATCCCGACGCACATCAATACCGCTCTCTTTTTGAAATGAGGTTGCAATCCAATTGATTATTTTTTGATCAATGTCTTTGCCGCCAAGGTGCGCATCTCCATCGGTTGATTTTACTTCGACGACGTCATCGGCAACTTCGAGTACGGATACATCAAATGTGCCGCCGCCAAAGTCGAAAACGACAATTTTTTCATCCTTTTTTTTATTAAATCCATAAGCGAGCGCCGCTGCGGTCGGTTCATTAATGATACGTTCGACATCAAGCCCGGCGATCTTTCCTGCGTCTTTTGTCGCTTGGCGTTGGGAGTCATTGAAATATGCGGGTACGGTAATAACTGCTTTGGTTATTTTTTCACCGAGTCTGGCTTCAGCATCCGCCTTAAGTTTCTGGAGAATGATCGCGGAGATTTCTTCAGGACGAAGTTCTTTATCTCCCATGACAACTTTGACGCCGCCGCTATCCGATTTTTTAACTTCATAGGATACTGTCGCTTTGTCTTTTTGAACTTCAGGTTCATCGTATCGGTGTCCGATGAATCGTTTAATTGCGAAGATGGTGTTTTTTGGATTTGTCACTGCTTGGCGCTTTGCGAGAAGTCCAGCGAGGCGTTCACCCGCTTTTGAAAGTGCGACAATAGAAGGCGTTGTGCGCGCGCCCTCTGCGTTTTCTATTATTTTCGGCTCACCCGCTTCGACAAAAGCAACCGCCGAGTTTGTTGTTCCCAAATCTATTCCTATTACTTTTGACATAAGAACTTTGTTTAGTATTTGTTAATTTTTTTCGTGCCGATATGTTTTTACCTGGGCTGGTCGGATGATCTTATCATGCATCATATAGCCCTTGGCGATGACTTCTGCAATACGGTGATCTTTTTCGGGATATTCAGTAGGCACTGTTTCAATGGCCGTATGTTCTGCGGGATTAAAGAGTTCGCCAAGCGGATTTGTTTGCGTGACTCCGTGATTCTCGAGCATCTTGAGCATTTGATTATATATATATTCAATACCAATACGCCAGTTTTTGTCCACAGATTCCCACGCTTCTTTATTTGAAAATGCCATTTCGAAGCTCTCGACAACTGGGAGCATTTCAAGTATGGCCGCTTCCGTGGCGAAACTGATTGTTTTTATACGTTCAGCATCAAAATTTTTTCGTGCATTTGCAAGGTCTGCTTTTGCGCGCTGCCAGCCATCGAGATATTCGCTCCGCTCCGCTGTACAGACTTTTAATTTCTCTTTGAGTTTTTTGAGTGCGACAAGAGCGCCCTCGGTGTCCTCACCGTACTGTATATCTTCGCTATTGTCAAGCGTATCTCCCGAAGACGCTTCTGCATTGTTGTCTTGTTCGTTGGCCATAATGTGTATAGTTTACTACACGGAGTTACCTTTCAAAAAGAGGAGCGCACGCTCCTCTTATCGTTTACTCCATTGAGGAGCCTTGCGTGCTTTTTTTAGACCGAACTTCCTTCTCTCCTTAGCTCTGGGGTCTCGTTTTAGGAATCCTGCTTTTTTTAATTTTTTACGAAGTTCACTATCGTAGATAATGAGGATCCGTGCGATGCCGTGACGCAGCGCTTCTGCTTGAGCGCTCACACCTCCGCCAACTACTTTTGCGGTGATCTTAAATTTTGCGGCTGTTTTTGCCTTAGTAATGGCGTCGCTTGCGGTGAGGCGAAGAGCCTCTGTTGGAAAATATGCTTGAATATCTTTTTCGTTTACGGAAAGGGAATTGCGCGTGCTCTCGGTGGCACGCACGCGCGCAATAGCGGTTTTGCGCCGCCCGACCGCTTCAATATATCTTTTTACTGCTTCAGTTGCCATAGTTACTCTGATTCTTTGATTATTAAACGCTTCATCCGGTTGGGGCGTAAGCGGTTTCCGGGAAGCATACGATAGACCGCAGCCTCGATGACAGACTTGACATCAAATTTCTCGATCATCTTTTCCATGGTGCGCAGACGAATGCCGCGCGGGTAACCGGAATAACGAACGTAGGTTGTTTCCTTGCGTTTTTTCATAGGGAGTGAAAGCTTATCCGCGTTCATGACGAGCACGTGGTCAGTCCCCGGCTTATTGCGTGCAAAGTCGGGCATGTGTTTGCCCATAAGAATAACAGATATCTCACTCGCGAGACGTCCCAGTTTTCTATTTGCTGCATCAATGCGGTGTGTTGTCATGTTTGCTTATACAAATTCAATGACCGCCATTTTGCCGCCATCGCTTATGCGAATAGCAGTTTTAATGACGCGGGTGTAACCACCCGGGCGTGTAACATACTTTGGCGCGATGGTATCTACGAGCTTTTTGATCGGGAGGCCTTGTGCGCCGCTGCCAAGCTTGCTTACAAGATACCGGCGAGTACCGGCCGTGTTTTGCTTTGCTTTCGTGACGAGCGGTTCAATAAAAGGACGGAGTTCTTTTGCTTTTGCTTCTGTTGTTTGAATACGCCCATGGGTAATTAAAGCAAGCGCAAGAGAACGTAAGAGCGCTCGTCTCTCGTTTGTTTCAAGTCCAAATTTTCTCGTTTTTTTATGATGCTTCATGATCGAGCATTATGTCTCCGAGCGGTATCTTTTGCAAGTTTCTTAGTTCAAGATAATGCCAAGATTTCCAAGCGCGCGTTTGATCTCTTGCAAACCCTTTGCGCCGAGGCCGTCAATGGCCAAGATATCGTCCTCTTTTTTGCGCACTAAACCACCAACGGTTCGAATGTTTGCGTTGGTAAGCGCATTGATCGTTCGCGAAGAAAGACCTTCGAGCGAATCAACACGCGTCTTGAGCGCCTCATTGTCAACACCACTTTGGCCCTCTTCAGCTGTTGCCGATTCTTTTTCTTCGTCAGACATCGGAACGGTTGATCCGATCATCTCTTCCTCCTTGAAACCGACGATTGCCTTAAGCTGGTTGATCATGATCTCGATTGATTTCTCAAGCGCCTCACGAGGTGTTATCGTGCCATCCGTTTCAATGAAAATGCGCAGACGATTGAAGTCGGTGCGGTCGCCGATGCGCATATTCTCAACTTCGTAGTTCACGCGGCGAATTGGCGTGAAAATGGCATCAACCGCAAGTGAACCGATTTCCACGCGATCTCTTTGGAGTGCTTCCTTTGATACATAACCAAGGCCTCGTTCGAGCGTGAGCTCCATCCCGAGCGTTGTGCTCTTGCTGTTGATTGTAGCGATCTTTTGTTCTGGATTGAGGACGGTAACTTGCCCTGGAATTTCAAGGTCTCCTGCGGTCACGCTTGCCTCGCCTTTTACTTTGAGCATAACTGTCTGTGGTTCGTCTGTTGTGACTGCGAAGCGTATGCGCTTGAGGTTGAGCAGAATCGTAATGATATCCTCTTGCACGCCTGGAATGGTCGAAAACTCGTGGCTCACGCCATCGATTTTTACGCTGGTGATAGCGGCGCCCGGAAGTGAAGACAAAATGATCCTGCGGAGCGAGTTTCCAAGGGTATGGCCGTATCCCGGATACAAACCGTCAATTTCAAACATTCCACGGAAATTTTCCTCAAGAACGACCTTCGGTTTTGAAGGCAAGACAATGTTATAATCTGGCATAGATTAGTATTTAAATACGTTGTAATTAAAGTGGATAGGTCGTATGCGAACAAACTTGGATTATACCCTTTCTTTTGAAATTTGTCTAGTACTCTATTAACTTAATTTTCAGCCCTACAATCCCTAAATTTCGGCTGCAAATGGAGTTTCGGTCGTCATTGAATCTCGATTCAATTCCTTCCTCATCCTCCATTTTCGCTCGAAATTTAGGAATTCTAGTAGGCAGAAAATTAAATTAACAGAGTACTAGCAGTTCTTTCAGCTTCTCGATATTTCTCTTCTTATCGGCTATAGAACTCAATAACGGAAGCAAAGTCAAACGCCATTTCTCCCTGGCTTGGAACCGGAACACCCTTCACGACCGCAGATTTTTTCTCTGAATTGAGTGAGATCCACGCAGGTATTGTTGCCGTTTTGAGCTGTTCGTCAAGAATAGCGAACAGTGGTTTTTTCTTGCTGCCCTCCCGAATGCTGATCTCATCACCAACTTTTACGTGATGCGATGGTACCATAGTGCGCTTACCGTTGACGAGAATATGGCCATGGGCGACCATTTGTCGTGTCTGGCGTCGTGTTGGGCCAAAATTCATGCGGTAAACAACATTATCGAGCCGAGTCTCAAGGTTTTCGTACAATTTCACTGCGGATGTTGTTCCGCGGTGTGCAACTGCATCTGAAACGAGACTTCCAAACTGGCGTTCGGTAATGCCATACGTAAAACGAACACGCTGCTTCTCTTTTTGCTGTATGCCATAATCGGAACGGGCCATCCCGCCCCCGCGCTTTTTGTGAATAGTTTTTGTCGATCGCGCTTCCGCGAGCGCAAACTTCTGTGTCCCGCATTTTTCAAAAATGCCGGGTCCCAGACGTCTGCAGATTTTATATTTTGGTCCGATTTTCATACTATCTATGGAAAAAACAAATTATACACGTCGCGGTTTTGGCGGTTTTGGTCCGTTGTGCGGCACCGGCGTCTGATCTGAAATGCTCGAAAGGTTAATGCCGCGCGAAATGAACCCTCGAATTGAGGATTCTCTTCCCGCTCCGACGCCTTTTACGACGACGTCAACTTCTTTGATTCCCATGAGCGCCGCTTTATCGCCGATCAACTCCCCCACCTTCGCAGCTGCGAAGGGAGTTCCTTTGCGTGCCCCCTTGAATCCAAGCGATCCGCTTGAGGACCAACAAAGCGCCCCGCCTTGTTTGTCGGCGAGAAGGATCTTGGTGTTGTTGTAGGTTGATTGTATATGCAATGTTCCTGCGTCAAGTTTCTTTTTTGGCGTGCGTGAAATTGCTCGCGATTTTTTGCCGCTATCCATCCCCTCTCCTGTCTTTTTAACAATACGCTTTTTGCCCATAGTTGTTCAGTTGCTTGTTTATGTCTTCTCGGCCTTACGTTTTCCGGAACCCATAGTCTTGCGTGTGTTTCCGCGCACGGTTCTTGAGTTTGTTTTTGTGCGCTGCCCACGCGACGGCAATCTGCGCATATGCCGTATACCACGATAGGTCTTGATGTCCTTAAGACGTTTGATATTTCCCGCAATCTCTCGTTTCAAATCCCCCTCAAGTTTCATAGTCTCGAGTGTCTTTCGGATCGCTGCTTCTTCGGCTGTTGAAAGCTCGGTTGTTTTTTTGTTCGGGTTGATTTTTGCTTCAGTTAGGATGCTTTTTGCAGAAGAACGACCGACACCGTAGAGTGCCGTGAGAGCTATTTCGATTCGTTTAGTATCCGGTATGGTGATTCCCAAAAGGCGCATGGATGAGTATATTATTATCCTTGACGTTGTTTATGCCGTGGATTGACGCAAACGATACGAACACGCCCGCGTCTGCGGACTGACTTGCAACTTGCGCATCTTTTTCGGACTGAAGCCCTGACTCTCATACATTGTAATGGATCCTACTATTTTATCTGGTAAAAATCTTTCAGAGCCGCTTATTAATACGTCCTTTTCCCCCATACGGATCCAGTTCAATCTTGACTTTGTCTCCAACAAGCACCCGTATTCGATGCAACCTCATTTTGCCCGAAAGATAGGCAATCATAAGAGTTCCTGTTTCCGTTTGAATACGAAATAGCGTATTTGGTAACGCCTCAACAACAGTTCCTACAATACTGTTTTCTCCTTCCCTATTCTTATTATTATAGTCGACTGGATGCACTGTTCTTTGATTGCTGAACCATGGTACCAAAAAGGTCGCGGAGGGTCAACCCCACGGTCATTTTTGTCCAAGGGCTACTCTATTATTGATGCTTCTTTACTCATTCTCTGGTTTTTCCGGGGTTTTTTCTGCTGTATCTACCCTTTCTTTGGTTTTTTCTGTAGGGATGCGCACCTCTTTTGAATCTATTTGAATGCGTATTTTTGATGCCTTTCTCGGGAATGATTTTTTCCAAAAGGGCCGCAGGGTAACTTCAGCCTTCGCTATTCCCGGGTATTTTCCGAGCACGGTATTGATTTCTTTTTTTGGTTTGCCAACGAGATCCTTTATGAGCTCTTCCTTCTCAAAATTCCATACGATGAGCGGAGTCCCCGTGATCGTCATCCTAATCGTATCTGCTTCGGAGAGTTTGTCTATGTAATCTGTAGCTATTTCAACAACAAGCTTTTTAATATCAGGAATATGGACGCTCCCGTTATCAAAATTTTGAATAGTATTTCGCGCAATATATGTCGCAAGCGCCGCTTCATTGAAAATGATGCCATGGAGAGATACCTTTTCACCCACAAGGACCAATGAATCCGTATCGGTCGGTGTGTTCAAGAGCGAGGTTGCTTCAAGATAGATTGCCGAATCAAAGAACACAAAGCCCTCCGGAACCTCATTGTGTGCCTGCGCTTTTAATTGCTCGGAGAGATCAGTACGGAGTTTAGTGCGCGCTTCGGTCTCTTTTGTAACATCAAGAACTTTTGTCATGCCGTCAAAGCCACCTGCAATGGGCGTTTTTGTTTTCGCATAGAAGCCACTGTATTGAGGTGTGTCTTTGAGGCCTGGTATTGTGAAGAGGCCTGATTCAAGATTGTACTCCGCTCCTGCGGTATCGGCATATACTTCTGCGTCAATCATACCCGGTTTCGAAACCCCATCAACTTTTTCTTGCGGAGGGACAATGATTGAGTTTGCGATACGGTATACGAGTCCACTCGGTGACTCAAAACGTGTGTTTTTAATGAGGCGCAATGGAGAGTCGCCGTAATCATTGTATATGGTGATTCTTCCGGAAGCTTTTTGTTCAAGATATTTTTCACCCGTTGCGGGAACCGACATCGTATTTTCCGCAGACACCGTCATGGTTTCAAACGGTAATTCAAACTGTGCGGGATTTTGTTTGGCGATGAAAGACCCGTTGATGGTTGTTTGTTGCTCGCGAGGGGTCACTCTAATAATTGCTCCCGCAAAAAACACAGCAAGAGTGAGATACAAAAAGAGAATCGCGAGAAACACAACAACCCAAATTCCTTTATGGGATGTTCTCTGTGAAGGGGGCGTGGTTGTATACATCGGACGTCGATTTCTGTTTATCTGGCCCGCAGAAGACTGGGGCATAGCAGTATCACTCGGGCGTGCTGCCTGTGTACCCGGCACAACTATCTGTCGTATTGACCTGCGTGGTGGGACAACGTCTTGGATGATATTTTTTTGCATAATTAGCAAGCTAAAAAATTACTTCAATAGGACTTACGCAGTTGGATGCAGTTCGAGGCGCGAGCGAGGCTTGCGACCAAGCTGTATTGCCTATACAGCGCGGGAGCAAACGGAGCAAGCAAGCGGAGAAATGTGCCAAGTGTGTAAGTCCTACTCAATCGTGAATCGTAGGTTGCATAATACCATGCATTCAATTGTATGCCAAGGTTCTCTGTAGAATTTGTTGTGTACATCTTTTGTATAATCTACGTGTTGGAAAGAGCATAAAGAACATGCAGAAATATGGCATCAATTCCTATGAAGAAATCTCGCTCTTTTGCTCCGGCGAATTGGACATGTTCAAGAAGCATTTTTTCTGTCAGATACGTCACTTCGTAGCCTTGCTTGCCGAGCATTCTTCTGCCGACATTTTCTTGGTTGACCCATTTCGAAAAGAGTGCGCCAACATCAGGATCTGACATAAGATATACCGTGCGGGGTATAGATTCAGTCTCTATAACATATGAAATAATTGCACTAAGTAGAGAAACCCATTTGTTGCCCGCTTCGCCAAGGGCTTTTTCGATGTTGCTCTGCGCTTCCTTGGCAGAGCTCTCGGTGGTGTATTCCCGCACCATCGAGAGCGATTCCGCGGGTATGCTGTGCATACTGCGGGCGATATCACGAACCAGAGTGTTTTTGCCGTATGGAATTGAGCACGATTGAATAAGGACGCCATTTTTCACGATAAATATGTCGGTTACTTCTCCCGTAACATCAAGGAGCACAAAATCGTTTTCTTTTGGAAAAAGGTCGCGCGTCACCATGAAGGATGCCAACGCGAACGAATGAAACGAAATTTTCCGATTCACCCATGTTTTTCGAATGATACTTTGAATTCTGCTGCCGATCTCCTGGCCAACGTTTGCCGTAAAAAGCGCCACTTCTATGCGCGAGGCCTTTTGAAGATAGGGCTTGCTTGTTTCATAGCCGTTCAAAAGTATTTGTATGACCTTTCTTTCAATATTTTTCCCCATCGCAAGTTCCGCCTGTCTTTTGTCAGGCAGATCTTCTGTCGTGGATGCATGCATACTTCCTTCAACAAGATTGTTGATAAGGGCGGGAGTTACCATGAACGGCGCTCTCTTTTCATAGAGGAGAATTTTTGTTGTGGCGGTATACCAAGGAGAAGCCAGAACGCAATAGACGTGTTCAATATTCTTAGCGTGTATGCCCGCAAGCGTGTTCTTCTCAAGCGCTTCTCGATGGAGTCGTGTTGTCGCAATTTCAAGTGAATTGAGCATTGCCCTAAAAAAACGTTTGAACCCGGGCCGTTCGTAATGTGCTATATCTTCACGTGTCGAATACAGAATTCGCGGTTGTTCCCTTTTTTCAAATACGACGATGGACGCGCCGACAGAGCCGCTGCCGATGTCGAGCACGACGGCTACTTCCCTTTTTTGTGTCGATGCAAAAGAAAAAAGTGCCATTGCATATAGTATATAATGAAGTAGTACAGTTGTGCAGTGGAAAAAAGTGTGTATACTTTCTTTTCAGAGATCAGAGATATATACAACGATTGACTCTCGTTAGGAGATCGTACTGCATGGAAGAGAAGAGCGATCAAGATGTTCTTTGTCTTTGTGTCAAACGTCGCGCGTTGCGTCGATGGCGAATGCAGGTGCATATGCATCGGCGTCTTCGCGAGGATCGCAATCAACACTACGACGCAAAAGAAATCGCTCGTTTCCGAGAACAACCAAAGTTGTGTTCATGTTTCCGATGCGGTAATCCAAGGCGCTTTGAGTCCTATACTTTCTGGATTTTTGATTGGAGCGCATCGCACATTGTTGCGAGTCTCAAATGCCGTCGGTATGTTTCAAAAAAAGACCGCCTGACACGGGCAGAGCTTCGCGCACTGCTTGATTTCGAAGAACAACTGGAAGAGCTTCATATGCAGTAGTTTGGACAATAAAGAATTTTCAAGGGAGGGGGAATGCTATGCCAGGAAGTAGCACGTTTGGGGATTACGGTTGTCCGAGGACTGAAGTTGCGCGAGAAAAAAAAGACATCCCGATCTCTGATGGTTCGTGTGTCTTTTGCGGAAGCGCATTGGAAGAGAAAATTGTTTCTGTTCCTCGATCTTCTTTTAATTTTTATCGCATCGGACCACGCCAAGAGGACGAGTTCATGAAGCTGTATGAGCGGCAACAACACAAGAACGAACCGATGAAAAAAGTAGATGGTTTTTTCTGTCCGCAGTGCGGTCTTCGATACGAATTTATCCCAGGATCGCACTCTGTATCGTCCAGCTAGCCGACTCTCGAAGGGAATGAATTGCATGATATATGCTGAAAAGTCTCGGAAAAACGCGGACGGAACGACGTCGGTGACGATTACATCTACAATAACACCTTCGGAACTTAGGGAACTTGGAATCATGGCAAATCCAGAAATGTCCGATGTAGAGCCTTCAGAAGTTTGTATTATTTGCAAGGGGGATTTGCAGGAAAAAATCGTGTACGAAGATGCACCGCGTGAACGGTTTCTCCCTGTCGAACCGGACGAGCCGGTTGTTGCGGTGAGGGATGGATATTTTTGCACGAATTGTGGCATTCGTTATGAGTTCATTCACGGGTTGCGTTCCACATCGTCTGGTTAGATAACCTGTAAGAAAGCTCCAACATCACTGGTGTTGGAGCTCTTAAATTTCCATGCACAGGTACAGGGACAGAAACGTGGGACAGGCACAATTCTTCAATTCTTTGAATAGCAACTAAACTTAATTAAGTAAGTAAGATACTATTTTCAAAAAATCAAGGTTTTTTGTAACTGCTCACACTCCTCAATAAGATTCTTGTAAATCCCCCTTTCTCTTTGCAAAGGGGGAAACCAGGGGAAGCTCCTCCCTTTCATAAAGGGAGGGCGGGAGGGATTTTGAAGAGTGTGAGGGGTTACTTTTTGAAAATAGCTTTGATTCTCCTCACTCCAGCAGATACAGCCTCTTCTTTTTGAATGATAAATTTCCCAGCTTCACCGAGTTTTTTTGTGTTTTCTACATGGGGGCCGCCGCAGAATTCCATGCTGAATATGCCCGTTGCGCTGTTCCCCATCTGGTATACTTTCACTTCATCGCCATACTGGTCATCAAAGAGGCCAATCGCTCCTCTTTTTTTTGCTTCCTCGATTGGCAGGATTTCATATGTGACCGGCAATGCTTCTTGAATTTTTTGGTTGACCAGTTCCTCCACCTTTTTCTTTTCTTCGTTGGTCATTTTTGCTCCGTGGGTAAAATCAAAGCGCAAGCGTTCGGGTGTAATGTTACTTCCTTTTTGATAGACATGTGTTCCGAGCACGGTGCGTAGGGCCTGGTGCAAGAGATGCGTTGCGGTGTGATATTTCACCGACATATCGCTGTGGTCGGCGAGGCCGCCCTTGAATTTCTTTTCGGCCCCGATACGTGATGCTTCTTGGTGGCGTTTCATTTTTTCGTCGAATTCTTTGCGGTTGACACGCACATTTTTTTTGCGCGCGAGTTCTTCTGTCACTTCAATAGGAAAGCCGTATGTTTGATAGAGATCAAATGCTGCCTCGCCACTGATTTCCTTTGTGGTGATCTTTTGAAATTCGTGCAGGCCTTTCTGAAGAGTTTTTCTAAAGCGTTCTTCCTCCTCTTGTATTTCCATTTGAATATTCTGTTCGCGTTCTTGGAGGACTGGATATGCTTTTGCGTATGCGTTCGTAATGTCGGGAACAAGAAGAGTAAGTGTATTTTTCGGCATACCAAGAGTGTCCATGTGGAGCATTGCTCGGCGAAGCAGTCTTCGAGCAAAATATCCCGCCTCGGTGTTTGTCGGGATGACACCGTCAGCGATCATGAAGACAGCTGCGCGAAGATGATCGGCAATGATACGAAACGATCTCAAGTGCTCGCTTTCATATGCAGTATTTGAAAGTTTTTCTATATGTTTGATGACTATATCGAGCGCATCAACCTTAAAGATGTCGGCATTATTGTTGCTTGTCGCGGTGATACGTTCGAGTCCTCCCCCGAAGTCGACATTATGCTGAGGCAGCCTTGAAAACGTGCCATCGGAATTTTTAATATATTCCATGAAAACTGAATTGCCGATTTCCATGAATCGTTCGCAGTCGCAGTTGGGATGGCATTGCTTCCCATATTTTGTATCGTGTTTTGTTCCAAAGTCATAAAACACTTCCGTATCCGGTCCCCCCGGCTCCCCGGAGGGCATATTGTCGGGAACTCCCGCGCGACTCCACCAATTCTTTTTTGCGTCGTAATAGAAAATTCTTCCGCCTTGCATCCCGCGCTCCCCTCCTTGCTGTTCGGTGAGTATTTCGATATCTTTTGCATCAATACCGTGTTTCTTAAAAAGTTTTTTCCACAGTTCAACTGCTTCCATGTCGCGCGAAATGTTATTTTTCTTGTCTCCCGCAAAAACAGTGACATAAAGTTTACTTGGATCAAGACCGATTTTTTTCGTGAGAAATTCAAAAAACCACGGAATTTGTTCTTGCTTAAAATAGTCGCCGAGAGACCAGTTGCCAAGCATTTCAAAAAAAGTGGTGTGGCGGTTGTCTCCTATTTCATCAATGTCTTCAGCTCGAAAACATTTTTGCGAATTGACGAGGCGCACGCCTTGGGGATGTTTTTCCCCGAGAAGAAATGGCAGGAGCGGCTGCATGCCAGAGCCGGTAAAGAGCGTTGTCGGGTCATTTTCTGGGACAAGCGATGCAGAAGGCAGTGTGGTATGCCCTTGACTTTCGAAAAAGCGCAGATATTTTATGCGAACATCCTGTAATTTCATATGCATAATAGTATCGCTAGAGAGGGTTTTTGTCTTTATCAATGCTTCCTGCAATAACCGTAACCAGAGTATCGAGACGAACATACTTTTGCAGAGCAGTATTTACCTGATCGAGTGTAATGGAGTTAATCATATCCACATAGGTGTCAAGAAATGCATGCGGCCGCCCCTGCTCGGCATTGTCGAGGAGGACTGCGCTTATGCCTTGTGCGCTCGCGAGAGCAACTTTATACGAGCCATCAACGGTTTCTTTGTGGGTACGTACTTCTTCCGCAGTTACGCCGTGTTTGATGATATCTTCTATTTCAAACCTAACTGCCTCTTCTCCTTTTTTCAGGAGATTTGGAGCGAACATGGCGAATGCATACCAATAGCCGTCAAGTCCGTGGTCGGCGCCCGCGACGCCGGCGCGTGTGCGGTAGGTAAGACCTTTCTTCTCGCGAACATTATTCATAAGCCGCGCGAAAAATGTGCCGCCGAGGATGGAGAAGCCGAGTGTCAAAGGATAATAGTCTCTATGTGTCTTTGTCATGCCGATTGGCGCTCCAATGAAAATATCAGCGCTTGCCTTGTCTTTAATGGAAATTATTTCAGTCCGCGCCGTTGTGGCGAGAGCTCTCTCATTTTGTTCTTGCTGCGGGAGTTTGTTTTCTGTACAAAATGTAAAAGCGGTTTTGAATAAGTTGTTGAGCGCGTCTGCGTCTATATCTCCCGCGGCAGTGATAATAATGTCGCGTTGGTAATATATTCTTTTATGAAAGTCTATGAGATCTTGCCTCTTTGTTTTTGAAATAAATTTTTTGAGGGCGGCTCCATCGTAGTGATAATTCGGATGATTTTTGGGATAGAGTAATTGCAAAAATCGCGTTTCTGCGCGGAATTTCGTATTTTCCATTTCTTCGTCTATCTGGCTTGCGAGTCGTGTCTTGACGATCTCAAGGTCTTTAGAAGGGAAACTCGGCTCGCGAAGCTCTCGCGCAAGAAGGTCAATGACCTCGGCGCAGTTTTTTTTCAAGCATCGAATAGAAAAACTCACGCGATGCGTATCAATATTAAATTCAATTGATGCTCCGATCGACTCAAGTTTTTCTCGCAGCTCTTTTTTTGAGAGGCTTGCGGTCCCTTCATCAAGCATCTCCATTGTCATCATTGATATGCAGGGGTTTTCTTTTGGACTCCACATTTCACCGCCGGGGATGGAACCATGGATGATGATTGCGTCTTCAAGATTTGTAGGAACGGTAATGAGACGCATGCCGTCCATTGGATGATATTCGGTGAGTCGTTTCGAGAGTGTTGTGTGGCGTTTCATGCTATTTTTGGGGAATAAAGTATCCAACTGTGCTCTGGTCTTCGCGGAGATACGCGTTTGCGACACGCAGCACATCTGCGAGAGTCACCCCGAGAATTTTTTCCTTAAAGGTTGTATAGAATGTCCAGTCGCCCATGGCGATGGATTCGTTGAGGGCGCTTGAGATGTTGTAGTAGCCATCTCGGGCGAGAGCAACATCTGCGACGACTTGTGTTTGTGCTTTTACAAGTTCTGCTTCGGTGACCCCTTTGTTTTTGATTTCCTTGTATTGGCGTATGACCATGTTTTCTACATCTTCATGTGTAGCTTTTGGCGTCAATGTGGCAAAAATCATGAAGAGGCCATTGTCGTGAAGGGGCATCGCCCACGGGGTGATATTTGCCGCGCGGCCGGTGTCGATCAAAAGCCGATAGAGTCTGCTTGTGCGCCCGCGTCCAAGTACAGAGGCGAGTATCTGCAGCGCGTAGGTGTCTCTGTGTTTACCTTCGGGTGTTTTGTGTGCAATGCCGATCATGCGTGTTGTGCCGTTACGAGATACGACAACACGCCGCTGTCCTTCTTGTTTTGGTTCGGTGGTATACATGATGGGTATCTCTACCGGAGATTTTTTATGTTTTCCGAAGTGTTTTGCTATGAGTTCAAATGTCGCACGCGGCTCGAAATCGCCAATGACGGTGAGCGTCGCATTGTTCGGCCAATAGAACGTGTCATAGAATTCCTTGAGACGCTTGATCGAGACATTCTCGATATCAGAGCGCCAACCGATGGTCGAGTGATGATAAGGATGCGCCTGATACGCAGTCGCCCAGATGTTTTTGTCAAGCGCCTCGAAGGGGCTATTCTCTCCCCATTCAAATTCGTTTCGTACGACCGTCATTTCCGAGGCACGGTCTTCTTCGCGAATAAAGGCGTATCGCATACGGTCTGCCTCGATTGCTAGAGCATCTTCAAGGTATTCCGAAGGAAGAACTTCGTAATAGTTGGTGCGGTCGAACCAGGTGCTTGCGTTCATGCGCGCTCCCCGCGCTTCAAGGAGATTCCAAATCTGTTTTTTGTTCTTTTTATTGAAATTTTTTGAACCCTTGAACATGAGATGTTCAAGGAGGTGTGTGGCGCCGGTATAACCAGCCGCCTCGTTACGGGACCCTACGTGGTAGGTGACCATCACATTGACGACCGGTGCCGCGTGATCCTCATAAAAGAGCACGCGGAGACCGTTTGAATCAAGACGGAACTCGTCTATTCCGTCTGAAGATTGTATATAGGAGAAACCCTCTCCTGCGACCTGTTTTTTTAGCATGTGCTCTATCGTAGCACAGGTTGTTTGAATTGGAAAAATTTGACATAAATATAGTTTTGTGATACAATCTTTTTAGATTCAGGCGCTCGGCTCGAGGGTTGGTGTATCGTCCAAAAATCAATGGAGAAAGAACCATGAAATTCCACATCTCGTCTAACAATGGGGTAGTCGCTGTAATTTCGAAGGATCATGCCAAGTTGTACGCCGTTGTCAAAAAAGCGGGTGGCGATCCAATTGCTGCTGGTTGCAGAGTTTTTACGTTCTGCAGTAAGTACTGTGAATTACGAAACTCCCGCACACACCTGCTGCGGGAGTTTTTTCATACATCACAAAACCGCTTCAAGATTGAAGCTTCTGTCTTTCACACA